>DASRSL010000169.1:0-2388 GCA_035656495.1 Roseiarcus sp.
CGCTTCGCGACCGCCGACTTCGTTGAATTCGGCGCCGTCGACGATATCGGCTCGGAGGCCACGCTCGGCCAACGCCATTCGATATCCCGCGGCGCGTTCGGCCTGAGGGCCGGCGGGGCCGGCGACCATCGCGATCCGACGGTGACCGCGGTCCAGCAGAAAACGGGTCGCAGCCGCCGCCGCCGCTCTATTGTCGACGAAGAGATTATCGATCGGCAAATCGCGCACTTTCTTCGACCCGGATTCGATGCGCACGACGCCGACGCCCAATTCGAACAACGGCCGGAATTCCTCGGCGCGCAGCGCGAAAAATACTCCGATAATTCCATCCACTCGACCTTCGAGACCCCAGCGGAGAATGCGCTGCTCGCGCTCCGCGTCGCCCTCGGTATTGATCGCGACGACATCGTACCCGGCCGCGTCTGCTACGCTCTGTACGCCCTTCAGCAACGAAGGGAAGAACGGATTGCAAATATCCGGCACGACGACGCCCAAGGTCTTGGTGCGGCGCGTCCGCAACGCCTGTGCCCAGCGGTTCGGCGCGTATCCGAGTTCGCGCGCGATCTCGAGCACGCGCGCCGAGGTCGTCGCCTTGGTCGCCGAGGGCGCTCCGCCGAGGGCGAGCGAAACTGTCGCTTGCGAGACGCCCGCGTTGCGGGCGACATCCCGCTGTGTGGCTCTTTTCGGACTCGCGGCCATATTTTATACGTATTAGAGGATTGAGATCAACTAGCACTTCCGCGGGCTTCTCGCAAGCCGAGCCCCGGGACGATCAAGACGCCCCTCCGGGGCGCGCGGGGAGAGTCGAAATGCCTGTTTCCATAAATCGATCGCCAGCGGGCTTCGCGGGAGAAGTGACAGGGGTCGACTGCGCCACACCACTGGCCGCGGACGACGTCGCCGCCATCGACGCAGGCATGCGCGAACATGGCGTGCTGGTCTTTCGCGACCAGCCGCTGACCGACGCGCAGCAGCTCGGGTTCACGCTGCATTTTGGCAAGCTCGAGAAATACGCGACCCCCGGCGACGTCCGCAAACCCGGCGATCGGCGCCTCGGCGCCGGAATGGCCGATCTCTCCAATTTGACGCCGGACGGCCGCGTCATGTCCGCCGAGGATCGGAACTGGCTGTTCAAGCTGGGCGACCGGCTCTGGCACTCCGACAGTTCCTTCCGCCCTGTGACCGCCAAATATTCATTGCTGTCCGGCCGGGTGATCCCCTCGTGGGGCGGCGATACGGAATTCGCCGACATGCGCGCCGCCTATGATGCGCTCGACGATCGCACGAAGGCGGAGATCGAAGATCTCGTCTGCGAGCACTCGCTCATCTATTCCAGGGGTTCGATCGGCTTCGCCGAAATGACGCCGGAAGAAAAGGAGAATTTTCGCCCCGTGCGTCACAATCTCGTGCGCAGGGATCCGCAGACGGGCCGCAAGTCGCTGTTTCTCGCCTCGCATGCCGGGGCGATCGTCGGCTGGACGATTCCGGAGGCGCGAATGCTGCTGCGCGACCTCACCGAGCATGCGACGCAACCTCAGTTCGTCCATCGTCATCGTTGGAAGCCGAATGATCTCGTCATGTGGGACAACAGAACGACGATGCACCGCGTACGCCGGTTCGATCGCAACGAGGTGCGCGATGTCCGGCGCACGACGCTGGCCGGCGATGCGGCGGCCGCGCCTGCGGCGTAGCTTGCCGCTTCGCAAGGGAGCAATACGCTAGAAAAAGGTAGTAAGAGGGGTCAAATTCCGGGCACCGCTGTAGGCGCGGTCGCTGACCGCGCGAGTTCCGCTTCGTTGACGCTCGGAAAATGAGGCGCTCCACGACGGCGCGCTCAGCGAGCGCGGCTACAATTTCCGGACGCGCACAGATTTGCCCCGTTACGAGGGAAGGCCAAGAAAGGCGGCTCACGATGACAGTATCTCTCGACGACCACCTGAAGAAGCTTACGCCCGAACGTCGCGCCCGAGTCGAGGCCCGCACGAAGGAATTGATCGAAGATGAATTGACACTGCGGGATCTACGCCAAGCCCAACACCTTACGCAATAGCGCATGGCTGCGCTGATGGTCGTCGAGCAGGAAAACATCTCGCGCTTGGGGCGGCGCGCGGACCTTCTGCTCTCGACCTTGAGCAGCTATGTCGCAGCGATGGGCGGCAAACTTCGGCTCGCAGCCGAACTCCCGAACCGGCGGCCCGTCGCCATCGCTCTGGCCGATATCGCCGGCAATGCGCCGCTCGAGCCGAGACGGCGCGCCCGTAAAACGAACGCGCGAGCGTCAGCGGGCGGTTGACGCCGCTCTAACCTGGTCATCTCGGTCAGCTCCGGTTAGGCGTGCGCCCAGTAGTCGACGACGAGCGACTTTTCGAGCAGCGGGCCGGCAAATTT
>DASRSL010000170.1:0-5682 GCA_035656495.1 Roseiarcus sp.
GACAGGGTCGGACGACCGTCGAGGCCGGGTAATTCCGGCGGAGGAAAGGGCCCTGACTTCTGATGCGCTTTCGAAGACGGCGAGGAGGGGGTGATTGGCGATGAGTCTTGAAATGCCCGACAAGATCAGGAGCCTTCAGAGAAAGCTTTATTGCAAGGCGAAGGCGGAGCCCCGCCTTCCGCTTCTACATTCTCTACGACAAGATCTGCCGCGAGGACATTCTACGCCACGCCTATGAGCTCTCCCGCGCCAACGCGGGCGCGCCAGGGGTGGACGGGATGACCTTCGACGAGATCGAGGCGAATGGTGTGGAGGCGTGGCTGGCGGGCTTGCGCGAGGACCTCGTCTCGAAGACGTATCGGGCCGATCCGGTGCGGCGTACGACCATCCCGAAGCCGGGGGGCGGCGAACGCCCGCTCGGCATCCCGACGATTCGGGATCGGGTGGCTCAGACCGCCGCCAAGATCGTGCTGGAGCCGATCTTCGAAGCGGACTTCGAGGACAGTGCTTATGGCTATCGGCCGCGCCGCAGCGCGGTCGGTGCGGTCAAGGAAACGCACCGGCTGATCCGCCGGGGCTACACCGACGTGGTAGACGCCGATTTGTCGAAATATTTCGACAATGTCCGGCATGATCGGCTGTTGACGAAAGTGGCCGTGCGGGTGGACGATGGCGACGTGATGCGCCTGCTGAAGGTGATGCTCAAAGCCAACGGCAAGCACGGCGTTCCGCAAGGCGGGTGATTTCGCCGCTGCTCAGCAACCTCTACCTCACCGAGGTGGACAGGATGCTGGAGCGGGCGAAGGAGGCCACACGCTACGGCAAGTACACCGGCGTCGAACACGCGAGGTTCGCTGACGACCTGGTGATCTTGATCGACGCCCAGCTGCGGCATGACTGGCTGATGGCGGCGGTGGAAAAGCGGCTACGTGAGGAGCTCGCCGAACTACAGGTCCAAATCAACGAGGAGAAGAGTCGGATCGTGGATCTATGCCGAGGCGAGAGCTTCGGCTTCCTTGGGTTCGACTTTCGCCGAGTGCGCAGCCTGCGGGGCCGATGGCGCGCCCACTACACGCCCAAGCTCAAAAAGCGGGACGGCGCTGCTGGCGAAGCTCAAGGACGTGTTCCGACGTCACCAGTCGCAACCGGTCGATCGATCGGGTCATCAAGCTGATCAACCCGGTGCTGCGCGGCTGGGTGAATTACTTTAGGGCGGGACATTCCAGTGAGTGCTTCGGCTTCGTGAAAGACTGGGTGGAACAGAACATCAGGCGCCATTTGATGCGAGCCCGGAACCGAAAGGGCTTCGGCTGGACGCAGTGGAGTAGGGGATGGCTGTACCAAACTCTGAAGCTGTTCAATGGCTACCGAGTGGTTCGACCAACGCCGAAAGCCGCTCCGGCAGGATAGGTCCCATAAGCCTTGGGGCGAAGCAAGCAGGTGAGCGCAGTGCGAGGAAATCCGCACGCTGCGTTCGACGAGGCGGGGGCTGGAAACGTGGCATGGTCGAGATGGTGTGGCACTCGCAGACGAAAGAGCGAGCCAACGGAGAACACGAACTTCGACCTAAACCGGCGCGCGCCAGTCCTCGACCCTACTGATGAGCGGGGAAGGGAAACGGAGCGATTGGCCATGAGCCTCAAGCCACCGCGCCCTTCCTCGACTCTACAATTTTTACGGAACCGCCTGGAATCCTTGGGCTCTTCGGCGCCGTTTCTTCCTGAATCGGCCGAAATTCAAGAAGTTGCCTGATATTTTGTGGAGTCGAAGAGGGGTGCGGTAGCTTGAGGCGTTGGCCAATCGCTCCGTTTCCCTTCCCCGCTCATCAGTAGAAAGCACGCCAGGAGTCCGGGGGCCCTTCCCTCCGCCGGAGTTACCCGGCCTCAACGGTCGTACGGCCCTGTCCGACTCCCGCCGCTCCATCGCCCAAAACGCGATGTCGAAGCCGCAACCTCCGAACGGACGGGTCTCCCCCCGATTACCCGCGCTGCCCTTCCGACGTGCCGTTTCCAATACCTCGATGGACCGAACGAGTGCGCGCGTCGATTGCTTCCCCGTTCGCACGGCCTTCTCCGAACAGGGGCGGGTCGGCGTCCATATCTTCACTTTCGAGGCCTGCTCGGACTTCATTTGCATTACGGCCCGTCGGATTGCTCAACCGCCCAAGGCGGCCTTTGTCACGAGGCTCCGGCCCGGCCAGTCGCCCAGCCAAGCCGCTCATCAGCTACCAGATCAATCGACAACTCTCTGGGTGGAACCTTCCTCCACTGCAACGCGCAGCATCGCGGAGCCACCCCTGCGGCAGGGAAATGGGCCGCCCGCCGGGGCGCTCGCAGGGCGAGCCCCGACAGCTCTCGGCGATCAGGAAGGATCAGAGCGTCAGCGTCGCTACTCCCGCCTGCGGCGGTCCTGCGACGCGGCCGCGCCTTTACTCCGCTCCCCCGATCGTCTAGGCCATTTTCGCAATGAGCCCCGGCTCCAGCTTGTTGTCGCTCGCGTCGGGGCTTCGCCTATTTTGGGGAAGCAGGGAGAGCGGTCCTCGATGGCCAACGTCGTTGTTGTCGGCGCCCAGTGGGGCGACGAGGGGAAGGGCAAGATCGTCGACTGGCTGTCGATCGGCGCCGACGTGGTCGTCCGCTTCCAGGGCGGTCATAACGCCGGCCATACGTTGGTGATCGACGGGAAGGTGTTCAAGCTCGCCCTGCTCCCCTCCGGCATCGTCCGCCCGGGCAAGCTCGCGGTGATCGGCAACGGCGTGGTGCTCGATCCCCACCATCTTGCCGAGGAGATCGAGGCGATCCGCCGTCAGGGCGTCGAGGTGACGCCCGCCAATCTCAAGATCGCCGAGAACGTTCCCCTCATCCTGTCCCTTCACCGCGAGCTGGACGCCCACCGGGAATCGGCGGCGGCACGCGGAACCAAGATCGGCACGACCAAGCGCGGCATCGGGCCGGCTTACGAGGACAAGGTCGCGCGGCGCGCCATCCGGCTGATGGACCTCGCCGAGCCGGAGGCGCTCGACGACAAGATCGAGCGTCTGCTTTCCCATCACGACCCGCTCTGCCGCGGCCTCGGCCTGCCGCCGCCGAGCGCGGCGGCCCTTCGCGAGGAGCTTCTCGCCGTCGCGCCAAAGGTCCTGCCCTATATGGCGCCGGCCTTCGAGCTCCTCGATCGCGAGCGGCGGGCAGGCAAACGCATCCTCTTCGAGGGCGCCCAGGGAGCGCTTCTCGACGTCGATCACGGCACCTATCCGTTCGTAACGTCCTCCAACACGGTGGCGGCCAATGCGGCGACCGGATCCGGCCTCGGACCCAGCGCCATCAGCTACGTGCTCGGCATCGCCAAGGCCTACGTGACGCGCGTCGGCGCCGGTCCCTTCCCGACCGAGCTTAAGGACGAGACCGGCCGGCTGATCGGCGACCGCGGCGGGGAGTTCGGCACCAACACGGGCCGCCGCCGGCGGTGCGGCTGGTTCGACGCGGTGCTCGCCAGACAGACGGCGCGCACCTGCGGAATCGACGGCCTCGCCCTGACGAAGCTTGACATCCTCGACGGCTTCGAAGAGATCAAGGTCGCAACCAGCTACCGGCTGGACTGCAAGGAGATCGACTATTTGCCGGCCTCTCAATCCGCGCAAGCCCGGATCGAGCCAGTCTACGAAACGATCGAAGGCTGGACGGGCGTCACCAGCAGAGCGCGCTCGTGGGCCGATCTTCCGGCGCAGGCGATAAAATACGTGCGAAGGATCGAAGAGTTGGTTGGCATTCCGGTCGCCCTGTTGTCAACCAGTCCCGAGCGTGACGATACGATCCTCGTGCACGACCCATTCCAGGACTGAGACGCCGGAGAGCGAGCGCATTCCGAATGGCTGATTATCAATCGCTGCTCAACCGCGCCGTCGACAATCTTCCGAATGCGAGCGTGGCTGCAGCGCGCCAGGCGATCTATGACCGCGCGCGGACGGCGCTCGTGACGCAGCTGAGGTCGCTGCGCCCGCCGCTGCCCGACAGCGACATTGAGCGGGAGGAGCGGGCGCTCGAAAAGGCGATCGCGCAGGTCGAGCAGCGGTTCAGTTCGACGGATGCCACGCGCGAGGCGCCGAGCGAGGCCGACTCGGCCTCGCCGCAACAGTCCGCGGCGAACCGCGCGGTTGGGCCGCCGCCCGCATGGAAGCCAACGGAGTCCAAGGCCCCCGCCGCGCCGCCGCCTGTCCCTCCAGCGTCGGCAGGTGCCGGCGCGCAGACTCAGCCGCGGCCGACGGCGGCGGTCCGTCCGCCTGCGCCGCCGAAGCCTCCGCCGCCTCTGTCAACCGCCAGAGCCGCCGTCAGACCGGCGGCCCCATCTGCCTCGTCCGGCGAGGCGGCCTTTCCTCGCGGCTCGCCTAGCGGAGCTAGGTCGACCCCGGTTCAGGTCGCTCCGCTTCCGGATGCTCGAGCAAACGCCCGTGCCGCCCCGCCCGTGATCCTGACCAGGGCCGACGGCGAGACGTCGGCGCGAGCCGATTTCGCCAAGCCCGTGCCGAATGTGCGGGTCGACCCGGCCGAGGGTCTCGGCGCTCCGCCGGTCCTCGCGAGTTTTGTCGAAGACTCCGAGCCGCCCGCTGTCGCGCCGGCGGCGACGGTCGACGTCGAGAGCGGCGAATCGCCGCCGAAACTCGAGTCGGAGATGCAGCGTCCGTTCGCGCCGACCGCTGAGGCGGAGAAGCGCCGGTCGTGGCCTTGGCTCGCGCTGGCCGCCGTCCTCGGCATCGTCCTGTCCATCGCCGCGGCGGCGATCCTCATGCGCCAGAAGCCGCAGGACCTCGCCATCGCCCCGCCGCCCGAGCCTCAGCAGGAGGCGCCGCAGAGGCCCGCCAAGATCGCCGAGCGCGCCGAACCCGCGCGTGCCGAGGCGGCCTCGCCCGCCTCGTCTGTTCCCGCGGAAGGCGGACCGCAAGGGGGACAGGGCACCCAAACGGAACCGGCCGCCTCACCGCCGGAAACGCAAAACTCCGCCCAGCTGCCCCCAACAGGCCGAGCGGCCATGCTGATCGCCTCGGCCGACAATCCGCAGAAGCCTGTGGTCAACCTAGGCTCGACCGTGTGGTCGACGATCCCGGCGTCGCCGGGACAGCCGGCTTCCGTCGGGGTCAAGGCGGAGGCTGATATTCCGGACCTCAAAATGCACGCGACCATGATCCTGCGGAAGAACACCGATCCGACTCTGGAGGCGACCCACACCATCGACCTCAAGTTCACGTTCGCCGATGCCGCGCCGATCACTGGCTTCAAGGAAGTCGGCTTGCCGCAGATGCGTAAACTCGATTCAACCACGTCCGAGCAGCTGAACAGCGCCAAGGTCAAAATCAGCGACGATTACTTCCTCATCGCTCTCGCCAAGAGCGACCAGGACCTCGCCCACAATCTCGATCTGATGAAGATGGACGCGTGGTTCGACTTCCCGTTGCTGCTCAACGACGACAGAATCGCTAAGCTCGTGTTCCAGAAGTCGGAAGATGGCGAAGCGATGCTGGAAAAGGCGTTCGATACTTGGAAGTGAGCCCTAGCTACTTTCCGGCGCAAAACTCCCTTTTTCGGGGGGCGCGGCAGGCGGCAAAAGGCGAAGCCCGCCAAGCTGGGCTTGGCGGGCGTGAAGTGATCTCGACTGACGGTTAGCGGTTGGGCGTCTTGGCGAGGGCGTTGC
>DASRSL010000171.1:0-20185 GCA_035656495.1 Roseiarcus sp.
GTCTCCATGCATCCGCGTCTTCCGCAGAAGCAGGGAGCGCCGGGAAGCTCGGTCACATCGGGTGTTGGAAGCGGATTGTGACCCCATTCCCCGCCGCTGTTATTGGGCCCGTGATGGGCGGATCCGTTGATGGCAATTCCGGCCCCTGCGCCCGATCCCAGGATGACGGCGAAAACAACGTTGCACCCAACGCCGGCGCCGTCGACAGCTTCGGAAGCGGCGAAACAATCCGCATCGTTCTCGACGCGAATCTCGCGCGCAAGCGCCTCGATCAAATCCTTTTCGACCGGCCGTCCGAGCAACCAGGTGGAGCTCGCGCCCTTGCCGAGCCGGCTCTTGGGCTCGAGCGAGCCCGGAATTCCGATGCCGATGCTTCCGCGGCGGTCCAGTCTGGTCTCCATCCCCTCAATCATTTGCTTGATGACGCCGATGCAGCCGAAATAGTCGTGGCGCGGCGTCGCCTCGCGGAGACGCATCAATTCGGTTCCGTCAGGCTCCATTGCGACGCCTTCGATCTTCGTGCCGCCCCAATCGATTCCAATCAGCATCTCCTTCTCGCTCCTCGATCGCCCGATGCGCATCTCCTGCCCGCCATCGACTCGACGAAGGACGCCGATCGCGCCCGGACGCGTCGTCCCTCTTTTCCCGGACGGGATTGTTTCTGATTTGCGGACCGTCGGAAAAGCATCCGGGTATCCGGCCGCCGCTCGCTGTTCCTTCGCATGACATCCCTGTTCTATCGAATAATTCCCTGCTCTTTCGAATAAATTCCCTGCTCGTTCGCGGCAAATCCTTGTTTCCTCTTGCCGCAATGAGCGCTGTGCGGCCCGTCGATGCGCCGTTGCGCCCTCTTCTGGGAGCGGCGCCGCGACCGGCCGAGTCGCGCCGAGTTGGGCCGATTTTAGCGACTGTGCCCGGCCAAATTTTTCTGCAACGTCCTCATTGCTGATCAACGAAAATTCTGGTACAAAACAAGAACAGCACTCGTTGAAGGAGAATGCGAATATACATGTTTGCTACGCATAAGATCGCCCACCGCGGATTTCTCGCAACTTTATTTCTCTGCCTGCGACGGCCAAGTCCTTGAAAAGGCGCAGAATGGCAATGGGTGGCTCTTGTCAGGAGTTGGCATGGAGTTGGGGTCGGCGCCACGGCTGTGCGGGGTCAGCGCCATGTTGGCGTTGGCTCAAGGCCGCGCTGTAGTGGGTCAGAGCTGGCGGCGGCTCTCGGCCGCAAAGCTCGCCCGAAAGAGGGCGTTGACGCGCCTGACCGTCTCCCTCGCCGGCGAGCCAGACTGCAGTGCCTCGTTCAGGAGGCGCGCCGCCGAATCCTGGAAGGGCATGTAGCCGTCGTGGCGCGGGCGCAGCCATGATCCCTCGAGCGTCCGCCTGGTCGCGCGGTAAAAGTCGGCGACCGGCGCGTTGACGGCGTCGGACTCCCAGGCGGCGGCATGGGCGGGCTGGCCGCCTGAGGCCGCGTAGAGGCCCGCCTGGACGTCGGCGCTCGCGACCCAATAGGCGAAGTCGGCCGCCGCCTCTTTGTGCGCGCTGAGGGCGGAGACCGCGATCCCCGTCCCGCCGAGCGCCGATCCGACGGGACCGTTCGAGCCGAGCGCAGGAATGTCGGCGAAGCCGATCCGATTCGCGCGGAATCGGTTCTCCGTGTAGCTGACGTAGCCGTAGACGAGAGGGGCGCAGGCGAAAGGGGAATCGGCGTCGGCCATCGCCTCGAACACGTCGATCGGGTCCATGGCGAAGCAGCGCGCATCGACCAACGCGGCAAGTTCGCGGATGCGCTCGAAGGCTTCGGCGCCGGCCTCGGCGTCAATGAGGTCGGGTCCCTCGACCGCGCAGGGACGACCGAGGTTGCCGCTCAGCGTATAGAGGACCATCAGCGAGTGCGGTGGGCGCAGCGGGCAGAGAACCATGCCGTTCCGGGCGAGATCGACCGCCTCGTCCCACAGCGCCGGCGGCGAGGCGACGAGGTCCGGCCGCCAGGCCTGCACTTGAGTCGCCGCGTCGATCGGCAGCGCCCACTGCCGTCCTTTGAAGCCATAGCTCACATAAGAAGGGCCGACGCTCGCACGAGCGAGCGCCTCGCGGTCGGCGGCTCGCGCGGCGCCGTCGAAAGGCGCAAGGCAATTCTCGCGCGCCACCTGTCCGACATGCGGGTGATCGATGACGATGAGGTCGTAGCGTCGCGCCAGCTCCTCGATCGGATAGGCCTCGAAATCCTGCAGCGAGCGCTTGTCCCATCGGATCTCGACGCCGGCCTGCTTGCGCCACAGCTCCGAGCACGCGGCCAGCGGGGCGTAACCGCGCTTGTGGCTCCAGGTCATGCCATTGAGGATGATGTCCAACCGCTTCCCCTTCTTCCGGCGCGCCGCTTGCATTTCAGCGAGCGTATCATCCACAAGTGTATGACAAGCAAGGGCAGCGGGAGCGGTGATGAAAGTCGAGGAGCGCTTTTTCGAGGACTTCGCAATCGGCGAAACCCGCTGGACTCTCGGGCGCACCATCACCGAGGCGGACATCGTCGCCCATGCCGGCCAGACCGGCGACTTCTTTCCCCACCACATGGACGCCGAATGGTGTGCGACGCAGGACTTCAAGCAGCGGATGGCGCACGGCACGCTCGTCTTCAGCGTTGGCGTCGGCATGACGGCGACCGACATCAACCCTCGAGCGATGTCGACCGGCTACGACCGCCTGCGCTTCGTCAAGCCGGTGTTCATCGGCGACACCATACGCGCCAAGACGACGATCAAGGAGAAGCGCGACCATCCCCGCCGCGCGAGCCACGGCGTCGTGGTCGAGCTGGTCGAAGTGTCCAACCAGGCGGGCGAGACGGTGCTCGTCTGCGAGCACCTCTACCTGGTCGAGCGGCGCGAGGAGGTCGGGGCGCGCTAATCGTTTCAGACCGACAGCCGGGCTGTCGTCCCCGCGGAAGCGGGGATCCAGAGTCCCGCCTCGGACAGTCGTCGCAAAACATGCGAAGCGGAGCCCTTCCGGCTCTTCCGCACCCTGCGATTCTCGATGCCCGCGTTCGTGGGCATGACAACTGATGGACGGCTGACTACCCCTTAACCGCCCCGAACGACAGGCCGCGGGCGAGGTAGCGCTGGACGATGAAGTAGAAAATGACCGGCGGGATGATGCCGATCAGGGTGTTGACCGCGGCCGTGTTGAAGTCGGCGCCGCGGGTCGAGCGGGAGGCGAGCACGAGCGCGGAGAAGGGCGTTGCGGCCTGCGAGGTCAATGCGGACGCGAACAGGGCCTCGTTCCAGGTGAAGGCGAAGACCAGCACCGACGACACGACGAGTCCATCAAGCGACGGGGGCAGCGCGATCATCCAGAAGATCTGCCAGGGCGTGGCGCCTTCGACCTTGGCCGCGTCCTCGATCTCGGTGCTGACGTCGCGGAAGATGTCGCGCATGATCACCACCAGGAAGGCGAGATTGAACGCGGAGTAGGCGAGGATCAGCCCTGTCCAGGTGTCGATCAGTCGCAAGTAGACCAGTAGGAGGTAGAAGGGGATCAGCACCACGGCGGGCGGGAGAACGCGCTGCGACAGGAACCAGAGGGCGATGTCGTTGGAGCGAACGGGAAACGCGTAGCGCGCCAGGGCGTAGGCGGCCGGGACGCCGAGAATGAGCGAGAAAACAGTCGTTCCGGCGCTGATGACGCAACTGCTGATGAAGGCGTTCTCGGTCTGCGGGTCGGGCTAGCACCTCCCTCCACGAATCGAGGGTCGGCTCGAACTGTACGAAGGGAATGAAGGCGCCGAGCTGGAACGTCTCGGTTAGCGTCTTCACCGAATTTATCGCGGCCCATACGAACGGGATGATCGTAAACACGGCCGCCGCGATCAGCAGGACAAGGATGATGAAGCGGGACCAAAAACCGGCGCGGGTCCAGAGGATGTTGACCATTGCGGCGCCTCTCCCTCACGTCAGCGTCCTGCGCATCTGCTGGAAGAACACGGTGATGACGACAGAGACGAGGATGAGGAAGACGATGCCCATGGCCGAGCCCTTGCCGAAATCGAAGAACTGGATGGTCGCCAGATAGTCCATGGCGCTGAAGGTCTGCGTGCTGGTGCCGGGGCCGCCGGAGGTCAGAGCAAAGGGTATGGCGAACACCTTCAGGCATTCTATCGTCCGCAGGAGCACGGCGATCGTGATCACCGGCCAGGCGAGCGGGATCGCCAGATGCCACATCACCTGCCAATGGCTCTTGGCGTCGAGTACGGCGGCGTCATAGAGGTCGCTCGGAATACCCGCCAGTCCGGCGAGCACGATGATGAAAATGAATGACGTCCATCGCCAGACGTCGAGGAGAATAGCGCCGGCGATTCCGCCATAGGCGGTGGACATCCATGGCGCATGGATGCCGAGCGCGGCGAGCGGCACCGCAATCAGGCCGCCCTGATCGGTGAAAAACGTGACACCGAGATAGCCGATCGCCACCTCGAGCGTGAACAGCGGCGCTCCGATGATGGTGCGGAAGGCGCGCGATCCCGGAGCGCCAAGATTCACCAGCCACGCCGCGAGAAACCCGAGCGCCAGCTCGATCGGAACCGCGATCACGACATAGATCACCGTAACCCAGATGCTCTGCCAGAACTGATCGGAGGGAAGCACGCTGATGTAATTGTCGAAACCAACGAAGCCGGTGATGCCCTCCCCCATCACGTAGGACGAGAAGCTGTAGCGGATCACCGAGATCAGGGGAAAGAAGGTGAACACGACGACCCAGAGAACCGCTGGCAGGAGCAGCGCGTATTTAAACGCGCCGCCCGTCTCCAGGCGTCGAACCCGAACCGCTTTTTTCATTCCTCCTCGTTAAGGAAGGCCAGACGGTTCGCACCGCGGTCGCTCCCAACCGAATCTATCTGTTCGACCGCCAGAGCGAGCAAGCGCTCCTTGGCATCAGCGAATAAGCGGCCGGAATAGGATACCGACGAAGCTCGGGAGCAACGGCCGTGCCGCTCCGATCCGTTCCCCACATGATGCGAAGGGCGCGCGACGACGGCTACGCCATCGGCTATTTCGAGAGCTGCTGGGACAAAGGCTAAAGCTTAACGTCCGCATATTTGTCAGTAGATGGGCATTCTTTCTTCATTGTTCTTGTGCGCAATCTGCCCAAAGAGGCGTGAGCGCCGATTTCGGAGCTGGGCAGGGGGTTTCCATGACTGAGTCAAATCCGGTTCAGACCTCAACGTATTTGCTCGGCGCCTACAACCCGATCACCTTCGGCCGCGCGACCAGAATCGACGCCGGATCAGCCGGATCAAATGTCGGGGTCTACGGCGGCTCGAGTACGAGCTGGACCGTCTCCAACTATGGCAGCATCCTGGGACTCTCCCTGGGAATCGATCTCACGTCACCAGGGAGCACCGTGACCAACTGGGGCACGATCGGCGCAACCGGGGCTGCCGGCATGGGCATTGCGCTTCCAAACGGGGGATCTGTCACCAATAAGAGCGGCGGGTCGATCAGCGGCTACGTCGCCATATATATCGGGGGCGCGGGCGGCACGGTGACGAATGCGGGCTCGATCAGCGGAGGCGCGACGGCGGTTGTTCTGGCCTCCGGTTCTGTCGACAACGAATTGGGCGGAACCCTGAGCATGACGACGTCGGGGCTATCGACGTTGACCGCATACGTTGGAGGAGGCGGATCGGTAACCAACGCCGGGACGATCACAAACGCGGGGTATAACACGGCGGCAGTTGTCCTCGGGGACGGCGGCAGAGTGACGAATTCGGGGACGATTTCCACCACCGGCGTACTGGACTCTGCGGTCTACACGCTGAAGGGGGGAACGGTGACCAACTCGGGGAAGCTCCTCGTCTCGGCCGACAGCAGCGCCGGCGTGATGTTCATCAACGGGGGCGCCCTCAACAACACTGGAACGATCAACGCCACGGGGAGCGGGAGCGTAGGCGTTTGGCTGGTGAACGGCGGCACGATCACCAATTCTTCAACAATCGCCGCTACGGCGGCTTTCGGCATAGGCGTCGGCTCCGAATCCGGAGGAACAGTCGACAACCAGAGCGGCGGGACGATCAGCGGCGCTGTCGCCGGCATTCTCATCGATAGCGGAACGGGGTCGGTGGCCAATCAGGGCGAGATTCTTGCCAAGACCGCCGGCTTTGGCGTCAACCTAGCGGGCGGCGGCGGCGTCGCCAACCAGAGCGGCGGCACGATCAGCGGCGTGGATTCGGGCGTTTATGTCGACGGGGGAAGCGCAGCGACCAACCTGGTGACGAATGCCGGAAAGATCAGCGGCACAGGGACTAACAGCATGGGGCTCATCCTGGCCTCGGGCGGCACGGTGAAGAACCAAAACAACGGAACAATCAGCGGCGTTGCTCAGGGCGTCTTCATGGGGGGCGGCACGAGCTCGTTAACCAACGCGGGCCATATCTATGGTACGGCGGCCTCCGGGAATGGGACCGTCGTCGACGGAGCCGGCACGGTCGCCAACACGGGTAAGATCATCGGGGGCAACCTCGGCGTCTATATCGCCTACGCGGGCTCGGTGACGAACTCCGGCGCGATAACCGGCTCGAATCGCGGAGGCGTCGCCTTGCTCGGCGGCGGCTCCGTGACCGACCAGATTGGCGGGACGATCACGGGCGCAAGCTTTGGCGTCTATATCCGCAGCGGAAGCGCGGCGACCAACCTGGTGACGAATGCCGGAAGAATCAGCGGCACAGGGACCAACAGCACGGGGCTCATCTTGGCCTCGGGCGGCACAGTGAAGAACCAAAGCGGCGGAACGATCAGCGGCGTTGCGCAGGGCGTCTTCATGGCGGGTGGGACGAGCTCGTTGACCAACGCGGGCGATGTCTATGGCACGGCCGGTTCGGGGATCGGAGCCCTGTTGAGCAGCGGCGGCACGTTGACGAACACAGGGAAGATCAACGGCGGGTTCCTTGGCGTCTATGTAGGCGGCGGCGCCGGAATCGCGACGAACTCGGGGGCGATAGCGGGGACGAGCCAAGGGGGCGTCGCATTCGCCGCCGGCGGCGCGCTGACCAACCAGATCGGCGGGACGATCAGCGGCGCGAACTTCGGCGTCGACATCGTTGGCGGGAAGGGGGCGACGAATGCGGTGACGAACTCCGGCGCCATCAAGGGCACGGGGACGAACAGCGCCGGCGTCACCCTCTCTTCGGGCGGGTCGGTGACCAACCAAGTCGGCGGAACGATCAACGGCGTCGCTGACGGCGTCTCCATTAACGTGCGCGCCGGCGCTGTGACTAATGCCGGAACGATCGGCGGGACCATCGCTTCGGTCGTCTTTGCAGGAGCAGGGGCGAACACGCTGACCTTGCAAACAGGCTCCACGCTCAATGGGGGCGCATATGGCAGCACGGCTTCGGGCGCGACCAGCGCACTGATCCTGCAGGGCCACGGGACGGCCAACAACAATTTTACCAAATTCAACACGCTGACCGCCGACGCCAGCGGAATTTGGACGCTCGGCGGCAATGCGGTCTTCGGCAACACGAACGCCTCAACCGGGACGCTGTCGGTGACCGGTTCGTTCACATCCGCAACGCTCGAAATCCAATCGTCGGCTCAACTGATCGACGCAGGCAAATTGTTTGTGGAGGGCTCTGCGACCAACAGCGGCAACCTCACGATCAACGGGGTGACGATGCATGTGGCCAGCGCTGGCGGCACGTTCACCGAAGAGGCCGGCGGGACGACCACGCTCCTGAACGGCGGCGTGCTCGACCCGCCGAACATCGTCATCGACGGCGGCATTTTCCGGGTCGGCGCCGGATCCGCGGTCGACGTGAACGGCTTCACCCAGGCGGGCGGACGGACGACGGTCGCCGGATCGCTGGTCGCCAGCACGATTAATGCCAAGAACGGCCTATTGGATTTCACCGGCCCCGTCACGAGCGGCGACGGCGTCGGCGCGCTCAACGTCGGCGCGTTCGGCGACCTCGAGTTCGACAGGTCCGTCGACAACACGCATGCGGTGACCCTCGCATCCCCCACCGGAGGTACGCTGTCGCTTGGTGACGCCGGCGCCTTCAACGCCTCGATAAACGGCTTCGCGGGATCGGACGCCATCGACCTCCTCAATCAGCCGATTGCAGCCTTATCGTATTCAGGCTCGAGCAGCTCCGGCGTCCTGACCGTGTCCGAATCAAGCGGAACGCTGGCGACGCTCCACTTCAATGGAAACTATTCGAACTCGAGCTTCGCTTTCGCATCGGACGGACATGGAGGGACGGACATTCTCCGTACATAGAACCTCAGCGGTCGATGCCGATTGGCGTCGGCTCTTCGGGGGGCGTCAGGAAATGCAGTCGCGCGGCAGTCGGCCTTGTTGAGACATAACGCCGAACTGCTTGAGGCAAGACGGCCAAAATTGAAACTTGGTTCGCGGACGAGCAATTCTCCTCCACCCTCCGGAACGCCAACTGTGGCGGAGGCGCGAAACTTTGCGGAAAGGTTCGATAGCATGGCGCCGCCCGCTGCACTGGGATGTGCGTCACACTTCGAGAGGCGCTGAAATCTGGCGAAGCCCGGTCGACTTGGGCTTTTGCCCGCTCCCGCGCCCGGGCCGGCGCTAAGGTCGACACGATGACCTCGCCACCGCCGAACGTCGCCGCTTTGCGCCTGCGGCAAGCGGGTTCCCTGCGGAGCGATGCTGCGCGCTCGACTGGACGGCGGCGTGGCGGGAGCCGAGCCAATCGCAGCCGGCGCCGGGATGGTCGGCTGGAAATGTGATCGCAACCTCTTACCCTCACCCCAGCCCTCTCCCGCAAGCGGGAGAGGCGCGGTTGAAAAGCTTCGATTCGGGAACGAATATGGCGCAATGAGCGTGAACCATGCCCGAGCGCCACGTCATCGCCTTTGATGCAGGGGGCACCGCCGTCAAGGCGGCGCTTTATGACGAGCGCGGCGTCGAACGCGCGGTCGCCGCCGTCGGGATGCCGCCTCTTCATCCGGCGCCCGGCTTTCTCGAGCGCGACCCCGAGGCCATGTGGGCCGCCGTTTGCGACGTCGCGCGCAAGGTTCTGTCCGCCTCGGTCGTCTCGCCGTCCGCGATCGCCGCCGTCGGCCTGACCGGCTACGGCAACGGCCTCTTTCTCGTCGACCGCGACGGAAGGCCGGTCCGCAACGCCATCCTCTCGCCCGATCAGCGGGCGCGGTCGGTCGTGGCGCGCTGGCGCGCCGACGGGACCGAGGCCCGCTCGATCGGGCTGGCCTACAACCCGCAATTTGCCGGCAAGCCGCTTCCGCTGATCGCATGGCTCGAGGCGCACGAGCCCGAGGCGCTTCAGGGCGCCGACCGCGCGCTCTTCTGCAAGGACTACCTCCGCTTTCGTCTGACCGGCGAGGCCGGACTCGAGATCAGCGACATGTCTTCGGCGAGCCTGACCGACCAGCGCCTTCGCCGCTGGACGCCCGCTGCGCTCGATGTCTTCGGGCTCGGAGACTACGCCAGGCTGTTCGGCGACGGCGTCGAGCCGCTGACCATCGCCGGCGCCCTCACCGGGAAGGCCGCCGCCGAGACCGGACTCGCCGCCGGAACGCCGGTGTCGGCCGGCTACGCCGACGGCCCGGCGATGGCGCTGGGGCTCGGAGCGACCGACGAAAGCCTGATCAGCGTGATCGCCGGCACATGGGGCCTCAACCAACTGGCGACCAGGACGCCGGCGACGGACGGATCGATGGCGGCCGTCATCGCCGGACCGCGGCCGGGCGAGTTCGTCGCGACCGACGCCGGCCCCACATCGGCGAGCGCTTTCGAGTGGTTCGTCGATTCCGTCCTCGGCCGCGCCGACGCGAGCCGACAGGGCCGCGAGGCGCTGTTCGACGTCTGCAACGAGGAGGTGCAGCGGGCGCGGGCGGATGGCGACGTTCCCTATTTCCTTCCCTACCTCAACGGACGCCTCGAGCAGCCTGAGGCGCGGGCGTGCTTCATCGGGCTCGCCTCCTGGCACGGCCTGCCGGAAATGGTCCGCGCCGTGTACGAGGGTGTCGCGTTCGAGCATTGCGGCCATATCACTCATCTGTTGGCCGGCCGCGAACGGCCGCGCGCGGCGCGTTTCGCGGGCGGCGCGGCCCGCAGCGCGCCATGGCTCGAGATCTTCGCCTCCGCGATCGGCCTGCCGCTCGAGCTCTCGTCCGTCGCCGAGCTCGGCGCGCTCGGCGCTGCGATCGTCGCCGCTGTCGGCGTCGGCCTCTACAGAGACCTCGACGCCGCCGTCGCCGCGATGACGCGGGTCAGCCGACGCATCGAGCCCGACCCGGGCCTGTCCAGAATCCTGGCGCGCCGCCGCGGCGTCTTCGGCGCGCTGTGCGACGCCTTGAGTGAGGCCTGGACAAAGCTTTGACGGCCTTTCCTCTCGATCCTTGAGGTCTAGGATGAAAATCATCGCGCTCGAAACGATCCGTCTCGCGGAATACGGCAATCTGCTGTGGCTGCGCGTCCATAGCTCGGAAGGCCTCACGGGCTTGGGCGAGACCTTCATGGCTCCCGAGACAGTCGAGGCCTATATTCACGAGGTCATTGCGCCGAAGGTGATCGGCCGCGATCCGCTCCAGATCGACCGGATCGCCCGTGATCTGAATGGCTATCTTGGCTTTCGCTCGACCGGCGCGGAAACGCGGGGCAATTCGGCGCTCGACATCGCGTTGTGGGACCTGTTCGGCAAGGTCACGGGGCAGCCGGTCGCCCAGCTCCTCGGCGGCTTTTCCCGCGACAGGATCCGAACCTACAACACTTGCGCCGGCTCCGCCTACATGCGGCGCAACGCCGGTCAGAGCACGGCGAATTGGGGCCTGGCGAGCGGCCTCAAGGAGTACGACGACCTCGACGCGTTCCTGCACCGCGCCGACGAGCTCGCGCAGGACCTCCTGTCGGAGGGGATCAGCGCGATGAAGATCTGGCCGTTCGACCTGGCGGCCGAGGCGACCGGCGGCGTCGACATCACGACCGCCGATCTGAAAGCGGCCCTGCGGCCGTTCGAGAAGATTCGCTCGGCGGTCGGCGATCGCGTGGACGTCATGGTGGAGTTCCATTCCCTGTGGCAGCTCCTTCCCGCCATGCGGATCGCGAAAGCACTCACGCCGTTCGACACGAAGTGGCACGAGGACCCGATAAAGATGGACAGCCTCGCGAGCCTCAAGCGCTACGCCGAGGTTTCGCCCGCGCCGCTCTGCGCCTCGGAGACGCTCGGTGGGCGTTGGGCGTTCCGGGACCTTCTCGAGACAGGCGCGGCGGGCGTCATCATGCTTGATCTCTCATGGTGCGGCGGATTGTCGGAAGCGCGAAAGATCGCGGCGATGGCGGAAGCCTGGCATCTGCCGATTGCACCGCACGACTGCACCGGGCCGGTCGTGCTGTGCGCCTCGACTCACCTTTCGCTCAACGCGCCGAACGCCGTCATCCAGGAGAGTGTGCGGGCCTATTACAAAACCTGGTACCGAGATCTGGTCACGGCGTTGCCGAAGGTCCGCGACGGATTCATCACCGTTCCAGTCGGCCTCGGACTCGGCATGGACCTCGCCCCCGACATCACAAAAAAGTTCACGGCGACGGTGCGCATGTCGAAAGCGGAGTAGTATGATCGCGCGGGCCGAGAATGGCGCCAAAAGTATCGGGAGGAAAAATATGATGAGGTTGTTGGCGACTGCGAGCGCGGCGGCGTTCGCGCTGGCGTTGTCGGGTTCGGTCGAGGCCGCTTCGGTAAAGATCGCCTTCACGATCCACTCTTCGCCTTCGAACACGTTCTGGCAGGCGGTGAAGAAGGGATTCGACGACGCTTGCGCGAGGACTCAGGCCGATTGCCAGATGATCTTCACGCAGACAGAGGGCTCGATCGAGCAGCAGGCGGCGAATATGCAGGCCGCGCTTGCCGGCAAGCCGGACGTGCTCATGACGTCGATCGTCGACAACAACGCCTTCACCTCGATCCTTCAGGACGCGCGCAAGCACGGCGTCACGGTCATCGGCGTCAACGTCGATGCGACGCAGGGTCCCGCCAAGGAAGCGCGCCAGGCGTTCATCGGCCAGGATCTCTATGCCGCGGGCTATGCGCTCGGAAACGCGCAGGCCGCGCGCCTTCCCAAGGATGGCCCGTTGCATCTCGTGGTCGGCGTCAGCGCGCCCGGGCAGAACTGGTCCGAGCAGCGGGCCGCCGGCATCATGAAGGCGCTGGATGAATTCAAGGCCGCCAATCCGGGACGCCAGATCAAGATCATGCGCCTCGACACTGGAACCGACCTCGCCATCACCGCCGACCGCGTCGGCGCCTATCTCAACGCCAACCAGGACGTGAACGCCTATTTCGACACCGGCTTCTGGGACGCCGCGGTCGCCCGCGTGCTGAGGGATCGCGGCGTCCCCCCGGGCAAGGTCCTCATCGGCGGCTTCGACCTCGTGCCCGAAGTCGTGCAGGAAATGATGTCCGGCTACGTCCAGGTTCAGGTCGACCAGCAACCCTACATGCAGGGCTTCATGCCCGTCATGGAGGCCTATTTGACCAAGACCGTCGCGCTTGCGCCGACCGACATCAACACCGGCAAGGCGCTGATCTATCCGGACCAGGCCAAGGCGATCCTGGAGCTCGTCAAGAAGGGCCTCCGTTAGCGATCAAGCCTACCGAGCGAGCGGGCATCGCCGAGGCGCCCGCGTTCTTGCGCCCTCCGCTTCCTTCTCCTCGCGACACCGAGGCCGATGAAACGTCTGTTCAAAGTCTATCTCGACAAGCCCGAGCTCGCCGGAGTCGTGCTGCTGGCGCTGCTCGTCGTCCTGTTCCAATTCACCTCGAACGGGTTCTTCCTGTCCTACGAGAACATGCGGGGCGTCCTCGGACTGTTGCCCGAGATGGGGCTGGTGGCGATGGGGGTGACGGTCCTCATGATCGCGGGCGAGTTCGACATCTCGGTCGGCTCGGTGTTCGCGCTCACGCCGATGGTCATGGCGGTGTCGATGGTGGCGGACGTCCCGTTCGTCCCCGCCGTGCTGCTCGGCCTCGCCACGGCGGCGGTCGTCGGATTCCTCAACGGGTTCATCACCCTCCGCTTCGCCATTCCCTCCTTCATCACGACGCTCGGCATGCTTTTCGTGGCGCGCTCGATCACCGTCGTCATATCGGGGGGCTTTCCGCCGGTGCTCCCCGCCGACATCCCCTCGTGGGTCTTCACCTATTTCGTCGGCCTCATCCGCCTCTCGATGTTCTGGTTCGCGGCGATCGCCGTCCTGCTCGCCGCGCTCCTGTCGCTGACCAATTTCGGCAACTGGATCAAGGCGACCGGCGGCCAGATCGAGGCGGCGGCGGCCATGGGAATCCCGACCGGTGCGGTCAAGATGATCTGTTTCGTGCTGAGCGCGGTTCTCGCCGGCTTCGCCGGCATCATCCAGGTGCTGCGCCTCGGCTCCCCTTTGCCGTCGCTCGGCGAGGGACTGGAATTGCAGGCGATCGCCGCCGCGGTCATCGGCGGAACGTCGCTTTACGGCGGCATCGGCACGGTGCTCGGTGCGATCGTCGGCGCGGTGCTCATTCGCGTCATCGACAACGGCCTCGTGCTCTCGCATGTCGACGCCAACTGGTTCAAGTTCGCGATCGGCGCGCTCCTGATCCTCGCGGTAGTCGGCAATTCCTGGCTGCGCCGCACGTCGCGCCGGATCAAGCTGGAGACCTGAGATGATGGGGGCGCCGCTGATCGAGGGCCGCGGCCTGCACAAATGGTATTCCGGCGTCCATGCGCTGAAGAACGTCCACTTCCGGGTCCAAAGAGGCGAGGTCGTCGGCCTGGTCGGCGACAACGGCGCCGGCAAGACGACGCTGATCAAGATCCTCTCCGGCGTTCATCCGCCCGACGGCGGCGACATCTATGTCGAGGGCGAGCGGGTCGACATCCGCACGCCCAAGGAGGCGATGAAGCTCGGCATCGAAACCATCTACCAGACGAGTTCGGTGGTCCCGACAATGTCGATCGCACGCAACCTCTTCGTCGGCCGCGAGCCGCTGAGGGCATCTTTTCTCGGCTTCGGCTTCATGGACCAGACGCGCATGCGCCACGACAGCGTCAAGGCGATTGCCGACGTCGACCTGCGTCTGCGTTCCCCCGACGCGCTGGTCGGCGAACTCTCAGGCGGCCAGCAGCAGGGGGTGGCGATCGCGCGGGCGATGCACTTCAAGTCGAAGGTGCTGATCCTCGACGAGCCGACCAACCAGCTCTCCGTCAAGGAGACCAACAAGGTGATCGGCTTCATCAAGGCGTTGAAGAGCCAGGGCGTCACCGGCATTTTCATCAGTCACAACATGTACCACGTGTTCCAGTCCTGCGACCGCGTGGTGGCGATGGCGCGCGGGGAAATCGTCTACGACCGGCCGATCGGGGAGACGTCGATCGAGGAAGTACAGGAGTTCCTGTAAGAGAGCATCGGCGTTCGAGGCGTGAGGTTCTCTCTGCCGGGCATCGGCGCGAGCCCGGGCTCCGGTCGTGAGTTGATAGACGCTCGGAGCGGGAAATTTTTCCCTGCCCTGGGCGAGTCGCCCACCCCTTGCATGCCGGCCGCCGATGGTCCACATAGGCGCCGGGAGGTTGGCGAAGGACGTACCGCTCGCCAATCGGGTCAGGTCCGGAAGGAAGCAGCCCTAACGAGACAGGGCGGGTCTTTGTCCAACCTCCCACCTTCGCCCCTCTCCTTCGGCCCGACCGACCAACGAACGGAATTGAACGCATCATTGCGCCGAGCCCCAGGACAAGCCCTCGTCCTGAACAGCTCGCGAAGCGAGCGTCCCGAAGGACGGTTCAGAGGGCGGCCAGCAAGCGGCCTTCCAGTCGCGCCTGCGGCGCTGCCGAGCCTCAAACCCAGGGCGACCGGCCGATGAGCGACTCCCTGTTTTCCGTCGATGCGCCGGCCGCTTCGCTCGCGCCTTTGCCGGCGGCGGCAGCCTCTCCCTACCGGGTTCTGGCGCGAAAATACCGGCCGCAGCGCTTCGAGGATCTGATCGGCCAAGAGGCGATGGTGAGGACGATCGCCAATTCCTTCGCCGCGGGCCGCATCCACCAAGCGTATATTTTCACCGGGGTGCGCGGCACCGGTAAGACGACGACCGCGCGCATTCTCGCCCGCGCGCTGAATTACAGCGTTCCGGGCAAGATCGATCGGCCTAGCGTCGACATGCCGGAAATCGGCGCGCACTGCCAGGCGATCATGGATTCGCGTCACGTCGACGTGATCGAGATGGACGCCGCCTCGCACACAGGCGTCGACGACGTGCGCGAGATCATCGAGAACGCGCGCTATCGCCCTGTCTCGGCGCGCACCAAGGTCTACATCATCGACGAAGTGCACATGCTGTCGAAGCAGGCCTTCAACGCGCTCTTGAAGACGCTGGAAGAGCCGCCCGAGCACGTCAAGTTCCTGTTCGCCACGACCGAGATCGAGAAGGTGCCGATCACGGTGCGCTCGCGCTGCATCCGCTTCGATCTGAAGCGGATCGAGTCGGGCCTGATGATCCGGCATCTGGAGAAAATCTGCGGCCTCGAGGGTGTTTCCGCAGAGCCGGAGGCGCTCGCCGTCGTCGCCCGCGTCGCCGAGGGCTCGGTCCGCGACGCGCTCTCGCTGCTCGACCAGGCCATCGCCTACGGCGGCCAAAACGGGGTGACCGCGCTCGCCGTACGCGCCATGCTCGGCCTCTCCGACCGGGGCGAGATCATCACCCTGTTCGAGCGCGCGATGAAGGGCGAAATCGCCGAAGCGCTCGAACTCCTGCGCGCGCTTTATCGCGCCGGCGCGGATCCGGCCGACATTCTCCTCGAGCTCGCCGAGGTCTGCCACTACGTCACCCAGGTCAAGATCGCCCCGGGAGCGCCCGACGACGCGACGATCGTTGAGAGCCAGCGGGAGAAGGGCCGGGAATTCGCCGGCAGGCTGTCGATCGGCGCGCTGACCCGGGCCTGGCAGATTCTGCTGCATGGCTTCGACGACGTGAACGATAGCCCGCGCCCCCTCGCATCCGCCGAGATGGCGCTGATCCGCCTTGCCTACGCCTCCGATTTGCCGACGCCCCAGGAGGCGCTGCGCAAGCTCGCCGAGACGACCGATTATGCGCCGCGTCATGCGCCGCCGCTTCCAACCGCCGGCGTTCCGCGGGGGGACGTGAGCGCCGCCGGCGCGGCGGCGCGCGCGATCGCCGGGAGCGTCCTAGCGCCCGCGGCTCCGCCGGCCTCGACAGTCCGGCTCGCGCGGTTCGAGGACGTCGTCGCTCTGGCGCGGGAAAAGCGCGACATCCAGCTCGTTCAGGCCCTCGAACGGGACGTGCGGCTCGACCGGTTCGATGAGGGCAGCATCGCCTTTTCCGTGGCCGAGGGGGCTTCGCCAAGCCTCGCGCAGACGCTCGCCAAGCGCCTGCAGGAGTGGACCGGCGAACGTTGGATGGTGGCGCTGGCGCCGGGCTCGACGGCTCCGACCCTGCGCGAAGCGCAAGCCGCTCGCGAAGCCGAACGGACGAGCGGCGCCGCGGCGCATCCGGTGGTGCGCAAGGTGCTCGAGCGCTTCAAGGGCGCCCGGATCGTTGAGGTGCGCGCGCCGGACGCCGCCGCGGCGCACGCCTTGTCGTCGCAGCCTGACGACGACGTCGGCTACGCCGATTCCGATGTGGTCGACGACGACCTTTGAACGAGGAGAGGCCCGCCATGGACATCATGGAGATGATGAGGAAAGCGCAGGAGGTGCAGGCCAAGCTCCAGGAGGCGCAGGAGGAGCTCGGGCGCATCGACGTCGAAGGCCTTTCGGGCGGCGGCATGGTCCGCATCACCATGACCGCCAAAGGCGAGGTCAAGGCCGTCGAGATCGATCAGTCGCTGATGACCCCGTCGGACAAGGAGATGCTCGAAGATCTCATCATCGCCGCCTTCGCCGACGCCAAGGGCAAGGCCGAGCGCGCCGCGGCGGAAAAGATCCAGTCTCTGACCGCGGGGCTGCCGCTGCCGCCGGGCCTGAAACTGCCGCTTTAGAATGTCGTCGAACGTCGCCGGGCCGGAAATCGAGCGGCTGATTCAGCTCTTGGCGCGTCTGCCCGGGCTGGGCCCCCGCTCGGCCCGGCGGGCGGCGCTGCATCTCATCCGCAAGCGGGAGACGCTGCTTCAGCCCCTCACGGAGGCGATGCGGATCGCCGAGGCGCGCATCGTCGCCTGCTCGGTCTGCGGCTCGGTCGATTCGCGCGATCCCTGCACGATCTGCTCAGACAATCAGCGCGACCCCTCGTCCATCGTGGTGGTGGAAACGGTCGGCGATCTCTGGGCGCTGGAGCGGGCCGGCGCCCTGAGAGCGCGCTATCACGTGCTCGGCGGGGTCCTGTCGCCGCTCGACGGCGTCGGCCCCGCCGATCTCAACCTGACCTCTCTCGTGGAACGGGTCGCCTCCGGCGGCGTCGCCGAGGTCATCCTCGCCGTCAACGCCACCGTCGACGGCCAGACGACGGCGCATTACGTCGTCGGTCTTCTCGCCGACTATCCGGTCAAGGTGACTCGCCTCGCCCACGGCGTTCCCGTCGGGGGGGAGCTCGACTACCTCGACGACGGCACGCTCGCCGCCGCCATGCGCCAGAGGACGGCCTTCTAGCGGCTCGGCCGGAAAGAAAAAGGCGACCTCCCCTGTCGCGGCGGCGAGCGACCCTCTAGATTCGGCCAATAGCGACTGGCTGAGGCGAGTTCGATGTCGGCGGCACATTACGAGACCCGGCCCTTTGTTCCCCCCTATCCGCGGCGATCGGAAAAGCCGCTCGGCGCGCTGTCGATGATTCTCACCCTCCGGCGCAATCCTCTCGAAATCTGGGGCGTGGCGGATTTCGAGCGGCCGTTCTCGATCGGGCGCACGATCCTTGGCCTGCGCGCCGCCGCCCACGATCCGGCCGCGGTCCGGCGCCTCTTCCTCGACAACGCCGCCAACTACCGCAAGGACGACTTGCAGCTGAAGATCCTGAACCCGGGCCTCGGCGACGGCCTGCTGACCGCCGGGGGCGAGTCGTGGCGGCTGCAGCGCCGCGCGCTCGCGCCGCTGTTTTCGCCGCGCCAGGTCGCCGAATTCGCGCCCGCCGTGCAAAGGGTCGTCGAGGCGACGGTCGACCGACTCGGCCATCGCCGCGATGGCGCCGTGACCGAGGTCGGCGAACTGGCGTCGCGCGTGACGCTCGAGGTCCTCGAGCAGACGTTGTTTTCACAAGGGCTCGGGCGGGAGCCGAGCCAATTCCAGCGCGCGGTGACGAGCTACTTCAACAGCTTCGGACGATTGGATCCACTCGATCTCGTCGGCGCGCCCGCCTTTCTGCCGCGCCTTGGACGAAGGCGCGGGCGTCCTGCGCTCGCATTTTTCAACGAGGCCGTCGACGCCATCGTCTCGAAGCGCAAGGCGCTTCTCGACCGGGGCGGCGAGGTGCCCCGCGATCTCCTGACGCTGCTGCTCGCCGCGAAGGATCCGGAAACCGGCGCCGGCCTGCCCGACGCCAGCATCCGCGCCAACATCGTCACCTTCATCATGGCCGGTCACGAGACGACCGCGAACGGGCTCACCTGGACGCTTTATCTGCTTTCGCAGGCGCCGGAATGGCGTGGGCGGGCGGAAGAGGAAGCGGCGCGGGTCTTCGATCCCCGGCGGCCGGCCTCCTTCGAGCGGTGCGAGGTTATGCGCGCCGTCTTCGAGGAGGCGTTGCGCCTCTATCCTCCGGCGGCCATGCTGGCCCGCCAGGCCATAGCGGACGACGAGATTCTGGGCCGGCGCATTCCGGCCGGAACGGTGGTCGCGATCTCGCCCTACGTGATGCACCGCCGGCGCGGCCTATGGGATAACCCGGACGCCTTCGATCCGTCTCGATTCCTCGGCGAGCGGCGGGAGCGCATCGATCGCTACGCCTATATCCCCTTTGGCGCAGGCCCGCGCGTTTGCATCGGAATGGCGTTCGCGATGCAGGAGGCGATCGTCATCCTCGCCAACCTCCTGCGGGCGTTCCGCTTCGAGCTCGTCGCCGGACAGGCCGTGATGCCGCAGCAGCGCGTCACCCTGCGGCCGCGCGGCGGCGTGAAAATGCACGTCAGGCGGCGCGAACCGGAGGCGATCCACAGCTGAAAAATTTCTTCTTCGGGCTCCGTTGACACCAAAAGGCCGTCGCTCTATATGGGCTCCCTCCAACGGAGCGGCGCGCTTTTCTTGCGGCGCTTTGCGCGGTGGGTTTCGGGAACTGCTCGAGCGCTCTTCTCCCCGCTGAGAGGCGGGGGCGGGAAAGGTTTCGGTTGTCCCTGCTTCGCATGAGCGAAGCCTATTCGAATTCCGGCCTGGGCTCGGTCGCAGGCGGATCGCCTCGGAGTCGGGGCCGAGGTCTCAAGGGAGTCGGCGGATCCGGCGCGAGCCGGGCAGGCGGGTCCCGTGCTGTTTGACAATTGCATCGGAAGGAAGAGAGACGTGGGCGGCGTGGTCCTTGCGTGAGGGGCCTTGGCTTGCGGATTGGCTGGCCGGCTTTGGCGGGTCGGCCGATTTGGCGGCATTGGCTTCTCGAAAAGAGACCAACGACGGTCACGTTTCTGAAATCATCGTGCTTTTGAGGGCGTTTGTTCTCTGGAGGGAGGCCGCGAGGCTTGGCCTTCGGGTCGAGGGTCTTCGGGAGCGGATGTGTTTTGGAACTCGTCAATGAGGAAGGCGGGGCCCCGGATGGGGTTTTCCGTCTTTTGCGTGACCGGTCGGGATTGGATCTTCAAGTTGAACTTGAGAGTTTGATCCTGGCTCAGAACGAACGCTGGCGGCAGGCTTAACACATGCAAGTCGAACGGGCGTCGCAAGACGTCAGTGGCAGACGGGTGAGTAACGCGTGGGAACATACCCTCCGGTTCGGAATAACTCAGGGAAACTTGAGCTAATACCGGATACGGCCTGGCGGCGAAAGATTGATCGCCGGAGGATTGGCCCGCGTCCGATTAGCTTGTTGGCGGGGTAACGGCCCACCAAGGCGACGATCGGTAGCTGGTCTGAGAGGATGATCAGCCACATTGGGACTGAGACACGGCCCAAACTCCTACGGGAGGCAGCAGTGGGGAATATTGGACAATGGGCGCAAGCCTGATCCAGCCATGCCGCGTGAGTGATGACGGCCTTAGGGTTGTAAAGCTCTTTCGCTAGGGACGATAATGACGGTACCTAGA
>DASRSL010000172.1:0-37768 GCA_035656495.1 Roseiarcus sp.
CGCCGCTGCGTCCGGTACGCCGCCCAGCCGTCCGCCTCGACGTACCGCCTCACCGTGTTCCGGCTGCAGCCCAGCTCCGCCGCGATCCGCTTCGTTCCCCACCCCAGCCCACGAAGCCGGAGCATCGCCGATACGTCATCCGGCCTCAGCATCCTCTCCCCCGCGATTCCAACCATCGCGGGGAGTTTGTCTCTTCCGACCCCATCGCTCTTCCTCCTCTTGTCAGAGGGGGGTCAATTCTTGATGTCGCCAGGGTGTCAGTTTTCCATGTCGCCTGACATGTTATCGGCCTTGTGGAGGGGGAGGGGTCCGGGGAGGGGTCGTCGCAACCTGTCGAAATCGCTCGATCCCGAAAAGAACATGCAAGGAAATGCAAACATCCGGGCGGCATTTGCGATGCGCGAAGGGCCTTCAAACCGGCGATGGCGCGGTCTTGAAAATGTCGGCCGCCGACGACGTCGGCCATACCTTCGCCCTCCTAGGCGGCTTTTCATTCATCCCAGGGCCGCAGCCCCGACCCGCGCCGGCAGTCCGCCCTTGCGCGCCAGGTTTTGCGCCTATAGATGCGGCGCTTAGATGCGGCGCTCGCCCGGTTGAGGAACAATCCCGATGACAGACGATGCCGCCGCCCGTTCGCCGGGATGGCGCGCGACCACGATCCTTCTGGTGCGTAAGGGCGATCGCGTCGTGATCGGCGGCGACGGCCAGGTCAGCATGGGACAGACGGTCGTCAAGTCGAACGCACGCAAGGTGCGTCGCCTCGCCAAGGGCGAGGTGATCGCCGGATTCGCCGGAGCGACCGCCGACGCCTTCACCCTGTTTGAACGGCTGGAGGCGAAGCTCGAGCAGTATCCCGGCCAGCTTGCGCGCGCTTGCGTCGAATTGGCGAAGGACTGGCGCACCGACCGCTATCTGCGCCGCCTGGAGGCGATGTTGCTGGTCGCCGACAGGGGCGCGAGCTTCACCGTTTCAGGCGCGGGCGACGTGCTGGAGCCGGAGGTCGAAGAGGCAGGTTCGACAATGGCGATCGGATCGGGCGGCAATTACGCGCTCGCCGCGGCGCGCGCGCTTCTGCCGACGCCGCTGGACGCAGAGGAGATCGTGCGCCGCTCGATGCGCATCGCAGCGGACATCTGCGTCTACACCAACGCCAATCTGATCCTCGAAAGCCTAATGACCTCATGACGGACCTGAGCCCGCGCGAAATCGTCTCGGAACTCGACCGCTACATCGTTGGCCAGGCGGACGCGAAGCGAGCCGTCGCGATCGCCTTGCGCAACCGATGGCGGCGTCTTCGCCTCGTTTCGCCGATGCGCGAAGAGGTGATGCCGAAGAACATCCTGATGATCGGGCCGACCGGCTGCGGCAAAACGGAGATCGCCCGCCGGCTCGCCAGGCTTGCGGGGGCGCCGTTCCTGAAGGTCGAGGCGACCAAGTTCACCGAAGTCGGCTATGTCGGACGCGACGTCGAGCAGATCGTGCGGGATCTGATCGAGGTCGCCATCGCTCTCGTCAAGAGCCGCAAACGCAAGGACATCGAGGCCAAGGCCGAGTTGGCTGCGGAAGAGCGGGTGCTGGACGCGCTTGTCGGCGCGAGCTCCTCCTCGTCGACGCGGGAAGCGTTCCGGCGCAAACTCCATGCGGGCGAGCTGAACGATAAGGAGATCGAGATCGAGCTGCCTCAGAGCGGTCCCGCCATGCCGATGTTCGAGCTCCCGAACATGCCTGGCGCCTCGATTGGCGCGATTAACCTCGCCGACATTTTCGGCAGGGGCCAGCGAACCAAGCCGAAGCGGATGACGGTCGCGGAAGCGCATGAGCCGCTCATCGCGGCCGAGGCGGACAAGCTCCTCGATCAGGACGCGATCGTGCGCGACGCCATGGCGGAAGTCGAAAGCAACGGCATCGTGTTTCTCGACGAGATCGACAAGATCTGCGCCCGGGAAGGCCGCGGCGGCGCCGACGTCTCGCGCGAGGGCGTGCAGCGCGACCTGCTGCCGCTCATCGAGGGCACGACGGTGGCCACCAAACACGGCGCGATCAAGACCGATCACATCCTCTTCATCGCCTCCGGCGCGTTCCACATCGCGCGGCCCTCGGATCTTCTGCCGGAGCTTCAGGGCCGCTTGCCGATCCGCGTCGAGCTCAACTCCCTCACCGAGGAGGATTTCAAACGGATCCTCACCGACACTGAGGCGAGCCTGATCAAGCAGTATGCGGCGCTGATGGCGACCGAGGGAATCGAGCTCGAGTTCTCTGACAGCGCGATTGCCGCGATCGCCCGCATCGCCGCAAAGGTCAATGGTTCTATCGAGAATATCGGAGCGCGTCGCCTTCAGACGGTGATGGAGCGGGTGCTCGACGAAGTGAGCTTCACCGCGCCCGATCGTTCCGGGGAAACGGTCCGCATCGACGCAGGATTTGTCGAGCGCCATGTCGGCGACCTGGCGGGAAACGCCGATCTCAGCCGCTTTATTCTTTGAGCGGCAGCGTCACTCCATTTGCGGTTTGGCCGCTCGGCCGGTTCGGGCTTAGCATCGCCCGCCGGCGCGCTCGCTTCATGGAGGTCCGCGATGGTTCCGCTCGTTCTGACTTTCGTCGGCGACGACCGGCCAGGGCTGGTCAATGCCCTCTCCGAAAAGATCGCCGCATGCGGCGCGGCCTGGCTCGAAAGTCGTTCGGCCAGGCTCGCCGGCAAGTTCGCCGGCATCCTCCTCGTCAGCGTTCCAGACGGGAGGGCGGAAGAGCTCCAATCGTCGCTGCGCCTGCTCGAGTCGTCGGGACTTCACCTGACTATGGAGCAGGGCGCCTCGAACGAAGCGGAGAAGCCGCCGGGGCGCGTCCTCAAGCTCGACCTTCTCGGTCACGATCGGCCGGGAATTGTGCGCGACGTCACCCAGTCGTTGACGAGCCTCGGCGTCAACATCGAGGAATTCGCCAGCGACCTCGAAAGCGCCGCATTCACCGGTTCTGAGATGTTCCGTGCAAGGGCGCGATTGCGCGCGCCCGACGCGCTCGGCGTCGAGGGGTTGCGGAAGGCGCTCGAGCGCCTCGCCGGCGAAATCATGGTCGATCTGGCGGTCGCGGACGACGAACCAGCTGCTTGCACGTCCGCTCCGAGGTTGCCATAAGGTCCGCCCTGCATTTCCTGAATTAGGCTGGCGGGCGACGATGGCGACCTTTTCCGAGCGCGTGTTCTCCGGAGTTCAGCCGACTGGCAATCTGCACCTCGGCAACTACCTCGGGGCGATCAAGCGCTTCGTGGCGCTGCAGGCTACGCGTCCGTGCCTCTATTGCGTGGTCGATCTGCATGCGATCACCCTTCCGCACGAACCGACGCAACTCGCCCGCACCACGCGCGAGGTGACGGCCGCCTTCCTGGCATGCGGAATCGACCCGAAGATCAATGCCGTCTTCAATCAGAGCCGGGTTGCCGAGCACGCCGAGCTCGCCTGGATTTTCGATTGCGTGGCGCGTCTTGGCTGGCTCAACCGCATGACGCAATTCAAGGAGAAGGCCGGCAAGGACCGGGAGAACGCGTCGATCGGCCTTTACAATTATCCAGTGCTGATGGCCGCCGACATTCTTTTGTATCGGGCGACTCACGTTCCGGTCGGCGATGATCAGAGGCAGCATCTGGAGCTTACGCGCGACATCGCACAGAAGTTCAACAACGACTATTCCGAGTCTATCGCGGCGAACGGGCATGGCGACGCCTTCTTTCCGCTGCCCGAACCGCTCATTCAGGGGCCCGCGATGAGGGTCATGAGCCTGCGCGACGGCGCCAAGAAGATGTCGAAGTCGGACCCGTCGGAATACGCTTACATCGCTCTGACCGACGACGCGGACACAATCGCGCAGAAAATCCGCAAGGCGAAGACCGACCCCGAGCCACTTCCGACAGAACTCGAGGCTTTGGCGGCACGCCCCGAGGCGGACAACCTCGTCGGGATCTTTGCGGCGCTGACCGACGAAACCAAGGCCGAGGTCATTCACCGGTTCGGCGGCAGCCAGTTTTCGTCGTTCAAGAACGCACTTTCCGACGTCACGATCGAGAAGCTCTCGCCGATCCGCGCGGAAATCCTCCGGCTGTCCGCCGATCCCGGTTACGTCGATTCGGTGCTTGCCGAAGGAGCGGAAAAGGCGCGCGCCATCGCGCGTCCGAACATGGACGCGATCAAGGACATTTTGGGCCTAGTCCGCTAGGCGTCCTTCCGCCGGACGCGCAGAAATTCTTCTTGGCGCAAAATAAGGTGCGAGCGGCGAGTGGGCGCATCCAAACACCTTGATGCCTGGTGCCCAGATCCACAAGATCTCGTTTTGCTGCCCGTGAACGTCTCATCATGGCTGAGGACTTTGGGCCAAACTTCTCGTAAGCCTGTTGACAGCTGATTCGGGCCTTGTCGGCGGACAAGGCCCCTCGGCGGGAATGGCGACCGCCGGGCTTTCGAGGAGGCCGACTGTTGCGGGGGTTCAGCACGGCAGGGGACGCCCGGTTCGAGGGGCGCAGGCGGGGACCTTGCCGCCTGCCGCCTTTGTTGCTGAGCATGTTCCCGATCTCTGAGCGCGCGCGCGCCGAAGATGCGCTGCGGGGGGTCGAAGCGCAGCGGTCATCCCCGCTGGACATGTCTACGATGGGGCCCGCCTTTCCTGTGATCGCCCTTGCGTTGGCTCTGATCCTGACGGCGATCGCTGTCGTTGTGTATCTCGTGGCGCGGCGGAGATGGTCGCGCCGAGCTTCGGATCTGGATGCGGAACTCGCACGCGCGCGAGCCAAGCTCGACCGCATGGCGTCGATTGCGCAAGGCGACAGGCAGATCGTAGTCTCCTGGGATCGGCCGGAAGACGAGCCGGCCCTCGAGGGCGACTTTGCTCTGATTGCCGACCCGCCGGGCGCTCCGAGCGTCCTCGAATACGGCTCCTGGTTGGAGGACGCCGCAGCGGCTCAAGTCGAAGACGCGTCGGATCGACTCCTCAATCGCGGGGAATCCTTCTCCATCGCAGCGGTCAGCCGGGGCGGCCGGCATGTTGAAATCGTCGGCCGCCCGGTGTCGGGCAATGCCGTCATGCGCATCCGGGACGTCTCAGGGGACCGCTTGGAGCTCGCCGAGACGCGCGAACGACTGGCGCGGGCGGAGGAAGCCTCTGGCGCGCTTCGTTCGGCGCTTGAGGCCGCCGCAATCCTGGCTTGGGCTCGCGACGTGGATGGCCGGATGGTCTGGTGCAACGCGTCCTACGCCGAGGCGGTCGAAGCGCTGGACGATAATGCGGCCATCGACCACGGGATTGAGCTGCTCGACCCGTCGGCCCGGCGCGAGGCCCTCGAAGCGATTCGCGAGACCGGCGTCTGGAAGCGCCGCACGAGCGCCGTCGTGAAGGGCGAGCGGCGGACTTTTGACGTGGTTGAAGTCCGCACGGTCTGCGGATCGACGGGCGTCGCGCACGACGTGACGGAGATCTCCGCCCTGCGCGCCGAAATGGAGCGCAACGAGGACGATTACTCGCGCATGATCGACCGGCTGTCGACCGCCGTTGCAATCTTCGACAAGTCGAAGCGGCTCACCTTCTATAACGCGGCTTACCGGCAGATGTGGTCGCTCGAGCCTGCCTTCCTGGACCAGCGGCCGGCCGACAGCGAAATCCTCGACCGTCTGCGCTCCAAGCGCCAATTGCCGGAACAGGCGGACTTCCGTGAGTGGAAGGCGCAAATGATGAGCGCCTATCAGGCGATCGAGCCGAGCGAGACGGTCTGGCATTTGCCGGATGGGCGCGCCTTGCGCGTCGTCACCAGTCCCAATCCGAAAGGCGGCGTGACCTATCTTTACGACGATGCGACACAGAGTTTCGCACTCGCCTCCCAGGTTAACGCGCTGACCCGAGTGCAAGGCGAGACGCTCGACTCCTTGAAGGAAGGCGTGGCGGTGTTCGGCGCCGACGGCCGCATGAAATTGTTCAATCCTGTCTTCGCCGAGATATGGCGGGTCGACCCTGCCAAGTTGGGGGGCCGTCCTCATATCGACGAAATCGGCGACAGCTGCCGGGCGCTCTGCGAGGATCCAGCCCTGTGGGACGGACTGCGGCACATGATCGTCGGCCTCAACGAGCATCGCGAGAGCCATTCGGCGAGGATCGCGCGCAACGACAGGCTCACGCTGGACTGCGCCACCTTGCCGCTTCCCGACGGCGCCACTCTTCTCACATCGCTCGACGTGACTGCGAGCGCCAATGTCGAGCGCGCCTTGACCGAGCGGAATCAGGCGCTTGTCGCCGCGGAGAAGCTGCGTAATGATTTCGTCAATCACGTGTCCTACGAACTGCGCACGCCCCTCACCAATATCATCGGCTTCACTCAGTTGTTGGCGGCGGGAGGCGTCGGGCCGCTCAACTCGAAACAGCTCGAATACGCTGGCTTCATCACCAGCTCCTCGCATGCTCTGCTCGCCATTATCGACGACATTCTCGATCTCGCGTCAATCGATGCGGGCGCGCTCGAGCTGCGTCTCGAGGCGGTCGACGTCGCCGAAGCGATGAAGGCGGCGGCGGCGGGCGTGCAGGACCGCCTGGATGAAGCGGCGATCGAGTTGCGCATGGTCATGACGGACGGAGCGGGGGCGTTCAGGGCGGACGGCCGGCGCGTGCGCCAGGTTCTCTTCAATCTGCTTTCCAACGCGATCAACTATTCCGAACCGGGGCAGACGGTGACTCTCGCGGCAATGCGGCGCGTCGGCGAGATCGTGTTCAAGGTGAGCGATCGCGGACGCGGAATTCCGTCGGACATGATCGAGCGGGTGTTCAATCGGTTCGAGACCTTTCCCAACGGATCGCGCCATCGCGGGCCCGGCCTTGGCCTTTCCATCGTGAAGGCCATGGTCGAGCTGCACAAAGGCCGGGTGCTGATCGACACGGCGCCGAACGAGGGCACGACCGTCACCTGCATCTTCCCGGTCGATCCGTCTGCGCTCGGGTCGGGGACGGAGGAACGTCGCGCGGCGCAGCCGAAGCCGCAATCGGCCGGCTAGAAGGCCATGGCGGACCGCGGCAACGACCAAAGCCGAGCGAAGATCTGGTTGCACGAAGCGCCGGACGAAGCCGCGATGCTGAGTTTCGCCGCCGCTCAGGCTGCCTGGCTGAAGCCTGGCGACTTCGTCGCGCTGTCGGGCGAGCTCGGCGCGGGCAAGACCACGTTCGCGCGCGGATTGATTCGCGCGCTCGTCGAGGCGCCGGACATCGAGACGCCGAGCCCCACCTTCACCCTGATGCAAATTTACGATGCTCCGGTCGGGCAGGTCGTCCATGCCGATTTTTATCGCCTGCGCAGTCCGCTCGAACTCGAAAACATCGGCTGGGAGGAGGCGATCGCCGGCGCGATCGCGATTGTCGAATGGCCGGAGCGGGTGGCCGCGGCGCTGCCGTCGGAACGGATCGAGGTGAATATCCGGTTCGACCTCACGCGCGGTCCCGATTTCCGCGTCCTCGAGTTGCGCGGCTTCGGCGCGATGCGCAAACGACTGGCTCGGGCGCTCGGCGTCGGGGCGCTGTTGAGACGGACCGGCTGGGGCGACGCGCGGCGCGAGTTTCTGCAGGGCGACGCCTCGGTCCGCGCTTACGAACGACTGACCAGGCCGGACGGGAGGACGGCGATCCTGATGATCTCTCCGCCGCGGCCAGACGGGCCCATTGTTCGCTACGGCAAACCCTATGCGGCGATCGCGAAGCTCTCGCCCGACATCCGCGCCTATATCGCCATGACGAACGGCCTGCGCGGCCTGGGCTATTCGACTCCGGAGCTGTTCGGCGCCAGCGTCGAGGAAGGGCTGGCGCTGATCGAGGATCTCGGCGCGACGACGGTGGTCGAGGATGGAGTCCCCCACGGCGCCCGCTATGCAGAGGCGGTCGCGCTGCTCGTCGATCTGCATGGGCGCGACCTGCCCGACACGCTTCCCGCCGGAGAAGATGTCTACACGCTGCCGACCTACGACGCCGAAGCGATGTTGATCGAGGTCGAGCTGGCCATCGACTGGTACGCCCCGGCGATCGCGAGGGTCGCGGTCCCTTCGGGCGCCCGTATGCAGTTTCTCGCGATCTGGCGCGAACTGCTCAAGCCGATTCTCGCCGGCCCCACGACCTGGACTCTGCGCGACTTCCATTCGCCCAATCTGCACTGGCTGCCGCAAAGGGAGGGCATCGGCCGAGTGGGGCTCATCGACTTTCAGGACGCGGTCACCGGTCCGCCGGCTTACGATCTCGCGTCGCTTCTGCAGGACGCCCGAGCCGACGTGTCGGACGATCTCGAGATGCGTCTGGCGGCGCTCTACGTCCGGCGGCGATCGGCGGCCGACCCCGAGTTCGATGCGGAACGCTTCGCCGCCGCCTATGCAGCGATGGGGGCCCAGCGCGCGACCAAGATCCTGGGCCTTTTCGCCAGGCTCGACAAGCGCGACGGCAAGCCGCAATACCTGCGCCACCTCCGGCGCATCGAGCGCTATCTCGCCAAGAACCTCGCGCATCCGTTGCTGAGGCCGCTCGCCCTCTGGTATCAGAACCACCTGCCGCGGGCGTTGGGGCGCCCGCCGGACCATCCTCAGTCCTGACGTCCCTTAAGGGTAACGATCGACATGAGCGCGCCGGTACCGAAAACGGCCATGGTGTTCGCCGCGGGCCTCGGCAAACGCATGCGGCCCATCAGCGATGCGACGCCAAAGCCGCTCATCAAGATCGCCGGTCGGACTCTGATCGATCATTGCCTCGACCGCCTCGCCGCGAGCGGCGTGGAGCGGGCGATCGTCAACGTCCACTGGCGCGCCGATCAGATCGAGGCGCATCTCGCGCATCGCAAACGGCCGAAGATTGTCATTTCCGACGAGCGGGCAAAGCTCCTCGACCAGGGGGGCGGGATCAAGCGCGCCCTGCCCGCGATCGGGCCCCGTCCGTTTCTCCTGTGCAACACGGACTCCTTCTGGATCGAGGGGCCGCGCTCCAACGTCGCCCGCCTCGCCGAGGCGTTCGACCCCGGCCGGATGGACATCATTCTCCTGGTCGCGGCGGGCGCGGGCGCGGTCGGCGTCGACTGGCCGGGCGATTTCACCATGAGCCGCGAAGGCCGCCTCGAGCCCCGCGAGTCGCGCCAAGTGGCGCCCTTCGTCTATACCGGCGTCGGCATCGTCAAGCCGGCGCTGTTCGAGAACGAAATGGCTGACGTCTTTCGCCTCGCGCCGTTCTTTCGCGCCGCCGCACAGGAGGGCCGCCTGTTCGGCGTCAGGCTCGACGGCCTGTGGCTGCATGTCGGACGCCCCGAGTCGATCGCCGAGGCGGAGCGCGCGATCGACCGGTCGATACACTGAGGCGGTTCCGGTAGCGACTGCCTGCCTGGTCGTCCCGCGTCCTCGTTCCGCAGCGCCGAGCGTTCGTCAGTGGTAGTCGGTCACTCGGCTCCCGCAGCGGATGAAGCCGGTGAAGGCGGTCGGGACGCTTGCGATCGCCGGCGGCAGAGCGGCCGCAAGGGAGGCTTCCTCCACCCCGCCCGCTACGGTCCCGGACATCGCGCTTCGAGCGCGGATTGAGCCTTTTCAGGCGCTTGCGGCGCCATTTCCCGGCGAGCGCAATGCGCGTCCTCTGTCAGGCCGGCGTACGCGGGCATAGAGGAGCGCAGCGGCGCAAACGACAGGGATGTCGCCCCCGGCGAATCTAGATCCCCGCTTGAGCCGGACGACACGTGCCGGCCGTCTCGTCTTCGGGCGAGATTTGTGCCTTTTCAATCGCTTGCGGCGCCGTTTCCGGGCGATCCGCCAGGAGCGCGGGCGGCTCTTCCACGTTTGCTTCGCTCAGCCCGGGGGTCGCGAGCCGCCGAGAGAGCGCCGCTCGCCGTGAAAAAGCCGTGATAGCGGTGGAGCTCGCGCACGATGTTCGCTACTTGGGCGACCGCCTTGAGGACTTCCGGCGGTCCGGGCAAGGGAGGCGAAGCCTCCCCGGATCACACGCATGCGCTTCTCTGTCACCTCGAGCCGCATCGCGATCTCGGCGACCGAGACGTCGCGGTTCCGATAGGTCGATGACAAGCCGTTCCCGCTCGAACTTCTTGAGGCGCGCCGCCGCCGGCATTAGAACAAAGATAGAACAAACGGCCCGCCTTGTCAAGAGAATGTTGTATTTTCCTCTTACGCTGCTCTTACTGAAGCGATTTATAGTCCGTCAACCTGAATCAGAAGGCCTATCGCCTCCTGCGCAGCGGCCGGCGACCAGCCTCAAGGACTTTCACGCGCCGAACCTGCTGGGTTACCATCAGGGCAGGTCAACGGGCCACCAGCGGATAACGCCAGCCATGCCTGTGGCGCTGAGGACCAGCATCCTTAGCTGATGCTATCCATGCGCGCGTCGGTGGGCGTTCCGCTTGCGGGTTGCTGCCGCTTTCTTGGCAGATGCGGACCTGCCGGCCTTTGACCGCGAGGCAGATGCAGCGCCACCCAATCTGCCACCTTTGTGCGCGGCGGGATGGCCAGTTCTCTTTGCTCGGCCCGAGCCGCCTGCTTTCTTTCCACCAGCATCGTCTTTGTTGACCGTGGCCCAGGCGCGTCGTTCAGCCTCCTTGTCGGACACACCTCGCTTCTCGTAGCTCTCCGCGATGTGGTCGGCTTTGCGTTCCTGCTTGTCGGTGTATTTTGATTTGTCGCCACGGGGCATGATGGGCCTCCTCTGAGATACGGAAAAACCGACGTAACGTCCTGGGTGTTCCGATGGCAGCGCGGTTATGCCCGCGGACGAAGGCGTCGGTCCGATATGGCGCTCCGCAGCCTCGGCGATCGACACGCGGCTCAGGAAGCCGACGATCCGCTATTATTGCACTCCGTCGCCAAGGCACGCCGCCTCATATTGCGCCAGAACTCGCTGGACCGCCGCGATCACCAGCTCCCGAGGCCGAGCTGTCACGGACCCGTCGGCGACCAGCGGATAAAGGGCGCCAAGGTATTGGCTGACGAGGGGCTCCGGAATGAGGCGGTCGCCAAGCCTCACGAACAGCCTGTCGACTGCGGCCTGGGCCTCGCGACGCGGCCAATAGTAGCGGATGCGGTCGCTGAAGCTGAAGTGTCGCTGGAATCGCAGTTCGTCGGCGCTTCCCTGGTAGTAGTTGCGCCAATTTTCCGGCTCCCCGAGCATCAGGGTTTCCATGGTCGCCAACAGGCTGTCGGCCGGCGGCGCAGGGCTGAGGATCTGAGCGATCGAATCGAGCCCATAGAGCGCCTCGCGAAGCGCAAAAGTGAGCCAAGGGCCGACCTTGAGGATCGCGAACCCGTCCCGCACCAGAACGGCGAGGGCTGCGGTGGGCTGGTAGTCGGTCGAGTGAGCTTCGAAGACAAAGCCCGGCATGCCGATGAGCGAAGCGGCAAGATCCCGCGCCTTCTCCGGCTGGTAAGCGATGACCTCGGCGCTGGCGAACTCGACGCCAGGCTGAACGACCACGGCGATCGCGCGCTCGAAGGCCTTTTCGAGACCGATCGCCTTGAAGGCCTGCCGATGCGCCTCGACCGTGCCGAGCGCCGCCTCCGGCCGGGTTACGGCGAGAGCCTCGAGGGAATGCTGCGCGCCGCCGGGCGCCGGCACTTCCGTGCCGATGACGTAGACGGGGCCCGGGCCGTCGCCGGCAGCGGCCTCGGCGACTCCGGCCAAGGAGGCCGCCCGCTCGGCCGTGACGCTATCGGCCAACGCCGCTGCTTCTCCGGCGCATCCCATGCTCGTGTCGAGATGCAGCTTGGCGAAGCCGGATCGGGCATAGGCGTCGATCATCGCCCTTGCCCGTTGCATGGCCTCCTCCGCGGGCAGGCGCTTCCAGGGATTGGGACCCAGATGGTCGCCGCCGAGAATGATGCGGGCAGGATCGAATTCGACCCGCGCCGCGATCGCCTCGACAAGCCGCCGGAAGTCGGCCGGCGTCATGCCGGTGTATCCGCCTTCCTGGTTGACCTGATTGCAGGTCGCCTCGATAAGAACCCGCCTTCCCGTGCCCAGGCCATGCGTCAGAGCGGCCTCAATCACCAAGGGATGGGCCGTGCAGACCGACGTGACGCCGGCCGCGCCGTCGGTCAGACGCTCGCTCACCAAGGCAGGCAAAGGTCGGCTCGTCATGGGCGCGCCCCAGAGCGCGCGGCGAGAAACGCATCGAGATCCGCCTGGCTGGCGGCGCCCTCCATCGGTCCTTGCCGCGTGACCGCCAACGCGCCGCTCGCGACGGCGTAGGCAAGGCAGCGAGCAGGCGCCATGCCGCGCAGCCAGCAGCTGACGAAGGTCGCGCCAAAGCAATCTCCGGCGCCCGTCGGATCGACTTCCTCGACCCGGAAGCCGGGCTGCGTCAGGTATGTCGCGGCGTCGAAATAGCCGGCGCCTTCCGCGCCGCGCTTGTGGACGACGGCGCGGACGTTATGGGTGAGGATTTCCGCAGCTGCGGCTTTCTCCTCTTTGGCGACCGTGAACAGGGTGAGCTCCGGGCCGCTCGGAAGATAGAGGTCGCAACGGCGGAACAAGATCTCGCACGCCTCGCGGAGACCCGGCAGGTCCAGGATCTCCGGCCGGAGATTCGGGTCGAACGAGATCGTGCCGCCGCGCGCCTTCACGGACTCGGCCGCCTGCAGGACGATATCGACGATCGTCGGCGAAAACAGCGCCGTTCCCATCACGTGCAGATGGTCGCTGCGGTCGAGCACGGCTTTCGCCGCGGCGTCGAGCGCGAGACGCCCCGACGCGCTTTGCTTGATGTTGAACACGAAGGCCCGGGAGCCGTCGGGCCTGTAGCGCACGAAGGCGCTGCCCGTCACCGCTTCCGGATCGACCCGGATGCCGCTGATGTCGACCCCGTCGCGGCGGAGGCGGTTGAGATTGACGCGCCCGAAATCATCGTCGCCGACGCAGCCGATCATGGCTGCCGGCTGGCCGAAGCGCGCGGCCTGGTCGATGAAGATCGCCGGAGCGCCCGACGGAAACGGGCCGACGAGCTTGATCGGCTCGAGGAAGCCGTCACCCGGGTCGGTCGCCATGATCTCGACCAGGATCTCGCCGATGGTGAGGATCGACTTCATCGCTCAGCTCATTCAGTTGCCGCCATCGCTATTGTAAGTCTGCGCCACGACGGAGTCAGCGGCGCACGAGGCGCGATCCATAGACCTGGCCCAGGCGGAGGCCGCGGCTGTCGCTCGGCCGTGGCCTCCAAAGATCGCTACTTGATGTAACCGGCGCGCTTCATGGTGTCAGTGACGGCCGCCTGGGACTTCTCCAGCGCCGCGGCGACGATGTCCTCCCCGGACAAGGCGGCCGAGATATTCTGGCCCACAGTCGTGCCGATGCCCTGGAACTCCGGAATGGCGACGAACTGCACGCCCGTATAAGGAACGGGATCCTTGGTCGGGTGATTCGGGTCAGCCGACAGGATCGCTTTCAAGACGATCGGCGCGAAGGGCGCCGCCTTCTGATAGTCGGGATTGTCATAGCTGGATTTGCGCGTGCCAGGGGGGGCCGAGACCCATCCCTCCGTGTCGCCGACCAGCTTGACGTAGTCCTTGGATGTCGCCCAGCGCACGAAATCCTTGGCGACCGCCTCCTTCTTGGTCGAGGTCGGGATCGCCAAAGCCCAGGACCACGCCCACTGAGCGCCGTTCGGCGTCACCGCGATCGGCGCCTTGGCGAAGCCGATCTTGCCGGCCGCCTTGCTTTCCTTCGGATTGGAGATGCGCCCTGCCGCCGACGTCGCGTCGATCCAGATCGCGCACTTGCCGCCCGCGAACAGAGCCTGGTTCTCATTGAAGCCATTCGCCGAAGCGCCTGGCGGTCCGTCGGCCTTCATCAGATCGACGTAGAAATTAATCGCCGTCTCCCAGGGCTTCGAGGTCAGCTGCGGCTTCCAGTCCATGTCGAACCATCGGCCGCCGAACGTATTCACGAGCGTGCCGAGAAACGCCATGTTCTCGCCCCAACCGGGCTTTCCGCGCAGGCAAATGCCGTAAACCCCGTTGGCCTTGTCGGTCAGCTTGTCGGCGAACTGTTTGATCTGATCGTAGGTCGGCTGCTCGGGCATCGTCAGGCCCGCCTTCTCGAACAAGTCCTTCCGATACATGGTGAAGGAGCTCTCGGCGTAGAACGGCACGGCGTAGAGCTTGCCGCCCACGGAAAGTCCCGCCTTCACCGGCGCGAGCAGATCGTCGTAGTCGTAGTTCTTGAAGTCGTCGAGCTCTGTAAGCCAGCCGCGCTTGCCCCAGAGTGGAGTTTCGTAGGCGCCGATGGTGATGATGTCATAGGCGCCGGCCTTCGTGGCGATGTCGAGGGTCACCTTCTGACGGAGGACATTTTCCTCGAGAATGACCCAATTGATCTTGTTGCCGGTCTGCTGCTCCCATTTGGACGACAGCTTCTGCATGATGATCATGTCGTCGTTGTTGACGGTGGCGACCGTCAGCGTTTCCGCGTGAACGACCGTCATGCCGCCCAGGGCGGCCACTATTCCGGCCGCGCAAACTCTAAACCCTGTCATGGTGTCTCTCCCTGTGGGTCACAGCCAGCGAACCTAGCCATGCGCCCTGTCCTTTTGCTACAATGTCTCGCTAATGTCAATCGTACGATCACTTTTTTTTAACGAACGTAAAAGTTAGGGCGAGGATCGATGTGTGAACAGGCGTCAGGAGTTTCGATGCGCCTCCGGACGATGGAGGAATTTTCTGCCGCCAGCGGCGTTTCGCGGCCGACCCTCTCGCGGTTCTTCAACGATCCTCAGAGCGTGCGGAAATCCTCGCGCCTCAAAATCGAAAAGGCGATGGAGCGCTTCGGCTACCGGCCGAATCTATTCGCGACGAACTTCAATCGGCGCAGTCCCAAGACGCTCGGGATCGTCGTCCCGTCGTTGATGGACCCCTTTTACGCCGGGCTCGTCCAGTGGATCGAGCGGCAGGCGTTGGCGGTCGGTTACTGGACCGTTATTCAGAACAGTCAGGGGGATCCGGAGCGGGAGGCGGAAGCAGTCGCGACTCTGACATCGCTCAAGGTGGCCGGCGCGATCGTCATTCCTCTCGGTTACGCTTCGCGCGGCGGCCTCTACAAGCAGATGGCGGACGTGATGCCGCTCGTCTTCCTCGATGCGCGAGCGGAGGCCGCCGGCGCTTTCGTCGGCACAGACAATCGGCAAAGCATGGGCCTGATGGTCAACTACCTGCTGCGCTCGGGCTCACCCCCGAGCTATTTCGACATGCCCGACGTCAATCAGAATGCGCGCGAGCGAAGGCGCGCCTACGAAACCGCCATGCAGGAGCATGGCGCCCAGCCGACGATCTTCCCGATTCGTCAGCGTGACTGGAATTTTGAGCAGGTCGCCTTTGAGGAGGCGAGTCGCCTCTTCAAGATCGGCGCGCCGGTCGGCGGTACGATCCTCTGCGCCAACGATCGAATAGCCTTCGGAGTCATGGCCGCAGCGTGCCAGTCGGGCTTGACGGTCGGCCGGCTCGCGGACCTGCGCGTTGCGGGACACGACGACCACCCTCTGAGCCGGTACAGCTGCCCGCCCTTGACGACCGTCGCGCAGGACGTGGAGCGGCTAGCGATAGACAGCCTCGAACGTCTGATGCAAGGGATCTCCAACGGCGCGAATACCGACGCCAGTCATCGGATCGAAGGAAAGCTGGTCATGCGCGACTCGGCTTGAACCGAGAGCGATGCGCGGTGGCCTTGGTTGAGCATATGTCTAGCATACGCTATGACTTGGTCATGCGCACCGTCTCGATCTTTCGCAACAACCGCAACCAGGCCATTCGCCTGCCCAAGGAATTCGAGTTCCCGGGGGTGACGGAACTCACCATTGAAAGGCGAGACGATACGGTCCTCCTGCGTCCAGTGCGGCCGAGCTGGACCTCGCTCGCCGACGAGCTCGCCGATTCGGATTTTCTCAGCGATCGTCCCGACCTCATCTCGGACGGGCGGTTCTCCTGAGCGAGGACGGGAGGACCGATGAGCGTGGCCCACATGCTCGACAGCAACATTTGCTCTTTCATCATGCGTGAACGGCCGCGCAGCCTGCTCGAACGCCTGCAATCCGCCGTCGAGGGACAGAACAGCATTGTGATTTAAGTCATCACTTATTTCGAGATGCTGCTCGGCGCCATCGGCCGCAGTGCGAGCCCGCGCCATGCGGCGCTGGTGGAAGTCTTCGTAGCCCGCTTGTCCGCCATTCTGCCTTGGGACCGCGCGTCAGCGGAGGAGGCAATGCGCATCCGGCGCGAGCTCATCGCGAAGGGCGCCCTAAATCGGCGGCTATGACACGATGATTGCGGGCCACGCGCTCGCCAAGTCGCCCGAACTGGCCTATTCCCCTCCGTCCATGAAGGGGGCCGGCTCGCCGGCTTTCGCGGGAGACAGCGGGCATGAAACTGCCGAAGGAAATCGGCCCCATCCACTTCGTCGGCATCGGCGGCATCGGCATGTCGGGCATCGCCGAGGTCCTCATCAACCTCGGACGCACGGTGCAGGGCTCGGACGCGAGCGACAACGCCAACGTCAAGCGCCTGCGCGAGCGCGGCGCAAAAGTGTCCATCGGCCACGATGCGGCCAACCTCGGCGGGGCGGCCGTCGTCGTCGTCTCGAGCGCGATCAGGCGCGACAATCCCGAGCTTGTCGCCGCCCGCGTGCGAAGAATTCCGGTCGTCCGTCGCGCCGAGATGCTGGCCGAGCTCATGCGCCTGAAGCAATGCGTCGCTGTCGCCGGCACGCACGGCAAGACGACGACGACCTCGATCGTGGCGACGCTGCTCGACGCCGCCGGCCTCGATCCGACCGTCATCAACGGCGGCATCATCAACGCCTACGGAACCAACGCGCGGCTTGGCGCCGGCGACTGGATGGTGGTCGAGGCCGACGAGAGCGACGGCACCTTTCTGAAGCTGCCGGCCGACGTCGCCATCGTCACCAATGTCGACCCGGAGCATCTCGACCACTTCAAGACCTTCGACGCGATCAAGGACGCCTTTCTGACGCTGATCGAGAACCTGCCGTTCTACGGCTTCGCCGTCATGTGTCACGATCACTCGACCGTCCAGGAGCTGGTCGGGCGGATCGAGGACCGGCGGGTGCTGACCTACGGCGAGAACCCGCAGGCCGACATTCGCCTCCTGGACGTCGCCATGGACGGCGGCGTCACCAAATTCTCGGTGCTGATCCGCGAGCGGGCGACCGGCCGGGCCACCTACATCGACGATCTCGCGCTGCCGATGCCGGGCCGGCACAATGCGCTGAACGCCACCGCGGCGATCGCGGTCGCGCACGAGCTCGGCGCCTCGGTCGACGTCATCCGCAAGGCGATCGGCGCTTTCGGCGGGGTCAAGCGGCGCTTCACCCGCACAGGGACATGGAACGGGGTCGCGATCTACGACGACTATGGCCACCATCCGGTCGAGATCGCCGCCGTCCTCAAGGCCGCCCGGGCGGCCTCGGCCGGCAAGGTGATCGCGGTCATGCAGCCGCACCGCTTTACCCGGCTTTCTTCGCTGTTCGACGCCTTCGCGACCTGCTTCAACGACGCCGACAGCGTGATCGTCGCCGACGTCTATCCGGCCGGCGAAACGCCGATCGACGGGGCCGACAAGAACGCGCTCGCGGCGGCGATCGCCGCGCACGGCCACCGGCACGCCATCGCCCTGCCCTCGCCAGAAAAACTCGCGCCGATGGTCCATAAGCTCGCCGCGCCCGGCGACATCGTCGTCTTTCTCGGCGCCGGCAGCATCACGCAATGGGCCTACGCGCTGCCGGGCGAGCTGGCGGCGCTCGATCGGGCGTGAGGGCCGGACGCATGGGCTTTCCCAACATCGTCTGCGATCTGAGGGGCCTGGCGCCCAAGCTGCGCGGACGCCTTTCCGCTAACGCGCCGCTCGCCGAAGCGACCTGGTTTAGGGTCGGCGGCCCGGCCCAGGCCTTGTTCTCGCCGGCCGACGAAGAAGACCTGGCTTATCTGCTGAGCCTGCTTCCGGGTGACATTCCGGCGACGGCGATCGGCCTCGGCTCGAACCTGATCGTGCGAGACGGCGGGATCGCGGGCGTCGTCGTCCGGCTCGGCGGAAAGGCGTTCAACGCGATCGAGGCCATGGATGGTTTCCGCATCGTCGCCGGCGCCGCGGCGCCGGATCAGTTCGTCGCCAAGGGGGCCGCCGTCGCTGGCGTGGACGGCCTCGCTTTCCTGCGCGGCGTCCCCGGCTCGATCGGCGGGGCGTTGCGGATGAACGCCGGCGCGCACGGCGGCGAGATCAAGGACGCGCTCGTCGAGGCGCGCGGCGTCGACCGATCCGGCGCGAGCCGCGTCTTTTCGAACGGCGAGATGGGCTTTGCCTACCGGCGCAGCCTGATCGCAAACGACGTGATCTTCACCGGCGCCGTGCTCGAGGGCCGCCCCGGCGATCCCGCCGCGATCATGGGCGAAATGGAGCGAATCACCCGCGCGCGGGAGGAATCCCAGCCGATCCGCGAGAAGACCGGCGGCTCGACCTTCAAGAACCCTCCCGGCGAAAAGGCCTGGCGGCTGATCGACCGGGCGGGTTGCCGCGGTCTCGTCCTCGGCGACGCGCAGGTCTCGCCGATGCACTGCAACTTCCTCATCAACCGCGGCCGCGCGACCGCAGCCGACATCGAGGCGCTGGGCGAAGAGGTGAGGCGGCGCGTGCGCGAAACGAGCGGGATCGAGCTCGAGTGGGAAATCAAGCGACTCGGCGTCCCCGCCGCCGGGAAGGCCTAAGAATTTCGTCGGGCCGGCCGGCCCTCACCCCGGCCCTCTCCCGCAAGCGGGAGAGGGAGCGAATGTGAGACGGCGGCGCCGCAGGCGTTCTTCAGAGCGCCCGTCTTCCGACGGGCCATGGCGCCGGATGAGGGCCCCGCCGCCGCTCCGGGAAAGGATCGCCCTGCCTGTGTTTTGACGATGCGGACGGGCCCGGTTAACGCCTCGTTAAACCTGTCCGCTTAAGCGTAGCTTAACTTTGCCGATTTGCCGAACGTTAGGGAAGATTGCCGGATCGATGAAGCATGTCGCGGTGCTGATGGGCGGGTGGTCGGCGGAGCGTCCGGTTTCGCTCAACTCGGGCCGCGGCTGCGCAGACGCGCTCGAAGCGCTCGGCTATCGCGTCACCCGCATCGATGTCGACCGCTCGATCGCCGACGCCCTGGCCCGTCTGAAGCCCGACGTCGTCTTCAACGCTCTTCACGGACGCTTCGGCGAGGACGGAACGATCCAGGGCGTGCTCGAGATCCTGCGCATTCCCTATACGCATTCGGGCGTGCTCGCCTCGGCGCTGGCGATGCAAAAGGACCTCGCCAAGGTCGTGCTTCAGGCGGCCGGCGTTCCGGTCCCGCACGGGATCACGATCGATCGGCATGAAGCCGCGCGCCGCCACGTGCTGGATCCGCCCTACGTGCTGAAGCCTGTCAACGAAGGCTCGTCCTTCGGCGTGGTCATCGTGAAGGAGGACCGCGCCCATCCGCCGCAGGAGATCGGCCGCGAGGACTGGCCCTATGGCGACATCCTGCTCGCCGAGCGATTCGCCGCCGGTAAAGAGCTGACCTGCGCGGCTATGGGCGATCGTGTGCTCGGGGTCATCGAAATACAGCCGCTTTCCGAAGCGTTCTACGGCTATGACGCAAAATACGCGAAGGGCGGATCGCGTCATGTCCTTCCGGCAAATCTTAAACCGAATATTTACCATAAGGTCCAAGACTTGACGCTTACGGCGCATCGGGCGCTCGGGTGTCGCGGCGTGAGTCGCGCCGACTTCCGGTACGATGAAACGAAAGGCGAAGAGGGCGAGCTCGTGTGTCTCGAAGTCAACACGCAGCCCGGCATGACTGAGACGTCGCTCGTCCCGGAAATGGCCGCCCACGCGGGTATGTCGTTCGGCCAGCTGGTCGCCTGGATGGCGGAGGACGCCTCGTGCGACCGCTGAACGAAAGGCTGGGATGGCGGGCTGCCGGAGCAGTCCTGGCGGGCGTTCCGGCCGCGGCCGCGCCCCGGACGGTCCTCCTGCGCGGCGAACGCTCGACGGGGGGCACGCTGCGCTGGGGCATCCCTCTCGATCGGCCTCCTGCGCTGTGGATCGAGATCGCCGTGACGCTCGCCGTGCTGCTCGGGGCCGCGGGCCTTGGCGCCGTGCGCGGCGGACAACTCGACGCCTTCATCGCAACTCACGGACGCCTGAGCGACGTCGCCGCGAGGACGCTCGGCTTCGGCGTCGACGTCGTGACCGTTTCCGGCGCGGCGCATATGAGCGAATCGCGGATTCTCGCGATCGCCGGGATAAGCCCAAAGAGCTCGCTGCCGTTCTTCGACGCCGCCGCCGCCCGCGCGCGGCTCGAAGCCGACCCGCTCGTCAAGCAGGCGAGCGTGCGCAAGCTCTACCCGAACCGGATCGTGATCGAGATCGTCGAGCGGACCCCCTACGGCGTGTGGCAGAAGGACGGCCAGGTCTACGCCATCGCCGCCGACGGCGAGCCGATCGACGAGGTGCGCGACGACCGCTATGTCGACCTGCCATTCGTCGTCGGAGAGGGGGCGAACAAGCGCGTGCGCGAATTCACCGCCCTGCTCGACGCGATGGACGAGTTGAAGCCGCGCGTCGAGGCCGGAATGCTGGTGGGCCAGCGCAACTGGAGCCTCAAGCTGAAGTCCGGCGTCGAGGTCAAGCTTCCGGAGGTCGACCCCGAGGCCGCGATCGCGACCCTGCTGCGACTTCAACGCCGGTCCCGCATTCTCGACCGCGACGTGCTCGCCCTCGATCTTCGCACGCCCGGCCGCGTGTTCGCCCGCCTGTCGCAGGAGTCGACGGCCCAATGGGCCGACGCCCATGCGCCGAAGAAGGGTCCGCAGCCATGAGCCTCCGGCCGCTCCCGCCGCGCATGCGCCAAATTCCCGTCCGCAAGAGCGCGATCCTGTCGGTTCTCGACATCGGCGCCTCGAAAATCGTTTGCCTCATCGCGCGGCTGAGCCCGATGGAGCCGTCGAGCGCGCTGCGCGGGCGAACCCACCGCTGCAAGGTGCTCGGCATCGGGCACCAGCGCTCGAACGGGGTCAAGGGCGGCGCGATCGTCGACCTTCTGTCAGCGGAGCACGCCGCGCGCCTCGCAATCGACGCGGCCGAACGCATGGCGGGGGTCGAGGTTGGCGGCGTCATCGTCAACATGTCGGGCGGCCTTCTCGCGTCGCAGCGGTTCAGCGCCAAAGCCGCGCTGCGTGCGAAGACCGTGTCCGAACACGACATCCACCGGGTGCTCGAGGCCGCATCCGCCGCGAATGGACGCGCCGGGCGAGCGGTCTTGCACACGCTGCCGACGAGCTATTCGCTCGACGCCGTCCAGGGCGTCCACGATCCGAAAGGGATGATCGGCGAGGAGCTCGGCGTCGACCTGCATGTCGCCTCCTGCGATTCGGCCGCCGCGCGCAACCTCATGCTGGTGGTCGAACGGTGCCATCTGCGCGTCGAGGCCATGGTTGCGACGCCTTACGCCGCCGGCCTCTCGACGCTGGTCGACGACGAAGCCGAGCTCGGCGCGGCGGTCGTCGATTTGGGCGGCGGGACCACGACCGTCGGGGTGTTCTCCGGCGGACGCCTCCTCAATGTCGACGCCGTGGCGGTCGGCGGCATTCACGTCACGCGCGACATTGCGCGCGGCCTCAACGTGTCGATGACCGACGCCGAGCGTCTGAAGACGCTCTACGGCGCGTGTCTCGCGTCCCCGTCGGACGACCGCGAATCGATCGCCGTGCAGCGGCTCGGCGACGACATGGATCATCCCAGCCATTTGCCGAAAGGCGAGCTCCTGCGCATCATTCGGCCGCGCGTGGAAGAGATCCTTGAACTCGTGCGCGACCGTCTGCGCGCCTCCGGATACGCTGCGCAGGCGGGACGCCGACTGGTGATGACCGGCGGCGCCTGCCAGTTGACCGGGCTGCCGGAACTGGCCCGGACGATCATCTCGAGTCAGGCCCGGATCGGGCGGCCGCTCGGCGTCGAAGGACTGCCCGAGTCGGGCAAGAGCCCCGCCTTCGCAGCAGCCGTCGGGTTGATGATCTACCCCCAGATGGCGGGCCTCGAATATTTCGAACCTTCTCGGCACGTCGCGCGGCACGCGTCCGAGGAGCGCGGGTACGCCGCGCGGGTCGGGCGCTGGTTGAAGGAAAGTTTCTGAAGGAGTTTGCACTTCGTCCGCGGAAGGTCCTGGAAATACGCATTAGGTCGTCAATCGGCGTCGATGGGACGCCCAACGGGATGAGGCCAGGGTATGTCAATCAACTTGAAGGCTCCAGAATTACGGGAATTGAAGCCGCGCATCATCGTCTGCGGCGTCGGCGGCGCAGGCGGCAACGCGGTCAACAACATGATCGTCTCCGGCCTCTCCGGGGTCGACTTCATCGTCGCGAACACCGACGCGCAGGCGCTGACATCTTCGCGCGCCGAACGCATCATCCAGATGGGTCTTCAGGTGACGGAGGGCTTGGGCGCAGGCTCCAAGCCCGAGGTCGGCAAGGCGGCGGCCGAGGAAGCGCTCGAGGAGATTCGCGATCACCTCGCCGGCTGCCACATGGTCTTCGTCACCGCCGGCATGGGCGGCGGCACCGGCACCGGCGCCGCCCCGGTGATCGCCAGGGCCGCGCGCGAGATGGGCATTCTCACCGTCGGCGTCGTCACCAAGCCGTTCCACTTCGAGGGCGGCCGGCGAATGAAGACCGCCGAGTTCGGCATCAACGAGTTGCACAAGGCGGTCGATACGCTGATCATCATCCCGAATCAGAACCTGTTCCGCGTCGCCAACGAGAAGACCACCTTCGCCGACGCCTTCGCGATGGCCGACCAGGTGCTCTACTCCGGCGTCGCGTGCATCACCGACCTCATGGTCAAGGAAGGCCTCATCAACCTCGACTTCGCCGACGTCCGCTCGATCATGAGCGAGATGGGCAAGGCGATGATGGGGACCGGCGAGGCGACCGGCGAAAAGCGCGCGGTGCTCGCGGCCGAAGCGGCGATCGCCAACCCGCTGCTCGACGAAACTTCGATGAAGGGCGCGCGCGGGCTGCTCATCTCGATCACCGGTGGCAACGATCTCACTCTCTATGAAGTGGACGAAGCGGCGAGCCGCATTCGACAGGAGGTCGACGAGGAGGCCAACATCATCCTCGGCGCCACCTTCGATTCGGCTCTGGACGGCGTCGTGCGCGTCTCCGTGGTCGCGACCGGCATCGATCAGGCGACGATCTCGCAGATCGAGCCCGTCGCTCACCAAGCTCGCCTGGAGCCGGCGCCCCGCTCGCGCGCGCCGGGGCCCATGCGCGTTGCGCCGCCTCAGCCCGCTCCGATCGAGGCGCTCCAATCGGCGCCGTTCGTCAATGATGTCGATCTTCAGCCGGTCGCTCCCGCGGCGGTCGCCTTCCCCGAGCCGATCGAGCCCCGGCGCGAGCAGGAGGACGAGGCGCCTTACTTCATTCCGCCTGCGCCTGAGCAGCCGCCATTGCGCGCTCCGCGCATGCCGCAACTCGAGGATCTGCCGCCTTTGGCCCAGAATCAGCTTCGCGCAATGCGGGAGCGCGAGCGCGAAACGCAGGCGAGCGCCGCCGCCGAGCCGCGCCGGCGGTCGCTCCTGGAGAAGCTGGCTGCGTTCGGCATCGCGCGACACGACGAGGAGCCGGCGGCGAAAGCGGCCGCTCCGGCCCTGCCCCCGGTCGCTCCGCCTCGCCCCCAACCCGCGCCGGTCACCCACGCCGATTTCGGGCGTTTTCAGCCGCGATCGCAATCTCAGCGGACACCGGCGGGCGCGGTCGATCCGCATGGGCGGCCGAGTCATCGTGCTCCGGTCACGGAAGACGATCATCTCGATATCCCGGCGTTTCTGCGGCGGCATCCCAACTGATTTTTGTCCGCCGTCTCTTTCGGCCGGCCGCGGCCCAAGCGCCGGCCGGCCACAATTCTCAATGCGAACCCTTACGACCTGGTTACAAATTACTGAAATTTAACCAACAAGTTATTGTGGCGGAGTTGTAACTTTTGTTCACCAAAGGTGATTTGGCTTCGCCCCGATTCGCTGCCTAAATTCGCCTCGCGCCACGATTTGCCGCCCTCGCCGTGTGGGAGAGCTGTGGCTATTCGGAGGCTGGTCCTGGCGGCCGCGCCGCGCCAAGCGTCCTCAATCGGGGCCGGGCGAAAGCCCGGAGAAGTTCGAGATGAGATTTGGTTTTCAGACGAGTCTTCGCCGCCATGTCGCCGTAGCCGGCGTGGGGGTCCATTCGGCGGCGCCAGCTCAAGTTGTTCTTCACCCTGCAGACGTCGACTCCGGCGTCGTCTTTCTGAGGACCGGACTGCCGGGCGGGCGCGAGCGGCTGCTCGAGGCGAAGCGGTCGAATGTCACGCACACCGCGCTCTGCACCGTTCTTGGCGACGCGTCCGGCGCGAGCGTTGGCACGGTCGAGCATCTCCTCGCGGCGCTCTCCGGCCTGCAGATCGACAACGCGCTCGTCGAAATCGACGGGCCGGAGGCGCCGATCATGGATGGTTCAGCCGCGGACTTCGTTAGCGCCATCGATGAGGCGGGGCGCGTTCAACAGTCGCGTTCGCGACGCCACCTCAAGATTCTGAAGCCGGTTAAGGTTGCGGGCGACGGCGGTTATGCCGAGTTTTTGCCGGCGGACCGCGGATTTCGCCTCGACGTCGAGATCGACTTCGAGTCGCCTGCGATCGGCCGCCAGCGCCGGTTGTTCGATCTCGACCCGACCACCTTCCGGCGGGAACTCTCCCGCGCGCGCACGTTCGGGTTCGTGAGCGACGTCCAGAAGCTGTGGAAGGCGGGCTACGCGCTCGGTTCCTCGCTCGAGAACTCAGTCGCGATCGACGGGGACACCATTCTCAACCCCGAGGGGCTTCGCTACGCCGACGAGTTCGTGCGCCACAAGGCGCTCGACTCCGTCGGCGATCTGTCGCTTGCCGGCGCGCCGATCATCGGCCTCTATCGCACCTATCGTCCTGGTCACAAGTTGAACGCTGCGGCGCTCGACGCCCTGTTCGCGAACCGCGCGGCCTACGAGTATGTCGAAGCGCCGGTCTCCAGAGCCTTCGCCAAGGGATTTGGCGTCGGAGCCCACGTCCCGGCCGCCGCCGCTGCTTTCGCGGCGGCCGATTGATCCTTGAGAAATCCGGGTCCCGGGTCCTGGGTTGAAGCGCTCCGAGGCGCGATTGCGCCACAATTTCCGTCCAATTGTCGATTCGCGGAGACCGCCGAATGTGGCGGGCGCATTTGGACTGGGGTAAAGAAGCGGCTGCGCCGCTGCGGGCGCCTCGGCGCTCGTTTCCATTCAACCGATCGAGTTTTCAGCATGGCCACGGTCGAATTCGGCATGTCCCAATCGAGGGCCGGCAAGCGAGCGCCGCGCCGAATCCTCATTGCGGCTGCGCTGACGGCCATCGGCGCTTGCACCTCGGCCTGTTCGATGATCGACCAGTTCAATCCGTTCGGGACCGAAAAGTACAAAATGGAGATCGTGCCGGACACCCCGGCGAGCAAGACCTACAACCAGGGCCTCGAAAAATTGGCGAACGGCTCGCCGTCCGAGGCGGCGAAGAAGTTCACCGACCTCGGCAAGCAGTATCCGGGTTCGGATTGGGCCCGGAAAGCTCTGCTGATGACGATCTACGCCAACTACCAGGCGGGAAACTATACGGACGCGGAAACCTCCGCCGACCGCTTTCTCAAGGAATATGCGACTTCGCCTGACGCCGCCTATGTCACTTATCTTCGTGCAAACGCGTATTACATGCAAATTCCCGACATCTCTCGCGACCAGGACGACGCCACCAAGGCGATGCAGGCGTTTCAGGACGTGGTGAAGAAATATCCCACTTCCGAGTACGTGGAGGACGCGAAGTTCAAGATCCAGGTCACCGAGGACCAACTCGCCGGCAAGGAAATGTCGATCGGCCGTTTCTATCTGAACCGACATAATTACACGGCAGCGATCAACCGCTTTCGCAACGTGCTGCAATATTACCAGACGACGCGACAGGCGGAGGAAGCGCTCTATCGCCTGGTCGAAGCCTACCTCGGTCTGGGGATCACCGACGAAGCGCAGACCGCCGCGGCGGTGCTCGGGCACAATTTTCCCGACAGTCAATGGTATCAGGACGCTTACGCGCTGCTGAAGGGCAAGGGCCTGTCGCCCGAGGAGCACTCCAGTTCGTGGATCTCGAAGATCTACCACGTGGTCGTTCCGTCTTGAGCGAAACCTCCTCGTGCTCGCGCGTCTGTCCATCCGGGACGTGGTGTTGATCGACCAGCTCGATCTCGAATTCTCGGCCGGCCTGACGATCCTCACCGGTGAGACGGGGGCGGGCAAATCGATCCTCCTGGACGCGCTTTCACTGGCGCTCGGCGCGCGCGGCGACGGCGGGCTTGTCCGCCACGGCCAGAGCCAGGGCCAGGTGACGGCGGCTTTCGAACTGCCTCCGGGACACGCGGCACGCGCCACGCTCGAGGGGCAGGACATCGAAATCGGCGACGAGCTGATCCTCCGCCGGGTCCAGCTCGCCGACGGGCGCACGCGCGCCTATGTCAACGACCAGAGCGTGAGCGCGCAAGCCTTGCGGTCGCTTGCCTCGGCGCTCGTCGAGATCCACGGCCAACACGACGAACGCGCGCTGACCGACGCGGCGGCGCACCGGGCGCTCATCGACGCCTACGGAAATCTTGACCGCCTCGGCGAGGCGACGCGGAACGCCTTCACAAACTTGCGGGACGTCGAGCGCGTGCTCGAGGCGGAACGTTCGCGGGTCATGGCGGCGGAGGCGGAGGCCGACTTCGCGCGCCATGCTTACGATGAGCTTTCCCGCCTCGACGTGCAGCCAGGCGAGGAAGAAACGTTGGCCGCGCGACGACAAGCGATGATGCAGGGCGAAAAGGTCGCCGCAGACATCCGCGACGCGCGCGATCAACTGGTCGGCGACACCGCGCTCCTGCCGGCGCTTCTCTCGGTTTCGCGCCGCCTGCAGCGACGCTTGCCGCAGGCGCCGGCCCTCATCGAGCCAGGAGTGAAGGCGTTGGACGAGGCGATCGAAGCGCTCGATAGCGCTGCGCGCGCTATAGAGCAGGCGCTCGAGGCCTGCGAGTTCGATCCTCGTGAGCTGGAGCGTTGCGAGGAGCGCCTGTTCGCGCTGAGGGCGATGGGCCGCAAGTACGGCGTCCCGATCGAAAGCCTTCCCGCGCTCGCTCGAAAATTCGCCGACGATCTCGCTGTTCTCGACGCCGGCCGCGACGAGGTCGCCAGGCTCGGGGGCGCAGTCGCCGGCGCGCGCGCGGCCTATCATGAGGCGGCCGCCGTGCTGAGCGCAGCGCGAGAGCGCAGCGTCAAGTCTCTCGAATGGGCGGTCATGGCTGAACTGCCGCCGCTCAAGCTCGACAGGGCGGAGTTCAGCGTCGACCTGCGCAGCGACAGGACGCTCATCTCGGCGACCGGCTATGACCGCGCGGAGTTTCTCGCCCGCGCCAATCCCGGCGCTCGGCCAGGTCCGTTGATGAAAGTCGCCTCCGGCGGCGAACTGTCGCGCTTTCTTCTCGCCATCAAGGTCTGCCTTGCCGAGAGGGGCGCGGCGCCGACCCTCGTCTTCGACGAGATCGACACCGGCGTCGGCGGGGCGGTCGCGGACGCGATGGGGCAGCGTCTAGCCCGGCTTGCGCAGCGCGCGCAGGTGCTTGCGGTCACGCATGCGCCGCAGGTGGCCGCGCGCGCGCAGAGCCATTACCGGATCGCCAAAAACGACGTCGGGGATGGCGATCGTATGGTCACGTGCGTCTCCCGTTTGGCGGCCGGCGAGCGGCGCGAGGAAATCGCCCGCATGCTGGCTGGCGCGGAGATCACGCGCGAGGCGCGCGCGGCCGCGGTGAGCCTGATCGAAAAAGCAGGATGACAATTGAAGAAGCGATCCATTTGCCCCGTTTTGGCTTGCTCCGCGCGGCTGCTTGGCCCTATCAAGCGCCGCTGGTTTGGCCGGAAGTCGGCAAAGGAACGACATGAGCGGTGACGACCCCTGGAGCGCCAATCGCGACAACCGGCGGAAGCGGCTTGCCGCTTCCCTCAGGGAGAATCTGAAACGGCGAAAGGTCCAGCAGCGTTTGCGCAAGACCGAGGAGCGGCCGGCCGGAGACGGAAAGGCGCCGCCCCCGTCTCCCGATTCGAAAGAGTGAGCCGCGCATTCTTTGTCGGCGCTTCGAGATCGAAGGACTAGGGATGGATCGCATTCAAATTCGCGGCGGGGCCAGCCTCAGGGGCGTGATCCCGATCTCCGGCGCAAAGAACGCCGCGCTGCCGCTGATGATCGCCTCCTTGATGACTGACCAGACTCTGACGCTGGAGAACCTGCCGCGTCTCGCCGACGTCAGCCAGCTCGCGCATATTTTGGGCAATCACGGCGTCGACTATTCGATCGACGGCAAGCGGGCCGGCGAGGAGGCCGCCTCCGGCCAGACCGCCCACCTGAGGGCGCGCACCATCGTCGACACGACCGCGCCTTACGAACTCGTCCGGAGAATGCGGGCGAGCTTCTGGGTGATCGCGCCGCTGCTCGCGCGGATGGGAGAGGCGTGCGTGTCGTTGCCCGGCGGATGCGCAATCGGCACCCGCCCGGTCGATCTTCTCCTCATGGCGCTGGAGAAGCTCGGCGCCGCGATCGAGATCGACGGCGGCTACGCCGTCGCCACCGCGCCGAAAGGTCTCGTCGGCGCGGAGATCGAGTTTCCCAAGGTGACCGTGGGCGGCACGCACGTGGCGATGATCGCCGCGTCGACGGCGCATGGTTCGACGCTCATTTCCAATGCCGCGAGGGAGCCGGAAGTGGCCGACCTCGCCGACTGCCTCAACAAGATGGGCGCACGCATCCGTGGCGCCGGCACGTCCGAGATCGAGATCCACGGCGTCGCTCGCCTCAACGGAGCGCACCATCGCGTCCTCCCGGACCGCATCGAGGCGGGGACCTACGCCACCGCGGTCGCGATGACCGGCGGCGACATCCTCCTCGAGGGCGTCAGCGAGGATCTCTTTCAAAGGCCCTTGAAGGCGCTGGAGACGAGCGGCGCCACAGTCGCGAGTGTCAATCGCGGCGTGCGGGTGACGCGCAACGGGGCGGGCATCGACGCTGTCGATGTCACGACCGCGCCCTTCCCGGGTTTCCCCACCGATCTGCAGGCCCAATTCATGGCGCTGATGACGCGGGCGCGGGGGACATCGAGAATCACCGAGACGATCTTCGAGAACCGCTTCATGCACGTCCAAGAACTGGCGCGGCTCGGCGCGCACATCAAGCTCGAAGGCGATACGGCGATCGTCGAGGGCGTCGAGCGGCTGCGCGGGGCGCCGGTGATGGCGACCGACTTGCGCGCCTCGGTGTCGCTCGTCATCGCGGCCCTCGCGGCGGAAGGCGAAACCATCGTCAATCGCGTCTATCACCTCGATCGCGGTTTCGAGCGGCTCGAGGAGAAGCTCGCCGCCTGCGGCGCCGACATCACCCGGATCGTGGGCTGAGGCGATGCCGGCCGCCGTCCGAGGGCTCAAACTTCTCGCGCTCGATCGCGAAGGGCTCGGCGTCATCTCGGCTCATGCGCAAAACACCTGCCTCAGGCGCTCCGACATGGCCTGGCTGCCGAAGCAGCGGCGCTTCGTTATCGCCGGCATGCGCTACGACTGGGTCGGCGCAAAGACCGGCGCCGCCGAGCGCGTCTCGAGCGTGCTGCGCTTCGACCGTGTGCTGAGGGTCTCGCATCTCGGCCTGGCCGACGTCGCCAAGGACGCGCCGCTCAACCTGCTGGCCGTCACCTTCGAGAAGACCGATCCGCCTGCGGGCATGATCTTTCTGGTCTTTGCCGATGGCGGGCTGGTGCGGCTCGACGTCGAATGCCTCGAGGTTGAGCTTTCCGACATGGGGCGGCGCGTGCCCGCCGAGCAGTGTCCCGGCCATGCGCTGACCCAAGTCTCGGCGGTCTGACGATGGCGATTGAACTCGACATGGGCGCCGCCGATTTCGAACAGCGCTTTTGCGCGCTGCTCGGCGCCAAGCGCGAATCCGCCGCCGATGTCGACGCTGCGGTCGCCGACATCATTGAAGAGGTGCGCGCCCGCGGCGACGACGCTCTCGCCGAATTCTCGCTGCGATTCGACCGCGTCAATCTCCGCGCCAAGGGATTCGCGATCGGGCCCGGCGAGATCGACGCCGCGGTGGCGGCCTGCGAGCCGAGGGCGCTCGAGGCGCTCGAGTTCGCCCATTCGCGCGTAACCGCCTATCACGAGCGCCAGAAGCCGGCCGACCTGCACTTCACCGACGCGCTCGGGGTCGAGCTCGGTTGGCGCTGGCGCCCGATCGCGGCGGTGGGCCTCTATGTTCCCGGCGGCGCGGCGAGCTATCCTTCGTCGGTGATCATGAACGCCGTGCCGGCGAAGGTGGCGGGCTGCCGGCGGCTGGCGATGGTCGTGCCGGCGCCCGACGGCCGCATCAATCCGCTGGTGCTGGCTGCGGCTCGCATCGCCGGCGTCGACGAGATCTATCGGGTCGGCGGCGCGCAGGCGATCGCCGCGCTCGCTTACGGAACGCAGAGCATAGCCCCGGTCGCCAAAGTCGTCGGTCCCGGCAACGCTTACGTCGCGGCGGCGAAGCGGCGCGTGTTCGGCGTCGTCGGCGTCGACATGATCGCGGGGCCCTCGGAAGTCGTCATCCTCGCCGATTCCAGCGCCGACCCGAGATTCGTGGCCGCCGACCTGCTCGCGCAGGCCGAGCATGACGAGACGGCGCAATCGATTCTGATCACCGACGACGCCGATCTCGCGCGCGCCGCGGGAGCCGAGGCGGAGCGGCAGCTCGCCGCGCTGCCGCGCGAAAAAATCGCCGGCGCGAGCTGGCGGGACTATGGCGCGATCATCCTTTGCCCGACATTGGACGCCGCGCTGCCGCTCGTCGAGCGGCTTGCTCCGGAGCATCTCGAGATCATGACCCGCGAGCCGGAGGCGCTCGCGGCCAAAATCGACAACGCCGGCGCAATCTTCCTCGGATCGCATACGCCCGAGGCGATCGGTGATTATGTCGGAGGCTCCAACCATGTGCTGCCGACCGGACGCTCGGCCCGCTTCTCCTCGGGTCTGGGAGTGCTCGACTTCCTGAAGCGCACCTCGCTCTTGAAGTGCGACGCGCAGTCGCTCGCGACCCTCGGGCCTGCGGCGGTGACGCTTGGTAAGGCCGAGGGGCTTGATGCGCACGCCCGCTCGGTGGCGCTCAGACTCGCCGCGGAGCCGCAGCCGGCGAGGCGGCCGTGAACGCGGAGGCGGAGGAGAAGCGCGACCGCCTTTCCGAGGTGTTCCTCGACGAGGATACGATCCCACGCGGCGCGATCGAGGTCGATCACGAGCGGACGGTGGCGATTTTCGATCTTGTCGAGGAGAACTCGTTCGGAATCCCCGGACGCGATGACGGCCCATACACCCTGACGATCTCGCAGGAGGAATCGAAGCTCACATTCGACGTGCGAACTTCGGACGGCGAGCAGGCTCTCTCGATCGTGGTCTCGATGACCCCGTTCCGGCCGTTGCTCAAAGACTATTTCATGGTCTGCGAAACCTATTACTCCGCCATCCGCACGGCGAGCCCGCGGCAAATCGAGTCGATCGACCGCGAGCGCAGCAAGCTCCATAACGAAGGGGCGGAGCTGATGGCGCAGCGTCTGTCGGAAAAAGTGCTCATCGATCCGGGCACGGCGCGTCGGCTCTTCACGCTCGTCTCGACCCTGCGCTGGAAGGCATGAGCGCCGGGTGCGCCACGACGGGAGACTTCGTCGTCGCCAACACGCGGCTGAGGGCGCCGCCGCTGACCCCGGAAATCCGGTTGTGGCTGGCGGACGAGGCGGTTCCGCTCTGGCGAAAGACCGAGGAGGAGCTCGCCGCCATGGGCCTGCCGCCGCCATTCTGGGCCTTCGCCTGGGCGGGCGGTCAGGCGCTCGCCCGCTACGTCCTCGACAATCCTGCCCTCGCGGCCGGCAGGCGGGTGCTGGACTTCGCCTCGGGGTCCGGCCTCGTCGCGATCGCCGCGGTCCTGGCCGGCGCCGCGAAGACGGAAGCCTCCGACATCGACGAATTCGCCGCCGCCGCGATTTCCGCCAACGCCGCCGAAAACGGGGCCGGCGTCCTCGTCCGGCTCGAGGATCTCGTCGGCGCGGACGAAGGCTGGGACGTCGTGCTCGCCGGCGACGTCTCTTACGAAAGGGACATGGCCGAAGCCGTGACGGGGTGGCTCGCCTTGCTCGCGCGCCGCGGCGCGACCGTCCTCGTCGGCGACCCGGGCCGCACTTATCTCGCGCTCGACCGCCTCGAGAGCATGGCCGAATATCGCGTGCCGGTGACGCGCGAGCTCGAGGATTCCGAGATCAAGCGGACGGGCGTGTTCCGCTTTCGATGACGCCCGACCGCCGCCGCCCCCCGCCCCTTCCGCGAACCCCGAAGTTTTGCCGGCGCGCGAGCATCGGGCTGTTGAAGGCGCTCGCCGGGTGAGATAGCTTGACGGCGGGCGGAATCGTTTTTCCGCATGGTATCCGTCTCGATCTTCGCGCGCGGGACGCGAGCGTTTGGCCGGTGGAGAGACAATGACGCGAGTCCTGATGTTGGCTTTGGTCGCCTCTATGCTTGCCGGATGCTCGCGGGACTTCTGGGTGGCGCCGCCGTACTTCCCAGGGCCCGTCCTGCATCCGTCCCAGGCGCAGGTGAGCGCCGTCCATGGCGAGTATGCGGTGACGCCCCCGCCGTACTGAGCGGCCGGGCGCGCATCTGGAAGATCGGAAGAGTCGCGAGCTGGAGCAGCTCGTTACCGACACCGCCGCCGGCGCCGGCCACGCCCTCGCCGGGCTCGCGTGCGCCACCTCGAACTCGAGCAAGAACAGAACGACGGTGACAAGGCTTGTCGCGCCTATGCCGATGAGAGGCGCGGAGACATCGAGGATCGTGGAACGGACGCCAGGGCTGCAGGGCGAACTGGCGCTAGGGCCGTCCGGGATCATTACGAGATCATCAGCAACGGCGTATTCCTGATGGATACGCGAAACGGCGAGTCGGAACGCCTGCTCGCGCGCCTCGCGCTGCGCGGCGGAGGAGGTCGGTTGCGCTTGCTGATTGGCGGACTCGGAGTCGGATTTTCGCTCGCCGAGGCGCTGCGCTCGGATCGAGTCGAGCACGTGACAGTCGTCGAGATCGAGCCAAAGATTGTCGAGTGGAATCAGACCTGCCTCGCGCCATGCTCGGGAAACGCGCTTTCCGACCCGAGAGTCCGGGTCGTGATCGAGGACATCGTCGCCTGGCTCCATCATGAACGGGAATCGTTCGACGGGATTTGCCTCGACGTCGACAACGGACCGACGTGGACGGTCACGCGCGCCAACAGCATGCTTTATAGGGACGGGGGCCTTGCCTTGCCGTACGAGCGGCTCGAGCCGAAAGGGGTCTTGACGATTTGGAGCGCCGTCGAGGCTCAGGGCTTCGCGGAGAGATTGCGGCGCGTGTTCGAGTCGGTTGAAGTCTTCCGCGTACCTGCGCCCAGAGGCGAACCCGACGTCATCTACGCCGCCTCGCGTTCCTGACTGTCAAGTCGGCGCAGCCGGTCGGCGTCCCCCCGCTCTCCGCGGGTGACTTCGAGAACGGGCCAGCAATCGGCGCGGGGCCCTGCCGGGCGTTCGGCTTTCATGCGGCAGTGAGGCCGCCCTCCGGAGCGGTGCGAGCGCGCTGGTTGTAAAGCAGCTTCATCCGCCGCTCCTTCTCCTCTGCTGGCAGGGCGTCGACGTCTTCCGGCGGGCCGGCGGTGACGGCGAGGCCGCGCTGAACGGCGGGACGCGCGCCGAGCTCGTCGAACCAGCGCTTGAAATACCTGAACTCTCCGATGTCCTGACCCTGCGCCTGCCAGCCGACCGTCCAGGGATAGCTGATCATGTCGGCGATCGTGTACTCGTCGCCGGCGATATAGCGCCGATCATAGAGGCGGTTGTTGAGAACGCCATAGAGCCGGTTCGCCTCGTCGGTGAAGCGACGGACGGCGTAGGACTGGTCGCCCTGCTTGTCGCCGAGACGCCGGAAGTGCCCGCACTCGCCGAGCTTCGGGCCCTGATTGGCCATCTGCCAGAGCACCCATTGGTTGACCTCGTGGCGGGCGCGAAGGCCCTGGGGATAGAAACGCCCGGCCTTCTCCGCGAGATACATCATGATCGCCCCCGACTCGAAGAGGCTGATCGGCGTCCCGCCGTCCGCCGGTGCATCGTCGACCATTGCCGGCATGCGGTTGTTCGGGCCGATCTTCAGAAACTCGTCCTTGAACTGGTCGCCCTTGCCGATGTTGCAGGGCACGATGGCGTAGGGCATGCCGAGCTCTTCGAGCAGGATCGTGACCTTCTTGCCGTTCGGCGTCGGCCAGTAGTGGAGATGAATCAAGGCGGGCCTCTCTTTCCGATGACGGAAGCTAGCAGCAGAGCGCCGACCCGCATGGGTCTGTGAGCGGGGCAGGCCGGACGCGCGCCGGCCCGTTCGCGCCAAGGGACGTCGCCCGCCTGTCGATTGGCGGTCTCGCTGACAGTCCGCCCGCCGGCCTTCGCTCGAGGCGGGCGGCGACGCGGTCAGCGGCGTCCGCGAGCAAGGCCCTTAGGGCCTGCGGCTCGACATGGTCGGCTCGCATGACCGCCTGGACCAGCGAGTCCCCGAGGAGTTGGTCGATCGTCGGGCTGTGGCGCAGCGACATGGCGCTTCCTTTCGACATTGTGACAAAACGCCTCGCGCCGCGGACGGCGCGTCCTATTGCATTGACTTCCGGCGCGAGGAGGTGTTACCGGTCAGTATCGGCATCTTTTACCGATCGGTAACATCGCAGTCAAGAGCCATGGCGAAAGAAATTGCAAAACCGGACGGCGGCGATGTCGCGCCGGAGCCGCCCCGCGAGCGAATCGTCGCCTGCGCGCAGGATCTTTTTCATCGGCACGGCATCCGCGGAGTCGGGGTCGAGACGATCGCCGAAGCCGCCGGCACGAACAAGATGACCCTCTACCGCCACTTCGGTTCGAAGGACGATCTCGTTTGCGAGTATCTGAGCCGCAAGGGGCGGAAGTCCGATGAGATCTGGGCGGAGGTCGAAGCTGCAAGCTCCGGCGATCCCGTCGGCCAGCTCTATGGCTATGTCGCCCGGGTCGCCAAATTCATTGCCGAGGACGAGCGCGGCTGCGACCTTGCGAACGCCGCGGTCGAGCTGACCCAGGCGGGGCATCCTGGGCTCAGGGTCATCGAGGAGTTCAAGAAACGTCAGCGCGACCGTCTTGCGAGGCTGTGCGAGTCCGCCGGGGCGAGGCAGCCCGGCTTGCTCGCCGACACGATCGTTCTTCTGATCGAGGGCGCGCGGGTCAGCCGCCTCAGCGTCGGAACCGGGGGACCGAGCGCCAATCTCGCGCGGACGAGCGAGGCCGTGATCGCATCCTTCGGCGTGCCCTCCCGGGCCAAGGGTCATTCGCGGAAAAAAGCGACTCGGCAATCGAGCCGTCGTGGCGCCTGAACGTTCCTGCTTTCGGGATTTGCGCCGCCGCCGGCCGTTGCCGGAACGAGACGAAGGCGAGGAACCCCGCCTTTCAGAGAAGACGGGTTGCCGCGACCGGCTCAGCCGGTCAAGAGCAAAAATATGCGCCGCTCGGACGGCGAACGAGAGCGGGGTCGGGGTCCGCACGGTTGCTGAGCGTGAAGGGCTGGACCGCGTCGCGTTGATAGCCGCAAGCAGATAACAACGAAGCCGGGTTCGTCAGCCGCCGCGCTGACCGCTCCGAAGATTGCCGCCTCAATGGAACCCCAGATGAGGGCTCGCTTGCGAGTGGAGGCGAAGCCACTCGGCTCCGTCTTCCGCTCTATATTGACTTTCGTGATCATGGTTCCATGCGCGATCTTTCGGCGTCAGCGCTATCGTCGGGATTCGAGGGCCCCAGCCTTCCGTTCCCCAAGATGATGACGTGCCCTGCTGCGCCAACGCCGCGCCGGACCCGAAAACGAGCACGGCGCCGAGGCCGACTAGGGTGATCGTCTTGCCCATGCATCCCTCTCCAATACGTCGCTGATTTCGCGTCCCCTGCCATCCCCGCCCGCGCGACCCCCCGAAAAAACACGCCAGCTCTCGAAGCTATTCGATTTCGGGTTGAATCGCTTTTCAGGCGTCGTCGAAGCCACGCCCGAGCGCGGCGCCGCCGGCCATCGGCGGCGATAACGAAGCCGGAGCGCTCCAAGTGCTGGGCGAGCCGTCCGGCGACGATCTCCGCCATGATCTCGTCAGAGTTGCGGCGCGCACACGAAGGCAGGATCCTGCGCGCCCGGCCGCCATGTGACTCCCATCACTGCGCAAAGTCGCGAGACCGGCCACAAACGTCCGGTCAATCAAGGGAAGATTTTGTCATGTCATCCGTTGGCGTAAGCTTTCTTCTTTGGCCAGGCGACCCCATGCCAGGCCGATCGGCGCTCGACGAAAGGCGGGGAATGTCGAGCAAGCCTGCCCCTCCGCTTGGGTCTGGCGCGCGACGCACCACGCCGGCGATCACGCTTCCGAAAAATGCTGGAGAGTTTTCCCGGCTGCGGAGCCTGGAAGACGTCGAGACCGAACCCGCTTCGGACGAGAACGCCAACCGCCCGAGTTTGGCAATTACTGAGGGGTGAGCCATGGAACGAGTGCGGCGGCTTTTCTCAACGCCTGACAAGCAGCGCCAATATCAAATGATCAGATTTGACCGGTTGCCGAAGGCGGTGCGCGACAAGATCAATTACGCGGATAGGCAATACTACATCACAGCCGATGGAGCGCTGACCTACTTGGACGCGCGCTCGAGCCGCGCGCCTGGGCGCCCGACCCGGATGCAATCGTCGAAAGCGTAACGGCCTTTGAGACATCGAGGCCTGTCAGGGGCTGATCCACAGGTCCCGTGGCCTGCCACGCAGCGCTCGCTTTCCCAATGCGCGCTTCGGTTGCTTCCCGAATGGGGCAAAAAGTGACGGCAACGGGGAGGAGTTGCGTTCCGGAACGGCCGGTCGTGCTCAGCTAAACTTTTTTAGTGAGACCGCAGCGTTAGGCTCTTGGCGGCAAGCCCGGAACTTGCTTGGTTAACACGGAATCACCTCAGTTGCGCCGCCGCTCTGGGCCGATACCAGAGCTATCACGCTTGTAATGCCGTAAATATTACGACGTCCGCGGTAAGCATTTCGATCGAGCTGATAGGCGCGACCGGAAGCGTGCTTGCCACAACTGGCGCAGCGCCCATTAGTCTCGCTGCCGGCACGTCTACGGAGCTTTCAAATTCTAGCGCTTATACCGGATTCGCACGTTGCCGCTTCACGCTTAGCGATGCTCCAGGAGTCATTCGGGCAAATTTGACGGTCTTCCACTCCCTTGGCAGCGGCGTTTTCCAATCATACGCGACCTCTGAGGCCCGCTGAGCCAAACTCTCGGATTTTGCATTACCCGCCATCGTGGCGTCTGATCCTTGAATGAGGCCGCGATGGGTGGACGGTGCGTTTTTCGATGGTGGGCGCACAAGGGCTCGAACCTTGGACCCGCTGATTAAGAGTCAGCTGCTCTACCAACTGAGCTATGCGCCCATCGAAATCGCGGGGGGCGTCGCTCCCTCGTGAGGCCCGGCATGTAGCAAAGCCGTCGGGCGCTGTCCAGCCGAGAGGCCGGCAAATCTGGCGCCTTGGGGTTTACATTGCATTTCT
>DASRSL010000173.1:0-16465 GCA_035656495.1 Roseiarcus sp.
ACCAGTCCCTGCACCACGCCGTATTCGTCGACGACCAGCGCCGAATGCTTTCCCCGGCGCAGGAACGCCTGCAGCTGATCGCGCAGCGTCGTCGATTCGGGGATGAACCAGGGCTCGTGCATGAGCGCGCTCACCTTGAGCTTTCCGGCGTCGCCTCCCGCTGCGACATAGGCGCGCAGCAGGTCCTTGGCGTGCAGCACGCCCACGATGTTGTCGGGTTCGACCCGCCAGAGCGGCATGCGGGTGTAGGGCGAGTCGATCACCTCGCGAACGAGCTCCTCCGGCGGCAGATCGGCGTCGATCAGCCGCATCTTCGTGCGATGCACCATAATGTCGGACACCGGAATCTCCGCGAGCTCGAGCAGACCGCCGAACATGTCGCGCTCTTCGCGCTCGACCCCGCCTTCTCGATGCAGGATGTCGACGGCGCCCATCAGCTCCTCATGGCCGGTGACGCCCGGGTCCCTCTCGATCAGCGATACGCCGCACATGCGCAGAAAGCCGCGCACCAGAGCCTCGACCGCGCTCACAATCGGGCCGAATACGATGACGAAGAACAGCACCACCGGCGCAATCAACAGCGACACGCGGTCAGGATAGGCGATGGCGATGGTCTTGGGCGTCACTTCGCCGAAAACGACGATCAGTGCGGTCATGATGACGGTCGCCGACCAGACCCCGTGTTCGCCGTAGAGGTCGAGCATGATGCTCGTGGCGATCGCCGAAGAACCGATGGTGACGAACTGGCCGCCGAGCAACATGGCGCTAATGAGCCGGCCGCGCATGCCGATCAGGCGGGTCACCAGCTTGGCCCGCTTGTCGCCCGCCATTTCGAGCGCGTGCATGCGCGCGCGCGACGCGGCGGTCAGCGCTGTCTCGGCGCCGGCGAAGAACGCCGCAGCGACGATGCTGATCACGATAACGACGATGTCGAGAGTGATCGACATGGGGCTATCTTAGCACGGCGGGCGGCCGAGAGCGGGCCCTAGCCGCCAACCACCGCCGCCTCCAGGTCCCTTTTCAGGAATTCGCGGACGCTCGTCTCCGGAATGTCGCGAGCGATGAAGCTCTCGCCGATTCCCCTGGCGAGAATGAAGGTGAGCCGCCCGCGCTCGACCTTCTTGTCTTGGCGCATCGCCGCCAGGATGTCGTCCGCGCCGATCCTGAGGCCGGAGATGTCGCCAATCCTGGTCGGCAGGCCAACGCTCTTGAGGTGCGCCTCGACCCGGGCGGCGTCCTGGCCGGAGCAAAGCTCCAGTTGCCGGGAAAGCCGAAACGCGCAGGCCATCCCGATCGCCACCGCCTCGCCGTGAACCAGACGCGCCGAGTCGTAATGCGTCAGGCTTTCCAGGGCATGGCCGAATGTATGGCCGAGATTGAGCAGCGCCCGCTCGCCCAGCTCGGTCTCGTCGGCGACGACGACGCGCGCCTTGGTCGCGCAGCTCGTCGCAATCGCCTCGGCCCGAGCCGGTCCGCCCGAAAAAACTTCGCGCCAGCGGACCTCGAGAAATTCGAAAAAACGGCGGTCGTCGATGAGGCCGTATTTGACCGCCTCGGCGTAGCCCGCGCGGAACTCCCTTTCGCTGAGGGTGTCGAGAGCGCCGGAATCGGCGAGCACGAGGGAGGGCTGGTGGAATGCGCCGACCAGATTCTTCCCGCGCGGCGAATTGATGCCCGTCTTCCCGCCCACGCTGGAATCGACCTGCGACAGGAGGGTGGTGGGAATCTGCACGAATCGCACGCCGCGGCGCAGCGTGGCGGCGCAGAAGCCGGTCAGATCGCCGATGACCCCCCCGCCCAGCGCGACGACGACGTCCCGCCGTTCGATGCGCGCGTCGATCAGCGCGTCTGCGACGCGGGCGAACTGCTGATAGGACTTGGTTGCTTCGCCCGGCGGGCAAACGATCGGGATCGAGCCGAGACCTGCCGCGGCGAGGCTCGTCGTCAGCCGATCGAGGTAGAGGGGCGCGACATTGGCGTCGGTGACGATCGCGCATTTGGCCCCCGGGACGATGCGCGCCAACTCAACGCCGGCCTCGTCGATCAAACCACGGCCGATCAGGATCGAATAGGCGCGCGCGCCGAGCGGCACCTCGACCCTGCGGCGATCGGCCGGCGCGGACTCCGGCGACCCACACAACAACTCGGCGAGTCGGCGAAGCGTCATCTCGACAACCGATTCATGCGGCCCGTCGCGCGATTCGATGGTGATGTCGGCAAGAGCATAGGTCGGCGCGCGCTCGTCCAGGAGCCGTCGCAAGGTCTGCTCGGGATCGGCGGTCTGCAGAAGCGGACGGTTCGCCTTCTTGCGGACGCGGGCCGCCAGCACCTCCACGTCCGGCTTCAGCCAGATCGATACGCCGTGCGCCGCGATGTTGTCCCTCGTCGTCTTGTTCATGAACGAACCGCCGCCGGTGGCGAGCACCTGCGGCCCGCCTTTCAGAAGGCGCGCAATGACCTTGCGCTCGCCGTCGCGGAAATAGGCTTCGCCGAACCGCTCGAAGATTTCCGGGATCGTCAATTGGGCGCCCGCCTCGATCTCGGCGTCGGCATCGACGAAGGACAGCCCGAGCTTCGCCGCCAAGCGCCTGCCGACCGAGGTCTTGCCGGCCCCCATCATGCCGACGAGCACGATCGAGCGGCGGCCGAGCGCAGCCGCCACCCGCTTCGCTTCGACCGGCTCGCCTTGAATCATGAACCCTCCGGATTTCCGTTTGAGCGCCGTCCCTTACAGGAAACGGGCGGCGAATGCGACCGCGAGGTCGCACTCTTGCCCCGCTACGACCGGCTTGCGCGCCGCCCCGGTTCTTGCGACCATGTCAGGAACACGACGGACGTGCGACTAGACGCGCGCCGCGTTCGCCGACGGGGCCGCAGCCTCGCGGGTGGGGTTTTCCACCGCGCCTCGCAAGAGGCGCGAAGCAACGGTTGAGGAGCCCAACATTGTCCGCAGACAATCACGAGCACCGCGTCCCCGGTCCTCGTCTAATTGCCATCGTGGGGCCGTTCCAGAGCGGGAAGACCAGTCTCCTCGAGAGCATTCTTGTGCGCGGCGGAGGACTGTCGCGTCAAGGCACGGTTCGCGAAGGGACGACCGTCGGCGACGGCAGCCCCGAGGCCCGCAGCCACGCCATGAGCGTCGAACCCAATGTCGCGAGCATCGACTACATGGGGGACCGGCTGACCTTTTTCGACTGCCCGGGATCGATCGAATTCATCCACGACATGCGCCACGCCCTGCCGGTCTGCGACGCCGCCGTCGTGGTGTGCGAAGCCGACCCTCGCAAGATTCCGGCGCTGCAAGTGATCCTGCGCGAGCTCGAGGAGCTCGGCCTTCCCCGCATCCTCTTCCTCAACAAGATCGACCAGGCCAGCGGGGGACTGCGCGAGACCCTGGAGATGCTTCAGCCGGCGTCACGCACGCCCCTGCTCCTACGCCAGATTCCGGTGTCGGAGAACGGCGTCGCAACCGGCTTCGTCGATCTCGCGCTCGAGCGCGCCTTCGTCTATCGCGAGTCCGCGCCGTCGACCGTCATCGAGATACCGGTCGGAGTCGTTCCCGAGGAGAAACAGGCTCGTTATTCGATGCTCGAGAAGCTCGCCGACTATGACGACGCGCTGATGGAGCAGCTCATCGGCGACATCGAGCCGCCGAGGGATCTCGTTTTCGACGATCTCGCGCGCGAGTTGCGCGAGGGCCACGTGGCGCCGGTCCTGATGGGCTCGGCGACCGAAGGCCATGGCGTAACGCGCCTTCTGAAGGCGGTCCGGCACGAGGCGCCAGCCATCGCCCACGCCCGTAGGAGGCTCGGGATCGACGACAACGGGCCGGCGCTGGCGCAGGTCATCCGCACGATCCACACCGCGCATGGCGGCAAGCTGTCGCTGTCGCGCGTGCTGCGCGGCGCCTTCGCCGACGGCGCGACAGTCATCAACTCGCGCGGCGTCGAAGAGCGGATCGGCGGATTGGCGCGGCTCATGGGCGCGACGCAGTCGAAAGTCTCCCGCGCCGAGGAAGGCGACACCATCGCCTTCGCCCGCCTTGACGGTCTTTCGACGGGCGACCGTCTCGCTGACGGCAAGGCCACCCCGGCCGCAGCCGATCTTCCACCCCCGCCGCCCCCGACCCAGGCCTTCGCCATCCACGTCAAGGACCGGAAGGACGAAGTGCGCCTCGCGGCCGCGCTCGCCAAGCTCTGTGAGGAGGATCGCGCGCTCTCTTTCGTCCAGGACGCCGAGATGTCCGAGATGAAGCTCTACGGTCAGGGCGAAATGCATCTGCGGGTGACCTCGGAGCGCCTCGCCGACCGGTTCGGCGTGACGATCAACACGAACAAGCCGGCAGTCGCCTATCGCGAGACCATTCGCGGCGCGGTCACTGTTCGCGGGCGGCACAAGAAGCAGTCGGGCGGCCACGGCCAGTTCGGCGACGTGATGGTCGAGGTCGCGCCGCGCGGGCGCGGAGAGGGATTCGCCTTCGCCGAGCGCGTGCACGGCGGCTCGGTGCCGAGGCAGTATTTCTCCTCGGTCGAAGCCGGCGCCAAAGACGCGCTGGTGCGCGGGCCATTGGGCTTTCCGGTGGTGGACGTTTCCGTGACGCTGATTGACGGCTCTTACCACACGGTCGATTCGTCCGACATGGCGTTCCGCGCCGCCGGCAGGATCGCGCTCGACGAGGCGTTGCAGAAGGCGCGGCCGATCCTGCTCGAACCCATCCTGTCGGTGACGATCTACGTGCCCTCCGACGCGCTCGCGCGCGCGAGCGCGCTGGTCAGCGCCCGGCGTGGCCAGATCCTCGGCTTCGAGGCGCGCGAGGGATGGAAGGGCTGGGAGGCCCTCCGGGCCCTCATCCCCGAGGCGGAAATCGGCGACCTCATCATCGAATTGCGTTCCGCAACCTCCGGCGTCGGCGCTTTCGAAACAAAATTCGACCACTTGGCGGAGCTCGTCGGAAAAGCGGCCGAGCAGGTGATCGCGGAACGCAAGCGCGCGGCCGGGTGAGCCGCGCCGACGCACGGGCGGCCTCAGCCTTTTTCGCGGCTGTACACACGGGCGGCGTTGGCGTAAGGGGTGCGGACTTCCCCCTGTTCCGGAGACGCATTGGATGGCCGACGCCACCTTCGAGCGAAGCCGCTTGGCGACAGTGTTCGGCGGCTCGGGCTTTCTCGGACGCCACATCGTTCGCGCTCTAGCGCGCAGGGAATGGCGGGTGCGCGTGGCGGTGCGCCGGCCGGACCTTGCCTCGTTCCTGAGGCCGATCGGCAGCGTCGGCCAGATCGAGCCGGTGCAGGCGAACCTCCGCTATCCGACGTCGATCGTAGCCGCGCTCGAAGGCGCCCAGATGGTCGTCAACGCCACGGGCGTGCGGGGCGAGAGGGGAGCGCAGACCTACAAGGCCGTTCATGTCGACGGAGCGGCGGCGCTCGCTCGCGCCGCCGCGGCCGCCGGCGTCACGACCTACGCGCACGTTTCCGGCATCGGGGCCGACGCAAACTCTGCCTCGGCCTACATCGCGAGCAAGGGCCTCGGCGAAAGAGCGACGCTCGAGGCCTTCCCTGACGCGACGATTCTGCGCCCCTCGGTCGTGTTCGGACCGGAGGACGACTTCTTCAACCGGTTCGGCGCGCTGGCCTGCTTTCTGCCGGTCATTCCGCTGTTCGGAGGCGGCAAGACGCGGCTCCAGCCGGTCTACGCCGGCGATGTGGCTCGCGCGGCCGCGGCGGCGCTGGCGGGCGACGCCAAGCCCGCAACAGTCTACGAGCTCGGCGGGCCGCAGGTGATTTCTCTGCGTGAGGCCGCCGAACTCGTCCTGCGTACGGTCGATCGGCGTCGCCTGCTCCTCGGGCTCCCGCCCGGCCCTTCGCGCCTGATCGCCTCGACCACCTCGTTCGCCAGCCGGGTGACGCTCGGCCGATTTCCAAAACTCCTGACAACCAGCCGCGATCAGGTGGACCTGCTCGCCGACGACAATGTCGTCTCGGCTGAGGCGGAGGCGGAGGGGCGGGTCCTTCGCGGGCTCGGCATCGCGCCGCGGGCGGCCGACGCGATCATCCCGGCCTACCTTGTGCGGTTCCGCAAGACGGGCCAGTATGAGGCTCAGCGCTCGGCTTGATCGCCGTTTCCCGGGGCCGCAGGCGGGATTCTGTGCGATGATGGTTTCTTATTGAAGTGAAAAGACGATTCAGGACAGGAAGGACCCGGGACACCGCTCCGGGCCTGCCTCGAGTTGGGGATGGTCAGTGATCAAGTCTGAACTTGTGCAGCGTATGGCGGCTCGAAATCCGCACCTCTATCAACGGGACATCGAGAACATCATCGACGCCATTCTGGGCGAGATCGCCGACGCGCTGGCTCGCGGCGAGCGAGTCGAGTTGCGCGGTTTTGGCGCTTTTTCGACCAAGCAGCGGCATGCGCGCACCGGCCGCAACCCGCGCACCGGCGACAAGGTGCCGGTGACCGAGAAGCTGGCGCCCTTCTTCAAGACCGGCAAGGAGATGCGCGAGCGTCTCAATCGCCAAGCGGCGGAACAGGTCTAGCCCCCGGCGGCGCGGTGAGGCGAAGGGGCCAGGCATGATCCGCTTCGTGAGGCTCGTCGTCTTTGCCGTCGCGGCGATCATCCTGCTTCTGTTCGCCTTTGCCAACCGGCAGTTCGTGACGGTGTCATTCGATCCGTTCAGCTCGGCGGAGCATTCAGCCCTCGCGACGAGCGCGCCGCTGTTTGCCGTGGTGATCGTCACCGCCATGCTCGGCGTGATCGCCGGTTCGGCGGCGACTTGGGTGTCGCAGGGTCGCCACCGAAGGGCGGCGCGCCGTCACAGGGCCGAGGCGGACAGGTTGCGCGCGGAGTCGGAGGCGCTGAAGGCCGGGCAACCGCCCGCCCTGCCCCGCTCATGAGGGTCGCCGATGCGGGTCTTCTCCGCCGATGACGTCGACGCGGCGCTCGACTTTCCCGCGCTGATCGAAGAGCTCGCGCAGGCGATGCGCGGCGGTTTCGTCGCGCCGCATCGCCATCATCATGCGATCGAGCGCGCTGGGGAGCCGGCTGCGGCGCACCTCCTCATGCCCGCGTGGACGGAGAGCGCCTCGCGCGCCGGCCTTTATCTCGGGGCCAAGATCGTCAACGTCTTTCCCGGCAATGCGGCGCGCGAAACGCCCGCGGTCAACGGCCTCTACGTCTTGCAGTCGGGCCGCACCGGTGAGACGCTTGCGGCGATCGACGGAACGCGCCTCACCCTTTGGCGCACCGCCGCGGCTTCGGCGCTCGCGGCGCGCCATCTTGCGCGGACCGACGCCAAACGCCTGCTTATCGTCGGCGCCGGCGCGCTCGCGCCCTATCTCGCCCGCGCCCATGCGAGCGTACGGAACCTGAGGGCGGTCACGGTGTGGAACCGCAGCGCCGAGCGCGCGCGCCGCCTCGCCGCCGCCCTCGCCGCGGGGGGACTGCCGGCGGAGACGCGTGAAGACCTCTCGCGCGCCGTCGCCGAGGCCGACGTGATCTCGTGCGCGACGCTTTCGACGACCGCCCTGATCGAAGGCCGATGGCTGAAGCCGGGACAGCATCTCGACTTGGTCGGCGCCTTCACTGTATCGATGCGCGAAGCCGACGATGAGGTTTTGCGTCGCGCCCGCATCTTCGTCGACACCGACGCCGCCTGCGCCGAGGGTGGCGACGTGGCGATCGGCCTAGCGAGCGGCGTAATCACGTTGGCCGAGGTCGCCGCCGACTTGCCTGCTCTTTGCCGCGGCGCAGAGGGACGCCGGACGCCGGCCGAAATCACTCTGTTCAAGTCGGTCGGCGCGGCGATCGAGGACCTCGCCGCCGCCATCCTCGTCTGGCGCAGATCCGGCGGTCCTGAGCCGTGAACGCATGGTGAAAATTTGGCGGACAAGATTCGGCGGCAAGAGGAGTCGCATCATGCCTTTGCCGAGGGGGCTGCGACGATGGCTCCCGGGTTTGAGCTTATTGAAACTTGATCCCTCGAGGCTTGTTGAAGTTAGGTCCTTCGAGGCTCGCCGCTTTCACGCGCGACTTCCTTGTCCGTCACATCAGAATCCGTATTGCGCACCGGCGACGAGACGTTTATGGCTGTCAACCGGACGAGTTGACAGCAGTTTCCAAACGCGGGGAAAGGCCCACGGGCGACCTCGTCCAACAAAAACAAAGAGTGGAGCAGGGTGAGGCTAAATGTCTGAGATTTCATTGCGTATGGAAGCATGCAGGGCAGCGGAGCTGCTGGTTCGGCAGGATGGGGCGATGCGCGCGCTGAAACGGACGGCGAGCGAAAAAACCAACGCGCGCCGCGCGCGCAGCCGAAGACGGTTCCAGTTTTGGTCCTCGGTCGCGGCGGAGATCGAAACGATTCTTCTCTCGCTTGGCGCAGCCGGGGCCGCCAACGACAACGGCGTCCCGGCGAATGAGGGCGCCGACGACAAGAAGATTGGGAGATCAGGAGTACGCGCTCAGCGTCGCTTCGCGTCTCCAATCGCGACGCAGCGCAGGCCTTCCGGCGTCCCCCTGAAGCCACAGCCAGCCGTCGTCGCCCAAATCCGATCGCGGGTCGAACCGGCGCCGGCTGCCGCCTCCTTGGCCATGGCGATCTAGGACTCCGCCGCCGGCAGGGCGCCTTCGGGCGGGTCCGGCGAGTCACCGCCCGATTTCAGGAAGTCTCAGGTGCGCCGGAAGCGAAGCTCGCCGGGGGCAGAGCCCTCGGCGACAACTTGGCCGCGTTCGCACAAGCCGTCGAGATGGGCCAGCGTCGAGAGGCCGGCGGGGCGGAGGAGCGACGGATCGAGCCCGACGTAGACTCTTGCGACTATGTCGGACACAGTCTCGGCGCCGGCTGCGAGCGCAGCCATGATCGCGGCCTCCCGCTGGCGTCGGTGATGGGCGAGCGCACGCACGTAGCGCTGCGGCTCGAGCACGGGCCCGCCATGTCCGGGCCAGTAGATTGTCTCGTCGCGGACGCGCACCTTCTCGAGCGAGGCCATGTAGGCGCTCATCGAGCCGTCGGGCGGAGCGACGACCGAGGTCGACCACGCCATCACGTGATCTCCGGAAAAGAGGGCGCGCTCCTCCAGGAGAGCAAGGCAGAGATGCTCGCCGCAGTGGCCGGGCGTGACAACGGTCTCGATCGTGAACGTGCGGGCCGCGAGATGTTCGCCGTCCGCAAAGACGGCGTCTGGCGCATAGGCCCGGTCGTGCGACGAGTCGACCCCGGCGCCGTCGCTTGTCGGCTCAAACGGCGGGGGACCCACGATGCGCGCGCCGGTCGCCTTGCGCAGCTCATTGGCGAGGGCGCTATGGTCGCGGTGGGTGTGCGTGACGAGGATGGTCTCGACCCGCTCGCCTTCGACCGCCGACAGGATCGCAGCGAGATGGGTCTGGTCGGCGGGCCCCGGATCGACGACAGCGACGGCGCCCTCGCCGACGATGTAAGTGCAGGTGCCGTTGAAGGTTAAGGGCGAGGCATTGGGTGCCACTAGGCGCCGCACACGCGCTGAAAGCCTGGTCAGCTCGCGCGGCGGGGCCTGCCGCGGACCGGCGAACAGGTTCGGTTCGCTCTCGTCTTCCATACTTCCTGCTCCTTCTCCGCTCGGCCAAGCGTCCGGTCCGCATCGCCTTGTCATGATAGCTCGGCCCCGATAAGAGGCGAAGTTGAACGTCTGACGACCTCTTGGAAGCACTATGGTCGACGCTGTCTACGTCTCGCGAGCCGCAGAACTCCGGGCGGCACGGGCCGGCGCGAGGCAGCGTGCGAGCAGACGATTGCCCGGCGCGTGAGCCAGGCTTCGCACCGATGGCTGCCGATCCCGATCGCCATGAACCACCCACTCGGGCCGACTTCGCCCGCTTCGTGCCGATCACGACGCGGTGGAGCGACAACGACGCCTACGGCCATCTCAACAACGTCGTCTATTATTCGCTGTTCGATACGGCAGTGAACGCGATCCTGATCGAGGCTGGACTGCTCAATCCGGCGACGAGCCCGATCATTGGCCTCGTCGTCGAAAGCAACTGCCGCTTCTACTCCAGCCTGACCTATCCGGAGCCGGCGGAAGTCGGCGTCGCGATCGAGCACCTCGGCCGCTCGTCGGTACGCTATCATCTGGCGGCGTTTCGCATCGGCGCGCCCGTGGCGGCCGCGGCCGGCCGTTACACCCACGTCTATGTCGACCGGCAGACCAATCGCCCGTTCCCGATCCCGGCGGGGCATCGGGAACTGATGGAAAAGCTGAAGCTGCCCTGAAGCCATAGGGAACCGACTGGGCCGGACGCCCGTTACGGGACGGGCGTCAGCTTTGCGCCCGTCGAGCACTGTGCTGTGGCTCGCACGCCGCCGGAGAGAATCCGCATGACAAGCTTACGCGCTCGTATGCTTAATTCGATCATGCGTCGCCGGGTCAAGAGTCGGCTTGCGGGCTGCGTCACGACGCTGGACGCGCGCAGGGTCTTCCTGGGAACGCCACTGCCGGGGCCGTTTGGCGCCCGCTTCATCCCCGCCGCGCCCGGTGGCGTCGCGGGCGAATGGGTCGAAGCGAAAGCGGCCTTCCCCGTGCGCGCGACCCTCTTCTATCTGCACGGCGGCGGCTATATCGGGATGTCGCCCGCCACGCACCGAGAGCTGACGGGCGCCTTCGCCTGCCGCGGGTTTCGCGTCTTTGCCGCCGACTATCGGCTGGCGCCGGAGCACACTTTTCCAGCGGCGCTCGACGACGCGGTGGCGGCTTGGCGAGCATTGCGGACCAGCGTCTCCGGGCCAATCTATGCCGCGGGGGATTCCGCGGGCGGCGGGCTGACGCTCGCACTCATGCTGCGTCTTCGCGATCTCAGCGAACGCAACCCGGACGCGGCCTGTCTGTTTTCGCCCTGGACCGATCTCGCTGTGACCGGCGCCTCCACGCGAACCAACGAGAGCCGTGATCCCCTTATCGTCGCCAGCGGCCTCGCCAAGGTCGCGGCCGTCTATCTCGCCGGCGCAGACCCGCAGAACCCGTTCGCTTCGCCGCTCTACGGTGATTTCACAGGCCTTCCGCCGCTCATTTTTTTCGTCGGCGATACGGAGGTCCTGCTGGACGACACGATCCGGGCTGCTGAACGCGCGCGGGCGGCGGGCGTCCGGGTCGAACTGCGCGTCGGCCCCGACATGCCGCACGTATGGCCGTTCCTGAACCGCATTACGCCGGAAGGCCGTTGCGCCATGGACGAGGCGGCGGCCTTCCTGCTCGGCGTCCAGGAAAGCGGGGAGAGCCGCCGAGCGCCAGAAGATGCGGTGCGCGACCCGATCTGCGGGCTCGGACGCGACTTGGCGCCGACCGAGAGCCGAGAAGTCCGCCCATGCTCTTGATCCCCGCAAGCCTTTCAGGCATAGGAGCGCCTCCGAATTCCTCCGCCCGTGGGTCTTTCCCCGCGGAAAGAACCATTGGTGAAAGTCGTGAAGGTCCGCAACTCGCTCAAGTCCCTGCGCAAACGCCACCGCGACAACCGTCTCGTGCGCCGCAAGGGACGCGTCTACGTCATCAACAAGACGCAGAAGCGCTTCAAGGCGCGCCAGGGCTGACCATCACACGGTCGACTTCCAGCCGCCCGCGCGCTAATCTTGCGGGATGAGGCTTCGCGCAGCGTCGTTCTTCGTCGCCTTGGCGGTCGCAGCCCTTTCGGCCAACGCCGTGACGCGCGCCGCCGAGGCGCCCACCGACCAGTCGAAGCCGCAGGCGGAAAACCCCGCGCCGCCGTCCCCAGCCGAGATACGGGCGGAAATCTACGAGCGGCTGGCCGCTTCCAAGGACGCCGATGAAACCGAAGGACTCGTCGGCCTCCTGATGACGGCCTACGCGCAGTCGGGCTCGGATACCGGCGATCTTCTTTTGAAGCGGGCGCACAAGGCGATCGAGGCGAAGGACTACAAGGCGGCCGAGAAAATCCTCGACGCGACGATTCTGGTCCTGCCCGACTGGGCCGAGGGATGGAACGCCCGCGCGACGCTGCGCTATCTCGACGGCGACTACGACGGCTCGATGGCCGACATCGCTCAGACGCTCAAGCGCGAGCCGCGTCATTTGGGCGCGCTCCTCGGCATGGCGAGCATCCTCCAGTCGCGCGACAAGGACGACGAGGCGCTCAAGGTCTACCAGCGGGTGCTCGCAATCGCGCCGCACTGGAAAAGCGCCGAGGAAGCGGCCGACAAGCTGAAGGCGGAAATCGCGGGACAGAACCTGTGACGCCTCCCGCCGCGCCCGAAAGGTGGCGCTGACTGCTCCTCTCGGCGCGATCGCGGCGCTCGGATCTTTCTGCTCTATCCGCTGACGGGTCCGCGCCGAAGCGCGGCTCATTTGAAGGAGTCTGTGAGCGCTCGAAACAGCGAACTGTTCGACGGCTGGGCGGCCGGCGGGACGGCCGGCGCCGCCGGCGCTTCAGGCTCCGCAGCGGGCGGGGGAGAAGGCGGCAAGAGAGAAGGCGGCAAGAGAGAAGGCGGCAAGGGAGAAGGCTCGGGCGCCTCCGCTTGCTCCGATCTTTGAGGCTTGGCCGTCCTCTCACGCTCGCGCTTCCGACGCTTCCCATGCTCTGGCCGGATCGGCGGCGTGGGCGTCTCTTCGACAGCGATCACCCTGCGCTTGGCGGATTCGCCGAGGCCCTGGAAATTGGCCGATTGCGCAGCCTGCGGTTCTGTTCCCCGACGTCGCACACTGCCGCGGTCGTTCCGCCCGGGCTCGGCCGGAGCCTTGACCGACTCGTTCGCAGGCGCTTCCTCGGCGAACGGCGGCGCCGCGGCCGGCGCAGGCTTGGTCTTGAGCGATTCGGTCCGATCCGGACCGAGGTCGGGAGACTGCGGCGCCTTAGCGGAGGCCTTGCTCCTACCGCCGTCCGGCGCGGCCGATGGAACGCTGTCGAACGACGGCGCGTCGGCGCCGGCGGCCGGCCCCGCGGAGGTCGTCCCCCTCAGGCCGGATTCGCGCTCCTGCTTCGTCGAGACGCCGGCGCGTGGCGCCGGTGCGGCCTCCTCGGTCGAGGGCGGTGTCGCCGCCGGACGGACGGCCGAAGCGACGGAGATGAGCCGCTTCGCGAGATCCGGTGCGGCATCGAGGGCGAAAAACGCCCCGGCGGAGACCAGCGCGAGCAGGACGCCCTTCAGCACCCGCCGGCCGAGCCGGCGTCGCGTCGGCGGCCCGACGGCCGCCGGGACAAGCGGTCGGCCTGACTGCAAAGCCCCGCGGACAGGTCTCGCGACGCTCCCCAGGGACGCAGCCTCGGCCGGGCGATCCGAGGCCGTGACTTTTAGCAGGGGAATCGAGGCAGAATCGTTCGGCGGCGGGGCCGCCAGGACTTTTGGCGGAGGGGCGGAGGCTGGAGCCTTCCGCGCCGGAGGCGATCCTGCAACTCCTCGCGCGGGAGCGACGGCCGCGGATTTCCGCGCAGGTTGCTGGGTGTCGACCTTCGGCCTCGGACTCGCGGGACGCCTTGTCTCCAGGAGCCGCTGCAATCTTTCGAGCGCCTCTTCCGCGTCGACCGGCCGCACGTCTTCGGCCGGACGCGCCGGTTTATGATCGGCCCTAGTCTCGGCAGCCGGCCGTGACCCGGGGGGACGGGTTGGAATTGCCATCGTCATTTTCGCTTGCTTTGCTTTCTCATTTGCTCCGTTTTCGCGCTCCAGGCAACCCGCGGCGGCACCCCGAACGACCCCTTGGCAAGCCTGGCGCAAGCCGGCCGGGGCCCGTCGAGGCGTAAGCCAGCACGCGCCGCCCGACCGACAAGGTGGCCTGCGTCGATGTCAAATCGAAGACCAATCAAGGCGCGCACAAGACGATCGCCCCGAACGGGGCCTCAAGACCGCGCGAACCTGTCGAGCAAGGCCTCGACCGGCTCCGCGTGGCTCAGGACGAGATCCGCGATCACCCGGACGTCGTCGATCGGCGCATGCGGCAGGCCTGCCGGCGCGGCGCCGTCGCTCGCCAGCGCGACGACTCGCGGATCCTGGGGGAAGAGCGGCGGCTTGCCGTTCGCCTCACGGAAGACCTCGATCTTGGCGAGCGGATCCCGCTTGGAGCCCTCGACGAGGACCAGGTCGACCGGCGCCAGCATGCGAAGAAGCTCCGCCAGCGACGGCTCGGGCGCTCCCCGCAGCTCGCGCATCAGCACGACCCGGTTCGACGAGGCGACCAGCACCTCGGCCGCGCCCGCCGCGCGGTGCTTGAACGAATCCTTGCCCGGCTGGTCGACGTCGAAGGCATGATGGGCGTGCTTGATCGTCGAGACGCCTAAGCCCCGGCGGTTGAGCTCCGGGATCAGGCGCGTGATCAGTGTCGTCTTGCCGGCGCCGCTCCACCCGGCGATCCCGATCGCCCGCATCGGAGTCCTCCTTTTGCTGTCCCGTCACGCCCTGTATCGCGGGGGAGAAGCTCGCCTCGAGCGCGGACGATTCCCTGCCGCAGGGAAAATAGCAGGGATCCTCTCGTTTTTCCGCCGTTTCGAGGAAGAACCGTCCAGAAAAGCCCAATGATTACAGGCCGTTCCCGGAAAATTCCCTACTCGGTCGAGGGACATTTTTGGACCGAGCAGGGAATAAAGTTCCCTGTTCGGCAAAATGCAGGGATAACTCGTGCCTGAAGCGCCGCCTGTCCGATGGGCCTCGGCTTCGGGATGAGACGCCTGATCGACGTCGTCTTGCGGTCGCCGCTCCATCCGGCGATCCCGATCGCCCGCATGGGCCACTCCTTCCGCTTTCCTTCCGCCTCGTGTATCCAACGCGGCGGACTCCGACAATAATCCGATGACCGCCGAAGCGACCGATCCGACGACTTCAGAGCCGAGCGGCGAGGCCGTGAGCCGCCTCGCCGCGATCGTGTTCGACCGCGACGAGGCGCCCGACGAGGCGCTGATCGCCTTCGTCGGCGGCGCGAGGGCCCGCGGCGTCCGGGTCGCCGGCCTCGTACAGGAGAGGGCGGCCGATGATCTCCGCGATCAGCACGCCGTCAGGGTGCGCGACCTTACGAGCGGCGAGGTTCTGCCTATCATGCAGGATCTCGGGCCCGACGCGAGCGGCTGCGCCGTCGATCCGGCCGCTGTCGCGGTGGCCGCGCGGCTCCTCGAGCGCGCGCTCGCGACCAACCCCGATCTTATCGTCGTCAACCGCTTCGGCCGCCTCGAGTCGGAGGGCGGGGGCATGCTGGCCGAGATTGGCCGCGCCTTCGCCGAGGGCGTCGCGATGATCGTCTGCGTGCCGGCGCGCTATCGCGAAGCCTGGAACGCCTTCGCCGCCGGGCTCGACGCCCAGCTGCCCGCCAGGCGCGAGGCGATAGAGGCTTGGTGGCTGGCGACCGAGCCGAGCCGCGGCGGCCGCTTATAGGGCGCGGTCGCCCACATTGCTGCTAACAGCGTCAAAAAAGCAGGTTTCGTCAAACGGACCAAAATGTTTGCCCGTTCAGGGCGCTGGGCCCGAAAACCGCTGCAGGCGAAACAGAAGAAGAACAAAAGATCTCGAACGCGGGGCGTACTTCTTGTCGGCGAGAAAGCTCCCTCGCCCGTGCGCGCTCCTGTGGGACGCGGTCGCTGACCGCGCCGCCACGCTCGAGCCGAGCGCGGCTACAGCATTGCGTCCAGCAGCGCCTCGGCGCGCGCGAGATCTTCCGGCGAATTGACGTTGAAGAAGGGATCGGCCGGCGCGCAGGGCCATTCGGCCAGGGCGAGGGGAAAGCGCGCCGCGAAATCCTCGACCTTGCGCAGCCCCTCTTGCGTAGCCGGGCGGCGCAAGTCGGCGGCGAGCGCGGCAGGCCAGAGCGCCGAGACGTGATGCATCCGTCCGCCGGACGCGAGGACGGCGATTGCTCCCGACGCGCGCCTCGCCCCGTGCAGCCAAGCGACGAAATCGAGCGGCGCAAACGGGGCGTCGGCCGGCAGGCTCCGACGTAAGCGAGCTTCGCCGCCAAGCGCGCGCAATGATCGAGCTGGCGAGCGGCCCGGCGAAATCCTGCGGATCGTCCGTCAAGACCGGCAGGCCGAAGGCCGCGAACCGCGTCGGATCGCCGTTGGCGCTGATCGCCCGCGCCTTACATTGCGGCCGAAGCCGCCCGATCGCGTGCGCCAGCATCGGCCGGCCGCCGAGCGGAACGAGCCCCTTGTCCGCCCCGCCCATGCGCCGCGCGAGCCCGCCATCCAGGACGAGGCCGAGGGTCGACCAGAGGTCTCCTCCGGCTCGCGCCGCTCCTGCGTTGACCCTGTCAGCCATCGGCCTTAGCCTTGCGCGTCACAAGGAGAAGAACGTAACTCCAAGCAGCCTGACGGCGCCGCTCCCCCTCCACGCTCCACTGCGTTGCGCGCCGAGGATACCGCGCCCGCCCCGTGAAGCGCTAGCGGAACGGCGGAGGAGAGCCACATGCGGCGTGGTGGGGGAGGCGAGCGCGAAAACAGGCCGCCGCTTCGGAGTTTACAATGCGATCGGCGTCACGCGGGAGGGTCCCATGCCCAAGGTGA
>DASRSL010000174.1:0-12618 GCA_035656495.1 Roseiarcus sp.
CGGCGGGCGCCGACCGGGCGCGTTGGGCGGCCTTGACCCTGGAGGCTTTCCTCGATTTCTCCGGTTTGGCCGGCGACTGCGCGGCGGCGGACGTTGTCTTCGCCGGGCCGCGGGGCCAGATGGCCGGCGCCTTCGCCGCTCCGGCTTTCATCCTCGGGCCCGCTTTCTTCGGAGGCGCCGGCGCGGCCGTCGCAATCGGCCCGCGCGCCTGCCCCTCGCCCTCGCGGGTCTTCGGCGCAGGCGTCGCCTCGGGCGCGGCGATGTCGATGCCGAACAGCGCCGCGACGTCGTCGTCCTGAAGCACGCGTTCGCTCTGCCCGGCGCCCAGCGGCAGGTCGGCGCCGACGGTCGAGACGAGCTCGGCGCGGTCGACCCCGCGCAGGGTGAAGAGAAGGTCGGGGTCGGAGTCGAGCCTGGCGCCGACGCCGTAGAGCGTCGCCGCGACGTGCTTGCACATGTCCGCCCAGTCCGGGCAGGAGCACGACATCCTGATCTCGGCGGGCGCCGGGAACAGGCCGTCGCCCTCGCGGCACACCCGCTCCATCACGTTCTTCGACAATTTCCCCTGCAGGAGCTCGACGAGCGAGCCGACCGACCCGGCGCAATCGAGGCAGATCGATTTCCAGCGCGCCGGGGCGGCGACGGCGATGTCGACCTTCACTCGATAGATCTCCGAGCCGCTGACCAGCGCCTCGACGTTGCCGCGCGCGATCTGCAAGTCGACCACCGAGCCGTTGCGGACGTAGGTTCGCCCGCGCGGCAGCCGGTTCTCGTAATCCGAGTAGCGCTCGAGGTTGTCGCACCAGGCCGCGCCCCAGAAGCTTCTCGCGATCTTGCGGCCTTCGATGACGATCGGCGAGACGGCGGATCCCTGCTTTTTGAGCCTCGTCATTTCCTTTAGCGCCTGCAGGCGCCGCGTCGCGACCGGCACATAGGGGCGGAAGCCGTAGAACGCCATCGCGTCATCCTTCCTTGGTCGCGGCGTCGAGATCGAGCCTGACGAGCGCCATGATGTCCTTGTCGCTGAGCTCGGTGAGGTTGATCTCGCCTCCGCCGGAGAGAACGTCCTGCGCCAGCTGCCGCTTCGATTCGATGAGTCTATCGATTCGCTCTTCGACGGTGCCGCGGCAGACGAACTTGTGCACAAGAACGTTGCGCTTCTGCCCGATGCGGAAGGCGCGGTCGGTGGCCTGGTTCTCGACCGCCGGGTTCCACCAGCGGTCGAAGTGAACGACATGCGAGGCGGCCGTCAGGTTGAGCCCCGCGCCGCCGGCTTTCAGCGACAGGACGAAAAAGGGGATGCTCTCGTCGTCCTGGAACGCGTTGACGAGGTCCTTGCGCTTGCCGACCGGAGTCTCGCCATGCAGCACGAGCCCGGCGCGGCCGAAGGCGCGCGCGAGCAGGCTGGCGAGCGGGTCGATGATCTCCTTGAACTGGGTGAAGACGAGCATCTTCTCCTGGCGGCTCATGATCGTCTCGGCGATTTCGGTCAGCCGCGCGAACTTGCCGCTGTCCTTCTCGTCCCAGGCGCCGTCGCCCCCGCCGTGCGAGGCATGGTTGCAGATCTGCTTGAGCCGCATCAGCGTCGCCAGCACCAGCCCGCGCCGCGCCATGTTGTCCTCGACGCGATTGAGCCGCACCTCGAATTCGGCCGCCGTCGCCAGATAGAGCGCCGCCTGCTTCTTCGAAAGGCCGCAGAAGGCCTTGACCTCGGTCTTGTCCGGCAGGTCGGCGATGACGCGCCGGTCGGTCTTCAGGCGCCGCAAGATATAGGGGGAGACGAGCTTGCGCAGCGGCGCGTAGGAGACTTGCTCTTTCGCCGCGAGACGCTTGACGAAGTCGGCGAAGGCTTTCGAGGTTCCGAGCAGCCCGGGGTTGAGGAAATCGAAGATCGACCAGAGGTCGCGCAGGTTGTTCTCGATCGGCGTGCCGGTCAGCGCGACGCGGCACTCGGCCCCGAGCGCCTTGACGGCGCGGGTCTGCTTGGCGTCGGGGTTCTTGATCGCTTGCGCTTCGTCGAGAGCGACGAGCCGCCAGCGCGTCTTGCCGATCCAGCCCAATCTCAGCGTCGAGCCGTAGCTCGTGACGACGAGATCGGTCCCAGCCAGCTCCCCCGCGTCCGGCGCCGCCAGGCGATCGGCGGGCGCAAACGACGGATGCGCGACGAAGACCTTCAGCGAAGGCGCGAAGCGGGCCGCCTCGGCCGCCCAGTTGGCGAGCAGCGAAGCCGGCGCGACCAGGAGACTCGGGCGCCGCTCCACGCCCTGCCGGGAGAGCGTCAGGAGGAGGGCGAGCATTTGGATGGTTTTGCCGAGCCCCATGTCGTCGGCGAGGCAGGCCCCGAGGCCGAGCCCGGCCAGGAAGCCGAGCCAGCGCACGCCGACGGCCTGATAGGGACGCAGCGTCGCTTTCAGCGCCTCGCCCGGTTGCTGCGCGGCGAGGGTTTCGGGGCGGCGGCAGGCGGCGAGGGTCTCGGCGAGCCATCGGCCCGCCGCAACGTGGCCCCAGGACTTATCGAGGCTCTCCGCCTCGGCGCCGCCTCCGATTCCGGCGCCCGCCAGGAGCCGCATCGCCTGCCCGAAAGAAACGCCCTCCTCGCTGGCGAGTCGCTCGACCGCGTCGAGCCGATCGAGCGTCGCCTTGAGCCGCTCGTGGTCGACCTCGACCCACTTGCCGCGCAGCATCGCAAGCCCGTCGGTCGAGGCGATCAGGCGCTCGATCTCCTCGCGGGTCAGGGTTTCGCCGTCGAGCACGACTTCGACGTTGAAGTCGAGAAGCGATTTTGCGCCGACGAGCGAGGGCGCCTCCGACCCGACCGTCGCCTCGACCGATGGTCGGCTCGGCCTGTTGTTGCGCCACGCGGCCGGCATGCGGAGGACGACGCCGGCGCGTTCCAAACTCTCGACGTCGGAGAGGAGCCGCATCGCCTCCCGCGGCGTCCACCGCAGGGGATGGAAGATTTCGCCCGATTCGACGATCTCTTTCAGCCACCCGCAGCTTTCGCTCGCGCGGCTGACCGGCTCGAGGAGTCTCAGGAGCTCGGCCTTGGCGCCGGCGCCGGCGTATTCGCGCAGAGCGTGGCCGAGTCCGAGATGCCTGAGGCCGCCCTGCGCGCCGAGCGTCGAGGCGTAGGTCGCCATGAAGGCGAAGGGGCGGTCGGAATCCTTGCGGTTTTCGGCGAGATTGAAATGGACGCGCCCGACGAGCCGCCAGCGGCTGTCACGGGCTTGGAGAAAGGCCTGGATCGAGAGGCCGCCTTGCGCGAGCTCGTCGTCGAGCGCTCCTTCGAGCGCGCGCCACAGCGAGACGAGGCACCCAGCGTCGAGATATTCGCCCCCGCGCATCGGCGGCGCCTCGTCAGCGAGGGCGGCGATGTCAGCCTCCGCGGGCTCGGAGACGCGCGGTGCTTCATCTGCGGGGGGCTCGCCGGCGGCGCAGACGGCGGCGACGAAGCGCATGGCGAAGGCGCGCCAGAAACCGAGCTCAGGCGAGAGACGGCTTCCCGCCTCGGCCGAGCCGAGCTGCAGAAGCCCATGTCCACTCCCGCGGGCGAAGGCTGCTTCGAGACGGCGAGCGACGTCGTCGTCCAGCGAAGACTCCGTCGCAAGGCGCTCGAGCCGCAGCGCGCGGTGGGGCGTCAGAACGGGAACGAGCGTTTCGGGCATCGGCGCCATCGAGTCCGGCGAATCAGGCGGCCCGATCTAGCACGAGCGAGCCCTGACGCGGACGAAAGGGACGATCGGAAAAACCTGTGCGCCGCCGCCGGCGAGGCCTTGCCTGTCGCCGCGCTCTCGCGCAAGCAGCGGGAGGATCGCAGAAAATGTCGCTTCAGGGGGAGGGATCATGGCCAGGACCGCCGCAGTGAAGACGGGCGCCGCCGACAGTATCGTCAGCCTCAAGGTCACGCTCAAGGGAACGAAACCGCCAATCTGGCGGCGGCTCCTGGTTCCCGGCTCGATGACGCTCGGCGGTCTCAGCGATGCGATTCTGATCGCGATGGGTTGGGACGGCGACCATCTGCACGCCTTCGACGTCGACGGCCAGCACTACGGCGACCCCGCCACCACCGACGACGTCGCCAACGAAAACCGTGTGACCCTGGACGGCGTGCTCAAGTCCGGCGTCAGGCGCTTCGGCTATGATTATGACTTCGGCGACGACTGGGAGCACATCGTCGCGGTCGAGAAGACTCTCGCTCCTGTTGCGGGGCAGGCCTATCCGGCCTGCGTCGACGGCAAGCGCAACTGCCCGCCAGAGGACTGCGGCGGCGTCTGGGGCTACGCCGAGCTCTTGGAGATCCTCGCCGATCCCAGCCACCCGGAGCGCGAAGAACGGCTCGAATGGCTCGGCGACGACTTCGACCCGGAGGAGTTCGACGTCGTGACCGCCGATGCGGGCCTCGCCGCGCGCCTCAAGCGGAAGTGAGTTGACGCTTGGATCGGCGAGCTACTCGGGCTCTCGTCCCAGCTCGCGCTCCGCCTCCTTCAAAGCGTGCGGCTCGACCATGAGGCCCTGGCGTTCGTAGCGGCGGCGAGTCCTGCTGAAGCGCACGACGACGGCGTATCGTCCGCTTCTGGCTTTGGCCCGGCGCGTGAGCAGGGCGTCTCCGGACCCCAGGAACTCGAGGTCGCCGAGACCGGCGCAGCCGAGGCAGGCGGGCCCCGCATTCTCCATGATGAGAAGGTCGCCTGTGCCGCCGCAGCGATGGCAGGTCCACTCCCTGTTCAGCGGCTGGACCACGACCAGCTCCGGCGCGCGGCTCGCCTTTTCGGCGAGGCGTTCGCGCCTCTTGTCGGGGATTTCAGGGGAGGTCCAATGCGTCCGGAAGAGCCTCTCGACCGCAGGATCGCCGGCGCGGCTGAAACGCAAGGCTTGGCGCTGCGGGGTGCGCGCCACATAGTCGGTTTCGCTCGCGACTAACCCTTGTCCCGCCGCCCAGCGCTGGAAGATCTCGAGGGCCTCAACGAGGCGCACCGGATTGGTCTGGATCGCGGCCTCGACGCAGTCGACCCGCCCTTGCCGCCAGGCGTCGAGGGCGCTCGCGTCGAGCCAGCCGATCCCGCGCAGCACGTCGATGGCGCATACGGCGTCCTCGGTCGCGAGCGTCGTCTCGGCCGTTTTGACGACCCGCTCGGCGAGGTTGGCGCGGTTCTTTCGACTCATGGGCGCATCGGCAGCAAGGATGGCTCCGCCACGGGCTTGCCCGCAGACCCCGTCAATTCTCTGCAAAAGCTCGCACGCAGGAGAGAATAGTTTATCGATCCGCCTCATTCCCCGTCGAGGAAAAAACTTCGCCGACTGGGCGGCGCCCGGAGCCCCAGCGCCACGATGCGGCGGTCGCGCTATAGTCTCGCCGGCGCAAACCGCCAGTTCGCAGGAGAGACCTTTGTCGAACTCCTTCAGGGTCCCTTTGGGCTTGCTCGCCTTCTCGATTGTCGCCGGAAGCCTTCATCCGGTGTTCGCCATGGGCGGAGGAGGGCCGCCAGTGGCGATGATGACGGTGAATTATTGCCGGGAGACTGTCTACAACAGGGGCATCACCGATGTGACGAGATTCGAGGAGGAAGTGAAGAAATGCGTGGCCAACCCGGTCACCTATCCGCCCGCCTACGCCAGGCCCGGACGGTAGCGGGCGGCAAGCCAACGACTCCGGCGGGGCGGTGCGAGCTGCAATTCAGCATGGCTCGCTATCAGACGTTCGAGAGCAATCCGGGCGTCGCCTTTTCCGCAGCGACGCCGCCGACGACGGTGGCGCTACGCGAGGCAATGGTGCCCGATCGCGATCTCCGGTACGTGTTCGACAAGACAGACGTCGAACGGCTCGCCGATCTCATTCGGCTCCTCATGCAGAGTCCGGCCATGGGGGAGCGATGACGTCCGACAAGCCGGCAACGAGGGTCATCCCTCTGGCGCGCCCGCCTTGCGCAGGCCGTCGATGATACGCTCGCGCTGCTCCAGATAGACGGCGTTGTCGCTTCGCGCGGCGTCGCGAAATTGCCCGACCGAGAATGCCGGATCCAACCCTAAACCGCTTCGACTGCTCCTCTAGCGTCATCCAGTCGGCCGAGATTACCTAGGGCGGCGGCAAGGAGAGAATGCGCGCGCGGAGAGTTCGGCTCCGCGTCGATTGACCGGTTGAGCCAAAGCACCGCCGCCTCGTTGCGGCCCAGATGAAGGGAGGCGAGACCCGCGATCAGCATCCACGCGAATGCGTCCGGATCGCGAGGGCTGAGGCGAAGCGCGTCGTGAATGTGGGCCTCCGTCTCCTGCGCGGGGAAATTGTCACGCTGCTATGCCGGGTCGAACCGCGGATTGCGAGCCCGCTTGGTGTCCGGCGCGGAATTCGCCTCGAATTCGCTGTTCCTGCGAAAAAATTCGCTCAGAACGATGGAAAATTCCGCTGTTAAATTCGCTGACACATTTTCGCCCAAAACTCCAATTCGCCCGCGTTTCCGCCGCAAATACGGGTCGGAGCATCCTCGCCGGCATAAATTCGCTCTTCAATACGCTGTTCTCAGCGAATTCGGCCCGCGGCCGGATCGATCCCGTCGCGTCCGTCCCTCACTCCGCCGGCGCGGTCACGCCTTCCTCCCGCGCCGGCGCCCTGCCGGCGAGGGCCGCTCCGGCGTCCGGCTTGAGCCGCATGAAGACGAGGGCCGAGAGGGTCGAGAGGACCGCCACCAGGACGAAGGCGGTGGAGAGGTCGCGGGCGTCGAGGGTCTGATCGCCGAAGCCGGTCTGGACGATCTGGATGAAGACGGCGGCGACGGCGACGCCGAGAGCGCCCGACATCTGCTGCGACACGCTGGCGAAGCTGGTCGCCCGGCTCATCTGCGGCGGGTCGATGTCGGCGTAGCTGATGGCGTTCAAGGCGGTGAATTCGAGGGAGCGGAAGAAGCCGCCGGAGAGCAGGGCGAGAAAGATCAGCCAGTGCGGTGTGGACGCGGTGAAGAGGGCGTAGGAGGCCAGGAACGCGCCGGAGATCAGCGCATTGACGATCAACGTGCGGCGAAAGCCGAACCGGCGCAGCGCGGTCGAGGCGGTGAATTTCATCGCCATCGATCCGAGGGCGGCGGCGAAGGTCAGCGAGCCGGACTCGAAAGGCGTCAGCCCGAAGCCGATCTGCAGGAGGAGCGGCAGCAGGAAGGGCAGGGCGCCGATGCCGATCCGGAAAATGAGGCCGCCGACCACGCCGGAGAAGAAGGTCGGGATCTCGAGGAGCCCGAGATCGAGGATGGCGTTTTCGTTCGCGCTTGCGTGCCGCGCATAGGCCGCGAGCAGCGCGAGGCTGATCGCGATCTGCGCGGCGACCTCTGAGGCCGGCGCCATTCCCCGGCCGATCACCGACAGGCCCGAGATCAGGCCGAGCAGGCCGAGGCCGGACAGGACAAAGCCCTTGAAGTCGAAGCGGGGAACCTCCTCCTCGCGCAGATTGGCGATGAATCTCAGCGATAAGAGCACGCCGAGCACGCCGATCGGAACGTTGATCCAGAAGATCCAGCGCCAGTTGAAATAAGTGGTGATGAAGCCGCCGAGCGGCGGGCCTGCGACCGGGCCGAGCAGGGCGGGGACGGTCAGGTAGGCGAGCGCATCGACGAGGTCGCTCTTCGGCACGGCGCGCAGGAGGACGAGCCGCCCGACCGGCACCATCATCGCGCCGCCGAGACCCTGGAACACCCGCGCCGCGATAAGGGTCTCGAGCGACGACGAGGCGCCGCACAGGATCGAGCCAAAGGTGAAGACGACGATCGCGCTGCAGAAGACGGTGCGCGCGCCGAACCGGTCGGCGACCCAGCCGGAGGCGGGGATGAACACCGCCAGCGTCATCAAATAGGAGGTCAGCGCGAGCTTGAGGACGATCGGGTCCTGATGCAGGTCGTGCGCGATCGCAGGCAGCGAGGTCGAAATCACCGTGCCGTCCATGTTTTCCATGAACAGGGCGGTCGCGATGATGAAGGCGGTGAGGACGGCGGCGCGCATTTTGGCGCGCCGTTCATGGCGCCCCGCCCCGCCGGCGGCAAGGCGGGGCGGGCGGAACCCGCGGTCACAATGCGTTGAACGCCGGCTCCCGGGCGCGGCAACCCGCCGCGCTACGGCTCGAGGATCTTATGCGCCTCCGCCAGCGCCTGCTCGCAGGTCGCCTTGTCGTTCGAGGCGTCGGCCTTGCGCGCCTCGTCCATGAAGGTCTCGATCCTTCGAAGGTCCGCGTCGGGCAATTCGCCGAGCTTCGCCTCGGCGCCCGCCACGGTGCCCGGCGTCGGTTGCCGGTGCATGGTCGCGAAGGTCGACTCCGCCCCTGTCGCCCCATGCGCGGCGGCGGTGTTCAGCCGTTTTCCGATGGCGATGTCGGTCTGGTAAATCTCGTCCGCGCACGGTCCCGCCTGGGCCGCGAGCGGAGCGAAAACGAGAATGATGGCGCCGAGCGCCAGGGGCGCATGCGCGGTCATGATCAATCCTCCAACAGTTCGCCCTGCACAATGATGGGGCCCATCCCGCGGCGGCACAAGGCCGAGCTTGGAATTTCGGGCACCGTGATTTTCTCGGCTGGCCCTCGTGAGAAAAGGACATGTCGGCGCCGAGGGCGGAACGGATTCGGCGCGTCTCGCATTTGTCGACCGGCAAGGTCGCATACCAGTAATTGCGCAGCGCCTTTTGTCGGGTGTTCAGCATGGGCGGTCTTTTCTCCAGTGAGAGCGGACCATTCGGCGGCGACGCTTGAAAGCTGAGCGTCGCGTGTGCGAGGATGATCCTTGTGTCCCGTCCAGCCTGCTCCCGGGGGCCACGATGAGCAAGACCGTCACCCAGATCAGGACCAAAACGCAGACGCGCACCGAGCGTCCGCGCCTGCACAAGGTCATCTTGTTCAACGACGACTACACGCCACGCGACTTCGTCGTGCAGGTGCTCAAGGGCGTGTTCCGGCTGAACGAGACGCAGGCGCTCAACGTGATGATGACGGCGCATCGCAAAGGGGTCTGCGTCGTTGCGGTCTTCGCCCGCGACATCGCCGAAACCAAGGCGGCGCGGGGAACGGAGGCGGGCGCGGCCAGGGGCTATCCGTTGCGCTTCGGGACCGAGCCGGAGGAATGAGCGCCACTCCCTTTCGAACGCGCAAGCTCGGGCGGACCGGCGTCTCGGTCACCGAGCTCGGCCTCGGCACGGCGCCGCTCGGCGACCTCTTCGAGAGGGTCGAGGACGACGAGGCGGCGGCGATCATCGGCGCGGCGTGGGACGGCGGCGTGCGCTATTTCGACACGTCGCCCTGGTACGGGCGCGGCCAGTCCGAGCATCGCCTCGGTCGGGCCCACTACCGGAGGAAACGCGACGACTTCGTCATTTCGACCAAGATCGGCCGCCTGCTGCGCCGACCGCTCAAAGGCGGCCCCATCAAAGATCAGTGGATCGGCGGACTCCATTTCGAGACCGTGTTCGACTACGGCTACGACGGGGTGATGCGCTCGTTCGAGGACAGCCTGCAACGCCTCGGAATCCCTTCGATCGACCTCCTCCTCGTCCACGATCTGGACGTCTGGAACCACAGGGATCCCACCAAGCTCGCCGCCTATTTCGCGCAGCTCATCACCGGCGGCTGGCGCGCTCTCGCCGAGCTGCGCGACTCCGGCGCGATCAAGGGCGTCGGCGCCGGGCTGAACTCGACCGGGGCGATCCCGCGGTTTCTCGATCTCTTCGACATCGACTTTTTCCTTCTCGCCATGCGTTACACGCTGCTCGAACAGGACGTGCTCGACAGTGAATTTCCGCGCTGCGCCGAGCGCGGCGTCGGAATCGTCGTAGGCGGCGGATACAACTCCGGGATTCTGGCGACCGGGGCGGTTCCCGGCGCAATGTACAATTACGAGCCGGCGCCGCCTGCCATCCTCGAACGCGTGGCGAAGATCGAGGCCGTCTGCCGGCGCTGGAACATTCCGCTGGCGGCGGCGGCGCTCAACTTTCCGCTCGGACACCCGATCGTCGCCTCGATCATCCCGGGCGCGATCTCGGCGAAACAGGTCGAGCAGAACCTCGCCGCCTTCCGCCACAAGATCCCCGCCGATTTCTGGGCGGAGCTCAAGCACGGCAAACTGATCCGCGCGGACGCGCCTACGCCGGGGTAGACGCAGCCTCAGGGAAAGGCCGCCGACGCCAGTTCTTCGGAGAGGGCAATGCTTGCATGCGACGCCGGTGATGAGGGCGGCGCCTCGTTCGGCCGATGCCTTTGCCACACGCCGGGCTTCGCGCGGCTCAACGCAAGTCTGAACGCGAAATTCAGCCGCGCGTTCGGCTCGACGGCGGCCGTCTTCGCCGCCGACTCCAGCAGTTCCGCGGCGCCCAGGGCCGCGGCGCGCGGCAATCGTTTCGCCTTCGCCAACGTCCGCGTGTTCGATGGCAAGTCGGACGCGTTGCGCGCCGGGTTGCGCGTCGTGGTCGAGGACGGCGCCATCAGGGCGATCGAGCCGGCCGAGACGTCGGCCGGCGGGGACGTCGAGGTCCTCGACTGCGGCGGACGCGTGCTGATGCCGGGGCTGATCGACGCGCACTGGCACGCGATGATGGCGCCGATTCCGTTCGAGATCCTGCTCACTGCGGACGTCGGCTATATCAACCTCGTCGCGGCGGCCGAGGCCGAAAGGACGCTCATGCGCGGCTTCACCAGCGTCCGGGACATGGCGGGCCCGACGTTTTCGCTGAAGCGGGCCATCGACGAGGGGCAGGCGAGGGGACCGCGCATTTGGCCGTCCGGCGCGATGATCTCACAGACCGGCGGACACGGCGATTTCCGTTTTCCCTATGAGATCCCCTGGGCTCCGAGCGCGCCGCTCGGCCGCGGCGACGCGATCGGCGGCGGGGCGATCGCCGACGGTCCGGATCGCGTCATGATGCGCGCCCGAGAGCAGCTGATGCTGGGGGCGAGCCAGCTCAAGCTCGCCGCCGGCGGCGGCGCCTCTTCGAACTACGATCCGATCGATGTCAGCCAATACACCGAGCCCGAGTTCGGCGCCGCGGTCGAGGCGGCGGAGAATTGGGGAACCTATGTCGCGGTGCACGCCTATACGCCGCGCGCGATCAAGACCGCGATCCGCGCGGGCGTGCGCTGCGTCGAGCACGGGCATCTGATGGACGAGGCGACGGCGGAGCTCATCGCCGAGCGCGACGTATGGCTCAGCACCCAGCCGTTCCTCGACAATGAATTCGCTTCGCCGCTCTCGAACCCGGGTGGGCAGGATAAGATGCGGCAGGTGTTCGCCGGGACCGACACGGCCTACCGTCTCGCCAAGGCGCACGGAATCAAGACGGCCTGGGGGACGGACATCGTGTTCGCGCCCGAGATGACGAGACATCAGGGCGGGATGCTGACGACGCTCGCGCGATGGTACGAGCCTGTCGAAATCCTGAAGATGGCGACCAGCGTCAACGCCGAGCTCCTCGCCATGTCGGGCCCGCGCAATCCCTATCCCGGCAGGCTCGGCGTCATCGAAGAGGGCGCGCTCGCCGACCTCGTCCTGGTCGACGGCGATCCACTCGCCGACCTCGGCCTGATCGCCGATCCGGACAAGAACTTCGTCGTCATCATGAAGGACGGGCGGGTGGTCAAGAATGCGTTGGGGTGATCGGCTTTGCAGGCATGCGTTTTGCGAGAAGTACTGGAATTTGGTATTTTTCTCAGAAACGAGCAAGAAGAACACATCCGTCGGCCTCGGCGATCATTTCGCCGGATTCATCGATGAGCAGGTCGCCCGCGGGGACTCCTTCCCCAGCTTGCTGGGGAAGGAGGCGCGCAGCGCCGGATGAGGTGTGGGCCGCCGCTTCGGCCCCAGGTCGGTTTGCGTGAACGTCGCCGCGAACCTCCCATCGGCGCCACGCTGTTTCCGCATTGCTCGACCGTCACCGCAAAGCATTCTTCGACGGAGTCCTGCACCCCGCACGCCATCCGTCGCCTTCGGCGACACCTTCCCCGCTTCGCGGAGAAGGGGGGACTGGCCAGCCGCGAGATGAAGAAAACGACTCTTGTGAATATCGTAGGGCTTTCCCGCGGATATTTACCTGACGGCGCCTGACGGCGAGTTCGCCTTGAGTTCCGTACGCGACAAGCTACAAATAGTCATGCGCATTTCCTCTTATGCGACCGTCACCAGCGAGCGCGCCTGGAGGCGCACATGATGCGGATCGCCGTTACTGGGGCCATGGGACAGGTGGCGACCTCGCTGATCGATCGGGCGGGGCCCCAGTTCGAGATCGTCCTGCTTGGCCGCCGCGTTTTCCTGCTCGAGGATCGCGGTGCCGTTCTCGCCGGCCTCAGGGCCGCGCGGCCTGACGTGGTGATCAACTCCGCCGCCTATACCGCCGTCGACAAGGCCGAGGCGGAGGAGAGCGTGGCGCTCGCCGTCAACGGCGAAGGCGCCGGCCACGTGGCGGAGGCCGCCGACCGGATCGGCGCGCCTCTGTTGCAGCTGTCGACCGATTACGTGTTCGACGGGACGCTCGATCGCCCCTACCGCGAGGACGATCCGCCCGGGCCGAGAAGCGCCTACGGGCGCTCCAAACTGCTCGGCGAAAGGTTAATTGCCGAGCGCTGCGCCGACAGCGTCATCGTGCGCACCGCCTGGCTCTTCAGCCCGT
>DASRSL010000175.1:0-6983 GCA_035656495.1 Roseiarcus sp.
GCTAATCGACCAGGCCGATCGCTACCTTTCCCGCCACCGCTTTCCCAACGTACGCTTTGTCGACGATCACCCCGCCGAATTGCCGCATCTCATCGAGGAGCGCCGGGACGCGGCGCTTTTCGTGCCCCGCACTGTCACAACGGCCCGGCTCGGCCTCGCCCACGTGACGACGGTCGAGCCGGAAGAGCCGCTGCGGCTGCGGCTCTTAGCGCGACCTTACGGACCGAGGCCCCTGCCGGAGCTTTTTGCCCAGCATTTGCGCCGCGCGCTCTGCGACGGCGAAACCCATGTCGAGCGCCCCGTCCTCACTCTGCGGCAGATTCGCTACACGGGCCTTGTGCAGCGCCTGAGGCGCATTGCCTCGGCCGCTCGCGCCGGCAACATCAGCCAGCCGGCGCTCAGCCAGCAGATCCACAAGATCGAGGAAGCGCTCGGCGGCGCTCTCTTTGAGCGCCGAGTCGATGGCGTCCTTCCGACCGCGCGCGGTGAACGTTTTGCTGAAATCGGCGCTTTAATCGAGACGAGGTCCCGCCGGCTCTCCGGTAGCGAGAAAGGCGTGCCGTCGCAGGGCCGCCGCATCGCCGTCGGCATATTGCCCTCGGTCAGCCAGCGTGGATTCCTCGTCAACCGTATCACCGACGCGATCGTCAGCATCCAGGCGCGTCATGAGGGACTGAAGATCGTCGTTCAGGAGGGACCGAATGGCGCTCTTCAGGACTGGGTAACGCGCGACCTCGTTGGCGTCGCAATCGTCGAGACAGCGCTTCCGCACATGCCTCGCCTCCCGCTCGCCTCCTCGGAGGAGCTCGCGGCCGTCGCCTATCCTGCGCATGGGTTGTTGCCGGAGGGCCCGGTTACGCTTGCGGAGCTTGCTCGCCAGAGGCTCGTCCTGCCGACGGCCCGTTCCGGCCTCCGGCAGTTGCTTGACGCGGCGGCGGAGGCGCGCAATCTCAAAATACGGCCGGTTCTGGAAATCGACGCGCTTCCGATGGCCGTGGCGCTGCTTGTGCGAATGCCGGTTTGCACAGTTCTGCCGCCGTCGGCCATCGCCAATGAGGTGAAGAGCGGCGATCTCGTCGTGCATCCGATCGTGGAGCCGGCCGTATCACGCCGGCTCTTCCTCATTTATTCCGGCGATCGCGCGCTGAGCCCGCCGGAACGTGACCTCGTCAACGCGCTGCGCAGATCCCTTTCGGCAAGGCTCTGAGCGTCGTTCTTCTCACAGCCGGAAATGCCGTACGCCGCCGCGGCAAACGGCCTCCAACGATTCCGAATAACCCGCGTCAGCGTAGCGCATCACACCGAGGCTCGTGTCATTGGTCATGGAAAGCGCGATGCGCTCATCAGCCTCGCGCGTCCCGTCGGCAATCACTGTGACCCCGGCGCTCGTCATATAACCGGAATAGCCGCCCCCGCCGGAGTGAATGGCGACGAGATCGGCCTGCGACGCGCACATCGCCATGGCGTCTAGCAGGGGCCAGTCTGCAATCGCGTCGGATCCGTCGCGCATGCGCTCGGTCATAATGTTCGGATGCGCCATCGCGCCAGCGTCGAGATGGTCGCGCGTGAAGGCGATCGGCCCCGACAACAGGCCGTCGCGCACCATTCGATTGACCGCCAGCGCCAGGGATGTGCGTTCTCCATGGCCGAGCCAGGCGATTCGGGCCGGAAGCCCTTCGAACGGCACATAGCGGCCGGCGAGCGCAATCCAGTTGGAAAGGATTGTATTGTCCGGAAAGGCTTCAAGAAGATGATCGTCGATGCGATGAATGTCATCCTCGCTGTCGGCGAGCGAGATCCAACGGAACGGGCCAATCGCCTGCGCAAACAGCGGCCGCAGATAGGCCTCGGTGAAGATCGGGATGTCGAAGGCGTCGTCGACTCCGCCCTCGAAGGCCTGTGTACGAATCAAGTTTCCGTTGTCGAAGACGATCGCGCCTTCGCGTCGGAAACCCAGCATCGCTCGCACATGGCGGACGATTGTGGCGCGGCTCTCGCGCATCAGGGTCTCTGGATCCTCGTCGCGCATGCGACGGATGTCTCCGAGACTTCGCCCTGACGGCGCATAGCCGTACACGAGATCATGCGCCGAGGTCTGGTCGGTGACGATGTCGGGAACGACGCCGCGCGTGAGCATAACCTCATAAACGTCGGCGGCGTTGCCAACCAAGCCGACCGAAAGCGCCCTCCGTTCGCGGCGCGCGGCGCCGATCAATGTCAAGGCCTCCTCGAGATCGGCCGCTCGGCGGTCGAGAAATCCCTTCGCAAGGCGCTTCTCGATGCGCTGCGGATCGATCTCGGCGCACAGGATGGCGGCGCCCGCCATGCGTCCGGCTAGCGGCTGTGCGCCGCCCATGCCGCCGAGGCCCGCGGTCAGAATGAAGCGACCCGCAAGAGAGCCGCCGAAATGACGCTCGGCGATGCGCATGAAGATTTCGTAGGTGCCCTGGATAACCCCCTGAGACCCGATGTATTGCCAGTCTCCGGCGGTCAGGCCTCCCCAGCAGATCAGTCCCTTCCTCTCCAAGTCATAGAAGGTTTCCGCCTTCGCCCACTGGCCAACCATGTTGCAGCTGGCCATGATCACGATCGGCGCTTTGTCGTGCGTCCGGATGAGGCCAATCGGCTTGCCTGATTGAACGATCAGCGTCTCGTCCTCGCCCATCGTGCGCAGCGTCTCTACGATGCGGTCGTGTGAGGGCCAGTTGCGCGCGGCCTTGCCCAGCGCGGCATAGACCACGAGATTGGCCGGATCCTCGCCGACGGCGAGCACGTTTTCGAGCAGGCGCAGCAGCCCTTCCTGTCTCCAGCCGCGACACCGCAGGTTCGAACCGGAAGGCACTGGAAAGCGTCGCGTCATCGCGAATTACCCAAGCGCATATTTGGCGATCTCGATGCCGAGCGCCGCTTCGCAGACCGGATAGACCGACGGGTCCTTCACCGATGCGCTCAGCGGCAGATGCGCCTTGGCGACATGGAAGACCGACAATTCATCGCCCTCCCTGAGCTTCCCTATGCTAACCGGATGGCCGTCCGGATCGAGAGTGGTGATCACGTCCGGAAAGGTGGCGAGGCGGCGTCCATCGCCATCCTCGATCGCCATATATTCGTTCATCACATGCAGCACGAGATCGCGAGCGCCGCAGCGAACGGCGATCGTCCCGATGTCGAAGGCCGCGTCGGTGTAGACCACGCTTTTCCTCGTCACGCGGCCAGTCCCGATAATCTCGCCGGAAGTTGCAGAGCAGATCGCCTCCACGACAGTCTTGCCGCCCTTCGGCTCCGCGTCCAGGATAGCGCGGCCGAGCATCAACGCCCGCGAAATGCCGCCGAGCGCAGCGTGCGTCCGGACGTACGGTGCGCGCAGGGGATTGCGGCAGCTCGCGATGAAGCCGCCGGACATGTCGGCGGCCTTGCGCAGGATAGGCGAGACCTTGGCGGTCGCGCCGCGGACGACCAGCTCAATGTAAGAATGGCTTGCGCGGCGCCCGCCGACCGCCGTCTGAATGGTCGCCTCGGGACTAGCCGCCATGCCGATCGAGCCCATGTCGCCGGTCGGATGCGCCCGGATGTCGCCGACGGCATCCACGACTTTCGTGCCGAGCAGCGCCGACGGAAGCCAGGCGTTCAGCGTGCTCGACATGCCGTTCTGGCCGATCATCAGCCCCCAGATCGGCGCGCCGAGCGCGTCCTGCATCATCTGCACAGCCTTTACATAGTCGACGCCAAGCATTTGCCATTCGGTCGTTCCGGCGGGCGCGCCAATTGCCGCAGCGGTCGCGATGAAGGCGTCGTCAGGCGCTTCCTCGATCGTCACGAGCTCCGGTTCACCAGCGTTGACCGCGGCCGTTCCGAGCATGCGTCCGTGGTCGGCCCAGCCGCCTCCGCCGGCCGCGAAGACTGCGCCGCCGCGGACGGCGGCCTCAACATCGTCCATCTTCAGAATCCGACCCATCGCTCTCTCCCTCATCCGGCTCGATCGAGTGAGCGGACTGTCTCGAACATCACTGAGCCGCCCGCCGCGAGGGCATCGCGATCCGCCCATTCCTCGGGCGTGTGGCTCTTGCCAGCGCGGCAGGGCGTGAAGATCATGGCCGCGGGGCAGATGCGCGTCATGAAGGCCGCGTCGTGTCCGGCGCCGCTCGCGAGTTCCCGAGCGGTCAAACCGAGGCGCAGCGCGGCGTGGCTGAGTTCTGCGCGAAGCCCAGGATCGCAGGCTGCTGGCGGGCCGTCGGAAAGGACCGTGAATCCCGTTCGCCTCACACGCGCTTTTCTGGCGTGGTCCGCGCTTTCGGGGTCGATCCGCTCGGCGAAACGCCTCGCCATTTCCGGCGAAGTGGAGCGCGCGTCGATGATGAGGCGGCAGCGGCTGGGCACCACATTAGAGGCCGAAGGCGATACGTCGAGAATGCCAACTGTCGCTACGAAATAATGCCCGCCCTCGGCCGCGAGCGCCTCGGCGGCGCGCCTGACCGAATCCACCGTGCGCGCAGCGGCGACCAGAGCGTCGCGGCGGAGATCCATGGGAGTCGTGCCAGCGTGGTCGGCCTCGCCCTCGAATGCGATCTCTATGCGGCGGATGCCGACGATGGACGTCACCAGGCCGACATCGATGCCCTCGGACTCGAGCACGACGCCCTGCTCGATGTGCAGTTCAAGGAAGGCGTCGATGTTCTCGCGCTTCGACTCCGCGAGTTTATCGGGATCGCCACCGACGCGGCGCAGCGCGGACGCCAGCGGCTCGCCATTCGGGCCCTTCAGCGCGAGCATGTCCGCATCGAGCGCGCCGACCATGCCGCGACTGCCGACGCACGAGAGGCCATATTCGCTCGGCTCCTCAGCAAGAAAGTCGACCACTTCGAGCGGGTGACGCAGCACGATGCCCGCATTTTTCAGCGAGCGCGCAATTTCGAGCGCGGCGATGACGCCAGCAATCCCGTCGAAGCGGCCGCCCGAAGGAACTGTATCGGAATGGGAGCCGAGCATGATGGTCTTCAGACCCGGTTCAGCGCCCTCGCATAGGCCGATGAGATTGCCAGCCGTATCGATTCGGACGTCAAGCCCGGCCTCGCCAAACCGACGCGCCAGCCACTCACGGCCTTTCAAGAATAAAGCGCTGAAGGACCGGCGGGTATAAGGTCTCTCCGGATCCGTGATGGCGGCAAGCGCCATGATGTCGTCCCACAGGCGATCCGGATCAACCGCCAGTTTGGATGACATGCGCCGCGGGCCTCAAGCTGCGGCCCGCGGCCGCACAAATCGGCCGTGTCCGGGTTCTGCGAGAACACGGCCTTCCGAAGCGACGCATTCGCCCCGCAGCCATGTCTCGACCACGCGGTATGGAAGATCAACGCCCTGATAGGGACTCCACGACACAAAATTGTTTCCGCTCGCTCCGGCGTCGTAGCGATAAGGATCGCGCCGAATGAGAACAATGTCGGCGTCGCGGCCGGCGGCCAGCGCGCCCTTTACGTGCGCGAGACGGAAGAGCGCGGCCGGATTGTGGGCGAGCAACCGCGCAGCATGGGTCAAGGGCAGTCGGCGCTCGTCGAGGCCCTTCAGGAGCAACGGATAAAGCGCCTCGAGTCCGGGTACGCCAGAGGCGTTCTTTAGCATGGTCGGGTCCGTCTTGCGGTCTTCCGACCAACTTACGTGATCGGTCGATACGATTGTCATGTTCCCTGCAGCGAGATGTCGCCAAAGCGACTCCAATTCCGCACGCGGCCGGATCGGGGGGTTGATCTTGGCCTTACCGCCGAGCCGCTTGACGTCGGTTTCCTCGTCCAGCGTAAGATAATGGATGCAGGATTCCATCGTCGCGTCGAAGCCTTGCGCGCGATAGGCCGCCATCAACTCATAGCCCCGGCCGATCGAGCAATGCACGATATGGACCGGGCAGCCGGCGCCCGCGCCAAGCTCGTAGACCTCGGCGATGGCGAGCGCTTCGGTGATCGGTGGCCGCGACAGCCCATGCGCAGAATAGTCAGTGAGGTTTGCGGCCTCCACGTCGGCTAGATAGGCGCGCACCATTTCATCATTTTCGTTATGGATGCCAGAGGCGAGTCCGCGCCTGCCGACGGCCCGAAAGGCAGCGAAAAGGACCTGCGGCGGAACGCGCGGAAAGCGCTTTGGATGCGTACCGAAGGTCGAGAATTTGAAGGCAGCCGCTCCCGCGTCAGCCAGTTCGTTCACCCGCACAGCGCCTTCTTCTGGATCGATTGTGGCATAAAGCGCGAAATCCACCCGCGCCTGTCGCCCGGCGCTCTCCGCCTTGGCGCAAAAGCGTTCGGCCGAGGCGATCAGGCAGTTTTCGTCATAGGGCATGTCGACGATCGTCGTCACGCCGCCGGACGCGGCGCTGCGGGTCGACCAGACGAAGTCCTCCTGCCCAGCCTGGCTGCGGCTATGCACCTGTCCGTCAATCGCCCCGGGAAGGACAAGGAAGCCAGCGCCGCCATGGCGTTCGCCGGTCGGCGGGGCTCCCCCGCCGACGCGATGAACGACGCCGCCGACGACGAGAACGTAACCATTCTCAAGGATCCGGTCAGGAAGGACGACGGTTCCAACAAAGACTTTGTCCGCCATGACTCAAAACTTTCGCCCAGCCGACTTCGTACGCATTCGCTCAAGTCTAGAAGAGCGGGCCAAATAGAACCATGAAGCTATACCGAAACAGGCGATAAACAAGGCCGAAGCTGCCTCTCGACGGTGTCGCAGTGATGCATGAGGCGATCGAGAGCGGCAGGACGCCGGCCTTTTCAAAAGAGGCGTCGTCCGCTTGTCCTCATCAACGTCAAACGGTGCGCTCTTCACGCCTGCCCTGCCGTCGGCTCAGCAGATGCGTTCAATTGACCCGGGCGACAGCCTATGAGCAGAAACGAGTTGTGCAAAGAACGCGAGTAAAGGAATGGGCGTGGAGCCCACGGCGCCCCGGCGTTGATCGTCGCATCGGCCGCGGCGGCGTCGCGGACCGCGATCAGGTT
>DASRSL010000176.1:0-52699 GCA_035656495.1 Roseiarcus sp.
GCCCCGTTGCTCTTAAAGAACTGACGTCCAAGAAATAATGGCGTGTGATTCGGCAGTTGGGCGTATGCGCTCGCGTTACAGCCTGTCATCTCGAAAATACCGGCGTTAAATTTGGTAGAAGAAGCTTCACCGAGATCAGCCCATGCAACTGCACAAATAGCAAGCAACGACCTCAGGGCAATTCCTATTACGTGCACAACGACGTCCGTCCATGTTCCCCGCATGATTTTCCTGCGAGCTGAGGTGAACTCCGCACTCCTTGTTGACATTGCCTTTGGGGCCGGGACTGATATTACAGATTGATACTGCGGCACGACTCACTCACAATTGGTTCATGGCCGAGTCAATACCGGAATGCAGCGACGAGCGCCGCAGACCCGTGACGGACCTCGGCTCGCTCACAAACTCCGGCGACTGCTCTTATGGCAACCCCTAAGTCGAAGTCGAAGTGAGCGAAGGTTTACAGCGTTTACAACTTGCGCAGTTGCATCCGCTTCTTTTTAGCGCTATGGATGCAATCGCTTCCGCCGGGTAAGCGGCCGGTTGAGAAGTCTAGCGGATAAACGTGGGGCGTTTTTCGAAATTGATCTGAACGAACGCGCCGCAAGGTCGAAACCGGTGTCTCGTATTGCAATAGTTTAGCTACGATCTTTCTACGTCGAGCCGAGTAAGTCGCGCTTCGTAGCGGGCGTTCGATCCCAGTATTTTGGGGGCGAGAATGTATTATCGATCCGCGCTTTCGATCTTTGGCGTGGCCTGTTGCGTGGGGCTCGGTCCGGCGTCAGCTCAAGTCAACGTGACCACCTATCACTACGACAATCTCAGAACGGGGTGGAATTCCAACGAAACCGTTCTGACGACCGGCAACGTCAACAGCTCTTCTTTTGGAGTCGTTGCGCAGACGACGCTTGACGCTCGAGTCGATGCGCAACCTCTCGTCGTCGACGGCGTCGTTTACGTCGCAACCGAAAACAACACCGTCTACGCCATCGACGCCGTGGCGGGCACGATACTTCAAAGCGTTAATCTCGGGAATCCAGTTCTGCCATCAGCCCATGGATGCGTCAACCAGGGGCCCAGCTTCGGGATCAGGTCGACGCCGGTGATCGACGCCGCAGCCGGGGTCATGTATGTCGTCACTTATACGGACGAAAATAGCACCCCGGTATACCGAATTCACGAGCTGACGATACCGGATTTATCCGAGATTACCAATACTGTCATTAGCGCGTCTCGACTTTTGGATGACGGACAAACCGGTTACACTTTCAACGCGACCTATCAGATGCAGCGCCCTGCGTTGCTGGAAGCGAACGGCAACGTGTATGCCGGGTTCGGGTCCTTTTGCGACGGTAACGCGAACGTATCGCGCGGGATGGTGTTGGGTTGGAACGCGGCGACATTGCAGCCGCTGCCGGCGAATCAGCAGCCTCCCAACACGTCCAACGAATTGATGAACATCCAAGTCAGTTCCGACACGCCTCCATGCTCGGCGACGTGCCCCGAGTTCAACAATTTCTATCTGTCGTCGATATGGATGTCTGGCTACGGCATCGCCTCCGACGCCTCCGGAGACCTTTTCTTTTCCACCGGAAATTCGAACGGGGTTGTTGCGCATAACCTCGAGGACAGCGCCGTCAGGCTGTCCCCCGACCTTACGACGGTCAAGGACTATTTCATGCCGCAAGACGTCATGACCCTCGACGCGAAGGATGACGACCTCAGCTCGGGCGGCGTGATGGTGGTGCCCGACCTGCCGGGGATTCCGCCTCGCGTAGTCGCCCTGGGGAAGCCCGGCGCTTTGTACGTCATGAAACGCGCTCTCGGCATGATGGGCGGCTATGTGCCGGGCGGCCCGGACAAGCCGGTGAAGAGGGCGATCGTAAAATGTTGGTGCGGTCCTTCGTATTTCGTCGGATCGGACGGAGTGGGACGCATCGTCACCAGCGCCACCACCCTTAGCGCGTACCAGAACACGGCATCGTTTCCGAGCGGGCCCGAAGCCCAGTACACGATGCCGGTCTCCGTGCAGGACAACGGCTTTTTTACCAGCGTTTCTTCGAACGGAACCCAGGCCGGCTCCGCCATCATCTGGGCCGTCGGGCGGCCGACATCGGCGACCACGCCCAATGTGACCCTGTACGCCTTCAACGCAGCGGCGCAAGGCGGAACGTTCCAGCTCCTCTACTCCGGAGTCGCGGGAACCTGGGCGAGTATTCACGCAAACGCCAACATCGTTCCGGTGGTGGCGAACGGCAGAGTCTATGTCGCCAGCTATCAGGCGCTGACCATTTTTGGACTGTCGGGCCAACTTGCGCCTGTGAAACAGCCTGCGCCTTTGAAAGTGATCGCAACTCCGCTGAATACTCAACCGAGCGGGCCGCAGCTCTTTGGGACTATCACCGGCGTGAGCGGCGGGCATATCGGTCTTCGATTGCGCAAGGGGGCGAGCGTGTCCGTCGACCTCACGGATGCGTTCAAACGATATGAGTCCGTCGTCCCGTTCGTTGGCGAAAACGTCGAGGTGCACGGAGCGTCTGCGCCGGATGGCTCGTTCATTGCGAGAAGCATGTGGCGGACAAAAGAGCCGGCGACCTGGGGACCAGATAGGCGATGAGTTTGGTCTTGGCGAAGAAGGAGCAGCTTCAGCCAGCGATCATTTTAGACACTCGGCTTCGTAGATTTTTCTAATAGAATCGCTTTTCTTCGCAAAGGCGGTCGACGCCTGCAATTCGTCTATTAATAGCCTGCGCTGCAGGCGAGCGCAGGGTCAGGGTGGAAATCGAGCGTCGGAACGAAGCGGTTCGTCGTGGCGACCAGCGTAATCAGAGGGCGGCTCACATGACGTCATATATTTGGCAAATTGCGAGCAACGGAGACTGGAGCGCCGCGGGCGCCTGGTCGCCCTCGGGTGCCCCGCCGACATCGACGGATTCCGCGACCATCGCGGCGACCGGCAGCGCCTATACGGTCTCCGTCAGCTCGGCAGACGTCGCGGGCGCGCTGACTCTCTCGAGCGCCAACGCCACCCTCAACGACGACGGCGCCTCCGCCTCGCTGACGATCGGCGGGACGCTCACGGTGAGCAACGGAACCCTCAACGTCGCCAACGGAACCGGCGGCTCGCTGACGGTCGGGGCGCTGAACCTCTCCGGCGGCTCGCTCAGCATCAACACCAACGGCCGGCTGAACCTCAGCGGCGGAATCCTCAGCCAGACAGGCGGAACGCTCACGCTCGCCGGCGGCACGATCGCGGGCGGGACGATCAATTCGACCGCGGGAACCTTGGCGTTGAACAGCGGCAAGCTGAGCGGCGTCACTTTCGACGGACCGCTGAATCTGACCTCGGCCACCGTGCAACAGACCGTCGATCTCGCCAACGGAACGACGATCGTCGGCTCGTCCGGGTCAGGCCCGGGCACGATCAACGTAACGGGTTACTCGTCCGTGCTCAATTTCGACAACACGCAGACCGTCGGCAACGTCACGATCAACCTCGGCGCTTCGCGCAGTTCCGACTACCTGAACGACAACGACACGGCCGCTGCAGGCAACAAGGTGCTCACGCTAGCGTCAAGCGTAGTCGTCAACGCAACCGGATTTTCGCACTTCTCCGACGGCGGTCAGTCGGGCGACGGGATCGTCAATCGGGGCGTCATCAACCAGACCGGCGACGGAACCATGTACGTTGCCGGAAACGCTTTCACCAACAGCGGCACGATCAACGCCAAGGGAGCTGGCGCGCTCGACATCTCCGCGGCGACATTCAGCAACAGCGGCACGATCGACGTCGCCAACGGCGACAATGTGACGATCGAGCCGACGACCTTCACGACGACGGCCTCGAGCCTCATCACGATCGAGGCGAATTCGTCGCTCACCATCGATCCGGCCAATGCCTGGAGCAACCTCGGCTCGATCACGCTCGCGAGCGGCGCGAGCCTCACTCTCCTTGGATCGATGTCGGCGGCAAGCCTCGGCTCGATCACGAATTCCAACGGGACGGTCAATATCGCGGGGACCTACAACAATTCCGGTCAAACGTTGGACGGGTCGGCGTCGTTCGGTCAGCTCGTCCTGTTGAACGGCGGCGCGATCACGGGCGGAACGGCGACATCGGCCGGCGTCGGGTTTGCGAACAACGGCGGCACGCTAAGCGGGGTGACCTTCGACGGGCCGCTGAACCTGACCTCGACAAGCATGTCGCAGACCGTCGATCTCGCCAACGGCGCGACCGTCGTCGGCTCGTCCGGCTCGGGGCCTGGCACGATCAACGTCACGGGTTTCGGTTCTCAGCTCAAGTTCGACAACACCCAGACCGTCAGCAACGAGACGATCAACCTCGGCAGTTCGAGCTTCCTCGACCATCTGTACGAAAACGACACGGCCGGCGCCGGCGCCCAGGTTCTCACCCTGGCGCCGAGCGTCACGATCAATGTAACCGGACGCGCACAGATCCAGACGACCAGCTCCTCAGGCGACGCCATCGTCAATCAGGGCGTCATCAGCCAGACGGGCTCCAGTTCCCTCACGATCAGCGGAAACACTTTCACCAACAGCGGCACGATCGACGCCAACGGCAACACTCTCACCATTTCTGCGACGACATTCACCAACAGCGGCACGATCGACGTCGCCAACGGCGAAACGGCGACCATCGGTCCGACGGTCTTCACCAACCTCGACAACGGGGTGATCCAGCTCGGCGGCGGGACGCTGAGGTCGAGCGGATCGAGCTCGTCGCTGACGGACGCCGCCGGCTCGACTCTGATCGGCTTCGGGACGGTCACCGTGACGACCTTCGCCAATTCCGGCACGATCGAGGCCTCGGGCGGGACGTTGACCCTGACCGACGCAGTCACCGGGACGGGTGGCCTGCGGATCGACGGCGGCGCCGATCTCGTCGCCGGCGGCGCGATCGCGAGCGGCGCGACCGCCACCTTCAACGGCGCCAACGCGGCGCTGACGCTCAATTCCCCCTCGAGCTTCGGCGCGACCATCGGCGGCTTCGCCCTCGAGGACACGATCGATCTCGTTGGGATCACGGCGAACGGGGCGAGCGTCAACGGCTCGAGCCAGCTCGTCGTCTCCGAGAACGGAACGGCCGTCGCGACGCTGCAGCTCGACGGCGCCTATTCCGACTTCGCGTTCGTGACCCAGGCCGTCGCGGGCGGGACGAACGTCATCGCCCTGCCGGTCCCGGCGACCGTCGCCCAATATCTCGGGGCGGCCTCGCTCTACGATGAGATCTCCGGCGGCTTTGCGATCTCCGACACCGCGGCGAGCATTTCCGCCGCGCTCGACCAGCTTGACGACGCCAACATCACCTCGATCACCATCTCCGACAATGGCGCGATCGGCGTCGATGTCGCGCAGCTGACGAGCGACGCGACGGCGATCTCCAAGCTTCAGAACGCCAACGCGACGCCCTGTCAGCTCGCGATGACTGACACGGCGGCCGACATCACGGCCGGCCTTGACGGGCTCGACGGTTCGAACATCGCCTCGATCACCATCTCGGACAACGGCGCGATCGGGGTTTCCGTGGCGCAGCTGACCAGCGACGCGACGGCGATCTCCAAGCTCCAGAACGCCGACGCGACGCCCTATCAGCTTGCGGTGACCGACACGGCGGCCGACATCACGGCCGGCCTCGACGGGCTCGACGGCTCGAACATCGGCTCGATCACCATCTCGGACAACGGCGCGATCGGCGTCGATGTCGCGCAGCTGACGAGCGACGCGACGGCGATCTCCAAGCTCCAGAACGCCAACGCCACGCCCTTCCAGCTCGCTGTCGCCGACAGCCTGCCGAACATCGTGGGCGACCTCAGCGGGCTCAACGGAAATTCTCACATCGTCTCCCTCGACGCGACGAGCGGGGCTGCGACTCTCAGCGGTGGCGCGGTCATCGACGCGCCCGCGTTCTCGCTCACCGGCTCGTCGACCGTGCTCACGCTCGCGGAGATCCTCAGCTATTCGGGGAGCTTCAGCGAAGGCGCGGGCTCGACCGTCAAAATTTCAAGCGGCGATGCGCTGACGATGAGCGGAACCACGAGCCTGAGCGGCAGGGTCGGCGGCGCGGGAGCGCTGGCGCTGGCGGGCGGCTCGACGACATTCGACAGCGACGCGTCGCTTCCGGTCTCGCACTGGACAATCTCGGGGAGCGGGACCAGCGTCACGCTCGCCGAGAACCTGACCTATGCGGGCGCGTTCAGCGCCGGCGTCGGAACGACGCTGAACCTCACGGGCGGCGGCCTGACGCTGGCCGGAACGGATTCGTTCGCGGGGGCGACGACGAGCGGCTCTAAGACGCTTACCGCCAAGGGGACGACCACGCTCTTGGGCCTGACCATTGGCGGAAAGACGACCTTCAGCGACGGCGGCGCGCTGGCCCAGAGCGGTGGTTCCGTGACGGTCGGTGACGCGGCCGGCGACGTCGCCAAGCTTACCATTACGGCGACAGGAACCTGGGACATCACGGACGACAGCGGGATCGCGCGCGGGACATCGACGTCGTCGGCGATCACCAACAACGGTCTCCTGGAGAAGACCAGCGGGACCGGCGCGAGCGTGATCACCCCGAAAGTGACGAACACCGGGGTCAACACCGGCGGCGGCGCCGTCGACGGGGGAATTTACGTCTCCTCCGGTACGCTCGATTTCAAGGGCGCGGTGATCGGCGGCGCCGTGGCGACGCCGGGGCCCGACACGATCTCCACGATCTCTGGCGCGTCCTCCTCGGTGCTGGAGTTCGACGCGGCGGTGGCGAGCAGCGCGACGGTCGGCTCGCAGGATATCGTCTTCGGGAGCGGCGGCGGCACGCTCGATCTCACCAAGCCAACGAACTTCTGGGGCGAGATCTCGGGCTTTGCGGCGGGCGATGCAGTCGACCTTCTGGGGAACTGGAAATTTTCCAGCATCTCGGACGTTTCCGGAGTGACCACGCTGACGCTCGCGAACGGCGCCACGACCAAGCACGCCTTCACCTTCGTCGGCGACTACGCGCAAGGAGATTTTCACATCGCCTCCGGGTCGACCACGATCATCACCCATACTTGACCGTTGGGTCCGCGCGCCGAGCCATCGACGCCAAGGATTCCCCCTGCCTGTTGTTTTGAAGTCACTGCCACGAAAATCGCATAGCGACCTGCGATGTTATGCGCATTGCGCATGCGCGAGGGGAAGACGCTATCATTTTCACCCATAAGTAGGGGTTCAATGATGAGCAGTGACGTTGTTCACCACATTCGAGTCATTCGGGTCGACCAGCCTGGTTGAGGATGGGAACAACTATTTTCTCAAGCCCAACGGCGGGCAGGCAGTTGAATTGAGCTACGGCGGGTCGCCCGTCGTCGACGGCAGTTTAGCGACTCTGGCAATCCCCGGGAGCCGGTCGGCGCGGAGCAAAGCGCGACCGGATACGAGGTGGCCTGGGATGGTGGCGGGCGCCGATGAGTATACGGTGTGGTACACCGACGCCAGCGGCAACTATCTCTCGAGCGCATTCGACATACCGTGACGGCTTCGGGAACCGCGCCCCATACATCACGACCGACGGCGGCAGGAATTGATCAAATATGCCGCCAACGGTTTTCTTGCGACCAAAGTCGCTTTCATCAACGAGATGGCGGACATTTGTGAAAAAGCCGGCGCGGATGTGCAAGACGTGGCGCGCGGCATAGGCTTGGATAACCGTATCGGCGCGAAGTTCCTGCATGCCGGCCCCGGGTTCGGCGGCTCTTGTTTCCCAAAGGATACGCTGGCGCTGGCCCGGACGGCGCGAGACCTCGGCGAGCCGGCGACAATCATTGAAGCGGTCGCGCAGGCGAATCGGGCGCGCAAGAACCGGATGGCGCAAAAGGTGATCGCCGCGTGCGGCGATAGCGTAGCGGGTAAGACGGTCGCGGTTTTGGGCCTTGCCTTCAAGCAAAACACCGACGACATCCGTGAGGCCGCCGCAATTGACGTCATTCTTGCCTTGCAATCCGCAGGCGCAAATATTCGCGCCTATGATCCGCAGGCGATGGAGCAGGCCAGGCAAGTCTTCACCGACGTCACCTTTTGTCAAAACGCCTATCTTTGCGCGGAAGACGCCTCCGCGCTGGTGATCGTGACAGAGTGGGACGCGTTTCGGGCGCTCGACCTCGCCCGCATTAAAAACGCACTGAGCGAGGCGATCATTGTGGACCTACGAAATATCTATTCGCCATCAGACATGAGGAAGAGGGGGTTCCGCTATTTCAGCGTTGGGCGCAAGTAGCCGACGTCGCTGCGAAGTCCCGCGCGAGGTGGCTTGGTCCGAACGCTAATCACGGTTTGAAGAAAGTGCTTCGATCTTTACCGCCGGGCAACGATCCGTTGTGTGGCGGCCGGAATTTGGCTTCGTTGCATGCTTCTTGAAGTCATCACTGCGGGCGAGCGCTGGTCGCAAAAGGCAGTGTGATCGGAGACGAATGGCGGAGCGCGTAACGGGAAGGACGGTGGCGTTTCATGGACACGTTGCGCAATTTCATCGACGGCAGATGGACCGACGCGCCGGAGCGGTCGCCCGCCATCAATCCCGCGACCGGACGGCAGATCGCGTGGCTCCCGAGGAGCGATCGGGCCATCGCGCGTGAGGCGATCGCCGCCGCCAAGGCGGCACGCGCCGGCTGGGCCAAGGCAGGAGTGTGGAAGCGGGCGGAAATGTGCGTCGCCATCGCGGCTTCGATCGACAAGAACCGTTCACACATCGCGCATACTCTCAGCCGAGAGCAAGGCAAGCCGCTCCCGCAGGCCATGGGCGAAGTCGCCAAGGCCGCCGACGGCTTCCGACTCGCGGCGGAACTCGTTCGCCAGATGCGGGGCGAGACGCTGCCGGTGGAAGACCCGACCAAACTCGTCATGACCCTGCGCCAGCCACGAGGCGTCTACGCAGTCATCACGCCGTGGAACTATCCAGTGAACATTCCGGTTGAGTATCTCGCGCCCGGAATAGCCACCGGCAACACCATCGTCTGGGTTCCGGCGCCCACGACTTCCATGGCGGCCGTCGAACTCATACGGGCGATCGAGGCGGCCGGATTGCCGGCCGGCGTCGTCAATCTCGTGATAGGCGAGGGGCCGGTCGTGGGCGATGAGATCGTCGCCCATCCCGACACCGCGGGAATCGGCTTCACCGGCAGCGCGGCGACCGGACGAACCATCGCAGGGCGCGGCGCCGGCAAGCCGATGCTGCTCGAGCTTGGCGGCAACGGCCCCCTGCTCGTATTCGAGGACGCCGACCTTACGAAGGCCGCTGCCGCCGCCGCAAAGGGCGCTTTCTCCAACGCCGGGCAGATCTGCGCCGCCACCGGCAGGGTGCTGGCGCACGAGAGCGTCGCAGACGAGCTTGCCGCGCGCGTCGCCGGGCACGCCCGGAGCTACATCCTCGGCGACCCGCTGCATCACGGCGTCACGATGGGGCCGCTCAATAATCCGAAGGTCGCGGCGAAGGTGCGCGAGCACGTGGAGGACGCGGTAGCGGCGGGCGCAACAGTTTTCACGGGCGGCAAGGCGCGCCCCGATCTCGGCAGCGACCTCTTCTTCGAGCCTACCGTCCTGACGGGTGTCACGCGCGGAATGCGCATCAACCGCGAGGAGACTTTCGGCCCCGTGACGCCGATCCTCTCCTTCCGCGACGACGAGGAAGCGATGTCGCTCGCCCTGGACAGCGAGTACGGTCTGTCCGTGGGCGTCTTCACCCGCGACATGGACCGAGCGCTCCGCTTCGCCGAAGCCATCCCGGCGGGGATCATCAACATTAACGACTCGAGCACCTACTGGGAGATCCATCTCCCGTTTGGCGGCGGCTCGGGCACGCGGAGCGGCGTCGGTCGGCTGGGCGGCCGGCTTACTTTGGAAGCCATGACGGAGATCAAGATGGTCACCGTCACGCGCTCGCTTTGATTTCGGGCGGCATGCCGGACCTGACTGGAGACAACCCCGGAGGTCGGCGACGAGAAGCTGGGACCGCCGGAGCGGCGGCGCTAATCCGCAACTGCGCTTCGATGAGGACATGTCGGCGGTAACGCTGCGCTCGCGCCGCGATGGAGGGCGCCGCATCGTCGGCCTGCGGCCACCTCGCTCGCCAAGAACTACGGCAGGGCCGGCATTATCCTCTCCTCGAGCGGCAATGCCGGCGCCTCCGCCGCCGCCTATGCGGCCTCGCCGCCGTAGTGCTCGCGCCGGCAAGTGCGCCCCAAAGCAAGATTGCACAAATCGTTGTGGCCGGCGCGCAGCTCGTCGCCGTCAATGGAAGCACCAGCGACTGCTGCCGACTGGCCAGGACCGTTGCTGCCCGAGCCGGACGAGGCAGCACTTGCGGAACTCCTCGTGCGATGGCAGCACCCAGATTGGAGTGTAGTTGAAACATCATCTCCAATATTAATCCGGTGACCATCGTCCCCGCAGGTTGTTGCGCCGATCACGGACCAATTAGTGGTCTTGAAGTTCAAGAAGACGATTGCGGTGGGAAAGTTCGAAGTTGGAGATATCGAACAGCTGGTGATGCGCGATGGACGCGGCGCCGATGGCGCAATCGAGAATTCCGAGGGCCGAGAACCGGAACTCCGGGACTTTGACGCCGGGGACGATTCCCGCGGCGACGCGTGCGCGGATGTCGTCCAGGCAAAGCTCTAAGATCGGCCTCATCAAGCCACCGAGGATAATCGTCGTGGGGTTGAATATATTCACGAGCGGAACGACACCCGCAGAGAGCTGACGCGAGAATGAACCGATGGCCTTCATGGCCGACCTGTCGGCCGTCGCGGCGTCGCGTGCGATTTCTGCCGGCAGCGCCAGAAGCTCTTTCTCCTTGAGGTCGTCGGAACCTTTGTAGTTGCGAGCGACCGCGGCCAGATTAACCGAAGCCTCGAGACAGCCGAGCTGCCCGCAACTGCAACGGCGGCCGTGTTTGGCGACTTGGATATGGCCGAATTCTCCGGCAGTTCCGGCGGCTCCTCGAAGAAGGCGTCCATTGACGATCGCCGCGCCGCCGATGTCCCACCAGTCCGAGCGCGACTGCCGCGATTGCGGTGCGAAGCGTCGCACCCGACGAACCCAGAAGCGCTTGCGCGAGGAGCACCGGCAGATAAGCAGAGAAAAAGCTGACGACGAGGGAACCGCCCGCGATGCAGGCCAGTCCGGCGGCTATAATTAACCGCTTGTTGCGCATCCGGTCGATCAGCAAGCCCGCAGGGACTTGCATCGCAAGGGCGACTCCGCTGTTGACAGCAATGGCGGTGCCGATCTTCCCCTGCTGCCAGCCTTCCTGCGCGAGATAGAGTGCGACGAATGGCCCGAACGCCGTTTCGGCATCTGCTATGAAGAAGTTCAACCAGTCGAGCGCGCGCTGACTTCTGTTCGACGGCGTGCGTTGCGGACGCGCCGTTTGCGGTCCAGCGCCGCCGCTGGCGCCAACTGTCATGTGCGCAGGTCCACGAAATTCGCCCCCTTATCGACAGTAAGCCCTCCCGCAGCGTGGGCTCGTCCTTACCATTAGCCGCTGGATCAGCGGCAAAAGCACGAAGATCCTGGTCACAAACGCCAGCGAGCAAGCTGTGAAAACATATGCGGCAGACAAAATCTGCGAGTTTCTCTGTTTTCAGAGGGACTCGAAAAAACAGGGCAATCCGCAAAGACGGGCTAAGGCGAACCATACGGGCGTCTCGCGTGGTATTCGTCCCCGCGCGCTTGCAAAAGGACGTTGTCCGGCTTCCTGACGATGATCCACCGTTTGCACTCGATGTTCCGCTCAACGTTGTAGAACCACATGCCTCGGTCATGCTGGTTCAGTTCGTTGGCGACGATGTCGGCCACCTCGCGGTTCGCGAACGGCATGCCGAACGGCTCGCTGTGGTCGTCCCTCTCAGGCCCCATATACATGGTGGACGGCCGATTTGGATCGATTGGGAGCGCCGACGATACGGCTGAGGGGCGCGGATCGTCCCTAAGCGAGCGCCGCTCGGATTGCTGCGGGATCTGATTTGCCACGCGCTTTCGCCTTGCGTCCCAGGGGCCACGGTCGACCGCGACCAGAACAGACCAAAACGGAAACCTGTTCCCGCGATTTTGGTTAATCAGTAAGGTATTCTGGTGACATTCCCCAATGTGAGGATGCGTTGGATGCGGGCCTCGATGCGCTCATTGGCGAATGCGATCTTAGAGGAAGCGGAGGCCGAAACTTCAAGTCTGCTGTCTTCAATCGCTCGTCTATCCTTGCCGTCCCAACGTCAAAAGGCGCCGCGGAGCGAAAAAAATCGATCGCCATGCTGAGATGCGACAGCCAGCTTCACCTGCAAGGCCTGCAAGGAGTTTTAAGTGTTTGTAAAAGTTGGCTGGGCGGTAGGATTCGAGCCTGGGACGGCGGAATCAAAATCAGCTTGATTATTCAACGATTTCAAGAAGCGTTTGGAAAATGGCTGAAAAGGGCCCTCTAACAATTCCAATAAGTTGGCTCCGGTTTCCAGATGAACAAATGAACAACAGGCTCCCGGACCGTCGCCGGCGTCGTTGCGGGCCACATCAAAGGCGGGACCGCCAGGGGGTGTCGCGGACGACGAGGCACACGCCGGCATAGAGCTTCGCCTCCAGTGTCACCCGCGCCATGGCGGGCACCCCTCCGGCCTTGGTCGGATTGGCCGTCTCGACCTTGGTTCCGCAATTGATGGGCAGTCGCGTGTCGAAAGGCTGGCTGTGGCAGATAAGGATGCTTTCCTCGCCAGACCAAGACGCCGCCCTCGACGCGCTCAGCGGCGGGACCGGCTTGCTTGTCCTCTAGTCTATCCCATCGGCAACGATCACGGGACGGGGGATCCTTGGAACCGCCTCAATCCGGTGTCGGAGCACATTCGCGTCCACATCGGCTTTGTTAGTCAAATTCGGGATGGGCGCGTCAAGGATACGAACGTGGACCCGGGGACGTTGCGCCGCCGCGACGACGGCCGACCTCTGAGCCTCTGGCGTCGCGTCGAGGACATCCAACAGGCCGGCGATCCTGCCGGGAGCTGCTGGAAAGCACATGCAACTCGGCTTCGCTCATGGCGCCCCTTGAGCCCGAGCAGGAGGCGATCGTTGAAGAGGGCGGGATGATAGATACCGTCGGCGTCGCCGATCAGCGTGTCGGTGAGGCCGCCCAACTCGATGAGGCGATGCCAATCGGCGTTGTTGCGCGCCAGGCGCGAGACCTCGAGCCCGAGCACGAGGCCGACATGGGCGAGGGCGACTTCGGCGGTCAGCCGGGCGAACCCTGATCGCGCGACAAAGCCAGAGCCGGAGAGCCCGAGGTCCTCATCGATGACGACGATGCGATCGGCGGGCCAGCCGAGTTCACGGGCTTTGGCGGCGAGCGCATATTGTCGATCGGTCGACTCGCGATTGTTCTCGACCTGGGCGGCGCTGGACTGGCGCAGGTAGACGATCGCCTGACGCGAAAGATGGTTGGCCGTGATCTTGGCGCGCTCATTCATCACTTCCCTCCCCCTTCACTTCCCTCCCCCTTCGATCTGGCGGAGAGCATGCGAGCGATGAGACGTGCGAGAATCTCGAGCGCCGCGACGCGCGAGGCTTCGTCGAGCTGCCGCCACGCCGTCGCCAGCGGCGCTGCTGGAGAGGGGCTCGGGCAAGATGGGGTGGGTCGAGGAAGGCCAGTTTCAATTGCATGACCGCTCTCCTTTGGCGGCGCCGACTCGACGTGTCGACCGCTGAAGAGCGTCGATGACCTTGCACAGGTGAAGCAAATCTCCGAGTCCGCCCAGATCGTGGTCGCCATCGCCGCTATCGTCCATCGGCGTTCGGTCGGCCTGCTCGGGGCTCCAATCGGTCCACTCGGCTGGAACAAGCGACCGGCTTCCGTCCGGCAAAACCGCGAGAACCAGGAGCACGCCCTGCCGACGAATGCTGCTGATCGCGGTCAGCGATTGGCCTTCGAAGGCGTGGCGCTCGCGGGTGATCGTCACCGAACCCGGAACATCACGACGATGGGTAGTCTGTGGCCGCTTCCTTCGACAATGTCCGGCATGATCGGCTGTTGGCGAAAGTGGCCGCGCGGGTGGACGATGGCGACGTGATGCGCCTGCTGAAGGTGATGCTCAAAGCCAACGGCAAGCACGGCGTTCCGCAGGGCGGGGTGATTTCGCCGCTGCTCAGCAACATCTACCTCACCGAGGTGGACAGGATGCTGGAGCGGGCGAAGGAGGCCACGCGCTACGGCAAGTACACCGGCGTCGAATACGCGAGATTCGCTGACGACCTGGTGATCTTGATCGACGCTCACCAGCGGCATGACTGGCTGATGGCGGCGGTGGAAAAGCGGCTACGTGAGGAGCTCGCCGAACTACAAGTCCAAATCAACGAGGAGAAGAGTCTGATCGTGGATCTATGCCGAGGCGAGAGCTTCGGCTTCCTTGGGTTCGACTTTCGCCGAGTGCGCAGCCTGCGGGGCCGATGGCGCGCCCACTACACGCCCAAGCTCAAAAAGCGGACGGCGCTGCTGGCGAAGCTCAAGGACGTGTTCCGACGTCACCAGTCGCAACCGGTTGATCGGGTCATCAAGCTGATCAACCCGGTGCTGCGCGGCTGGGTGAACTACTTTAGGGCGGGACATTCCAGTGAGTGCTTCGGCTACGTGAAGGACTGGGTGGAAAAGAAGATCAGGCGCCATATGCTGCGAGCCCGCAAACGACAGGGCTTCGGCTGGACACGGCGGAGTAGGGACTGGCTGTACGAAACGCTCGGGCTATTCAAGGGCTACCGAGTGGCGCAGGGAGCCCCGAAAGTCGTTCCCGCAGGATAGGTCCCATAAGCCTTGGGGCGAAGCAAGCAGGTGAGCGCAGTGCGGAGAATACGAACTTCGACCTAAACCGGCGCGCCAGTCTTCGACCCTACTGATGAGCGGGGAACGGAGACGGGGCGACGCCGTACGGCTAGCAACCGCGCCATTCCTCGACTCTACCAACCGTCGCGATGGAGAACGCCCTTGTCCGCTCCCTCGAACCCGCACCACCCTCCACGGGAAATTGCCGATCGCAGCCTCAAGGGGTTGCGCATCGAAAGGAAGACCGATTTTTAGATGTTGACTATCGCCCCTGCCCGCACGGCGTCGCGAACACTGTTTGGGGGCGCCCAGCTCTGCTTTCACTCGATCCGACGCAAGCCTTTGATTGGCAACGCCCGCGAAACGGCAAGGAAAGGAAAAGGAACTGGTCCTGCGGCGGCAGGCGCGATGAAAATGGCGCCGCAAGCCCTTGGAAAGATTGAATCCGGCGATGGAAATGGCGCGGTCGGAGTTCGGCGGATGTCGCACGAAGGGCTCCGGGATCGAAGCGACGAAAAAACGAAGGGACACGTTTTGATGCACGGCTAGCTGGTGAAATCTTGGGAAGGAGTTGGAAAAGAAATTGAAATTTTTGGAAGCTTTCGGAAGACCTGACGGAAACTTTCGGAAGCTTTCTGAAGGCCCTTTCCGAAGAATGGACCCGTCCTCGGCGGCGCGGGGTACAAGGGGCGCGGGACCGCGCCGGAAAGGGCCGCTGCGCCGATCCGCCGCAATTGCCGGCTATAGCGTGGAGCTGCTAAGTGGAGCGCTAATAAGAAACCGCGCATGTCCAATCTCGCCAATCCGACGGTCTTCGTCGATCACACGCGCCGGACGCTGCCGTGGCTCGCGGCGGCGACGGCTGTCTTGTTCGCCGTCGGCCTCACGCTCTCCTTCCTGGCGCCGCCGGACTATCAGCAGGGCGAAAGCGCGAAGATCATGTACCTGCACGTGCCGGCGGCCTGGATGTCGACCTTCGTCTACGGCGTGATGGCGCTCGCCGCGCTCGGCACGCTGGTCTGGCGCCATCCGCTGGCCGACGCGGCGCAGAAGGCCGCCGCGCCGCTCGGCGCCGGGTTCACCTTCATCTGCCTCGCGACCGGCTCGCTGTGGGGCAAGCCGATGTGGGGAACCTATTGGGTGTGGGACGCGCGTTTGACCTCGGTCCTGGTGCTGTTCCTCCTCTATCTCGGCCTCATCGCGCTGTGGCAAGCGATCGACGATTCGGCGCGCGCCGCCCGCGCCGCGGCGATCCTCACGCTGGTCGGCTGCGTCAACCTGCCGATCATCAAATTCTCGGTCGACTGGTGGAACACCCTGCATCAGCCGGCCTCGGTATTCCGCCTCGGCGGCCCGACCATCGCGCCGTCGCTGCTGTGGCCCCTGGTCGTCATGGCGCTCGCCTTCACCTTCCTGTTCCTGAGCCTGCATCTGATGTCGATCCGCAACGAAATCCTGCGCCGTCGCATCGCGCGCGTGACGATGCTCGCCGCCGCCGAAGGCGACCGCCTCGCTCCCTCCTTCGCCGCCAGGGGCGCCTGACGGTGATGTCGGACCCCCACATCGGTTTCGTCATTGCCGCCTACGCTGTCGCCGCGACCGTCATCGCCGCCATGATCGGGGCCGTGGTGTTCGACTACCGTCGCCTCAGCGCCCATCTCGACGAGGCCACCCGGACGCTCGAGGCCATGCGGGGCGGCGCCAGGGATCGGCCTCGATGAGCGCAACGCTCGAGACGACGCGCCGGCCGCGTCGGTGGCTGGCGTTCCTGCCTCTCGCCGCCTTCGCCCTGCTCGCCGCGCTTCTCTTCGTTCGGCTGAATGCCGGCGACCCGTCCCGGCTGCCCTCGGCGCTGATCGGGCGAAGCGCGCCGCCGCTCGACCTTGCTGGTCTCGACGGCGCGGCCGGCCTGACCGACGCCGATCTCCGCGGGGGCCATGTCAGCATCGTCAACGTGTTCGGCTCCTGGTGCGAGCCCTGCCACCTCGAGCATCCCTATCTGATGACGCTCGCGGAAGACGACGCGCTCAAAGCGAAGGGCGTCACGATTTACGGCGTCGCGCAGAAGGATTCGTCCGGGAATGTGCGCCGCTTTCTCGGCGCCTTGGGCGACCCCTACGCCAAGGTCGGCGTCGACCCGGACGGACGAGCGGGAATCGACTGGGGCGTCTACGGCGTGCCCGAGACCTTCATCGTCAGGGGCGACGGGACCATCGCCTACAAGATCGTCGGGCCGATGACGGCTGAGACGGTCGAGAGCGAGGTCAAGCCGCAGATCATGAAGGCGATGGCGCCGCCGCGGTCCTAACACTTCCCGATCAGGCAAAACCGCCCGGAACAACCCGGCCCAGTCGCGGCTTTCCCCTTGCTTTGTCCGCCGACGATCATCGGATGCAGGCTCGAGGCCGCGTCGAAGACCGACGCCTTCGCCCTCTCCTCCTCCTCTGGACCGGTGGGTCGCTCAGGGCCTTTCTCGCCCCGCCGCTTCTGGCCTCGGCTGATCCTGATGGACCGAGGGTCCGAACAGCTCGGGCTGGACCGGAACACCCGTCGCGGGATATGCGTTCTTCACCGGGAGTTCGAGGAGGCCACGATGAACGACGCCGCAGAGGACGCCGCGCGGAGCGAAGCCGACAACGACGCCGCCTCGCGTCTCAAGAAGGACCTGACGGCCGTGAAGAACGATATCGCCCATCTCTCGCAACAGATCGCAGACGCAGTCAACGCGCTCGCCGAAGTCGCCCAGAGCCAGGGCCGCCGCGGCCTGCGGCAGGCCCGCGCCAACGTCGACCAGGCGATGTCGGGCGCGTCGGACCGCGCCGGCGCCGTTACCAGCGCCGCCCAGGACGCCGCGTCCTCGGTCGCGAACACGCTGGCCGACGCCATCCAGGACCGGCCGGTCGCCGCGGTTGCAATCGCCATGGGCGTGGGCTTTGTCATCGGCGTCGCCTGGCGCCGCTGACAGGGCGGATGTTCGAGAAATTCTACGAGCGCTGGAAGAGCGAGGCGAGAGGAACGCTGCGGCTCTTGGCGCTGGCGGCCGCCTCGGCCGGCGCCGCGGCGATCGCGCTCGGCTTTCTCTGCGCCGCGGGCTTCATCTACGCGCTGGACCGCTTCGGCCTCGTCGACGCCTGCCTCATCGGCGCCGCAGTGTTCATCGCAGCGACCCTGATCCTTCTGGCGGTCTACCTGATCCTCGCCGCCAGTCGTCGGCGGGAGGAGCGGGCGCGAGCCGCTGTGGCCGCGCCCCCCTCGTCGCCCCTTGCCGATCCGCGCCTCGTTCTACTGGCGGTTCAGATCGTCCAGGCGATCGGCGTGAAGCGCCTCATCCCGCTTCTGGCGCTCGGCGCCGCGGGTTTCGCGCTGGCCTCCGGCGCCAAGCGGGGGCGCTCCAACCCCGGTGCCCGCGCGAAATGAGAGTATGGCGGGTGGCCTCGGCGGGATCATCTCATTGAAAACGCCGGGACAACTGACCCCGCCGATCAAACGATCAAATTAAGGTCTGTAGATATTCGGGCAAGTGCGAAAGTCGAAGTGGTCGGCGTCGAGAACTTGGGGTCGCTCAGCGGCCACCGCTCGCCCCGACGCCGCGCTGAGCGTAACCGGCGTCAAGATGCCCTCCCTACAGCTCCACCACCTGCCGGACGCCGATCCCCTCGCGCAGTCGGTCGAATCCCTCATTGATCTCCTCGAGGCTCAACCGATGCGTCAGCAGCGCGTCGACCGGGAGCTTTCCCGCCTTGAACAGGGCGATCAGGCGCGGCACGTCGCGCAGGGGCGCGGCCGAGCCGATGTAGGAGCCTTTGAGTGTGCGCTCCTCGGCGACCAGGGTGACCGGTGCAAGCGCCATGCGTTTGTCGGGGTGCGGCAGACCGGCGGTGACGGTTGTCCCGCCGCGCGCCGTGACGGCATAGGCGAGCTCGAGCGCCGGAACGGCGCCGGCCATCTCGAAGGCGACCTTGACCCCGCCGCCCGACAGGCTTCGGACGCTCTGGGCTGCGTCCGGCGTCCCGGCGTTGACGGTGTCGGTCGCGCCGAGCGCGCGCGCAAAGGCGAGCTTTTCGTCGGAAAGGTCGACTACGATAATCTGGCGCGCGCCGGCGAGCTTCGCGCCGAGAACGGCGCTCAAGCCCACGCCGCCGAGTCCGACCACCGCGACCGAGGCGCCAGGCTCGACCCGCGCGGTGTTGACAGCCGCGCCGACCCCGGTCAGCACCGCGCAGCCGAACAAAGCGGCGACATCGAACGGCAGGTCCGGATCGATCTTCACACAGGATTCGCGCGCGACGACCGCATGGGGCGCGAAGGCGGACACGCCGAGATGGTGGTTGACCGGCTCGCCGCGGAAGGAAAGCCGCCGCCCGCCGGAGAGCAGTGTCCCCGCCGCATTGGCCTTGGCCCCGGGCTCGCAGAGGGCAGGGCGTCCCGCCGCGCACGGCTCGCAGCGCCCGCAACTCGGCACGAAGACGAGCACGACATGGTCTCCGATCGAGAGGTCGCTCTCGCCCTCGCCAAGCGCCTCGACGATCCCCGCTGCCTCGTGCCCGAGCGCTATCGGAACCGGGCGAGGTCGCGAGCCGTCGATGACGGAGAGGTCGGAATGGCAGAGACCGGCCGCCCTCACGCGGACCAGGACTTCGCCGCGGCCGGGCGGAGCGAGGTCGAGCTCCACGATCCCGAGGGGCCGCGATTGGGCGTACGGCGGGGGGAGGCCGATCTTGTCGAGGACGGCGGCTTTGACGCGCATGGGCTTTTCCCGAAGGCGGACGGCGGACGGCCATGTTAGCCGCAGCCTGCGTCGATTGTCATGCCTGCCACCGGAACCAGGAGGCGACGGCGGAAATCCGACTCTCTTGCGTGCGCTCTCCGTCCGCGCCACATAAACCTCGCCTCTCCTGACCCCGGGGCGAATCCGGAGCGTTCCATGCCGCAGACCAGCAGCCGTTTCTTCGATGATCTTTCCCGCCTGATGACCGATGCGGCGGGCCTCGCCGACGGCGCCCGGCGGGAGGCGCAAACCTTCGCCCGAGGTCAGCTGGAACGAATCATGGCCGGGATGGACCTTGTCAGCCGCGAGGAGTTTGAGGCGGTGCGCGTGATGGCGGCGCGGGCGCGCGACGAGAACGAAAAGCTCGCGGCCCGGATCGCCGCGCTCGAAGCGAGGCTCGCCGAAGCAAAGCCTTGATCCGACTCGATTTGCGGCGGCGCCATGAGTCTTGACGCGACGGCAGGCGTTTGATTCGTTTCACAGATTCTGTGGACGCAGGGCGGCGCGCGGTTTACGATTCTCTGCGAATCACCCAAGTTGCGGCGGTTCTCCTCGCCGAAAGTCGAGCGGAAGCGTCGGACCGGTCGGCTTCGTCGAAGCATATCCCAGGCGTGCGCAATCGCGTCGACTCCCCCGCCGAAAGACATGAGATGAGCTTGATCGAGACTGTCGCCGACGACCGGCCCGAACATCCCGTCGACGTCGTGGAGCGCTTGGCCGCAGTAAACGAATGGGCCTTCGACCGCGCCGAGGACGACGAGATCTCGATCCTCGTCGCCGGGGAATGGGCGAACTACGAAGTCGCATTCACCTGGATACCCGAAATGGAGTCGCTTCACATCGCCTGCTCCTTCGACCTCAAGGCGCCGAGCCGCAAGCGGGCCGCGATCGCGGAGCTCGCCCAGCTCGTCAATGAGCAGCTTTGGCTTGGGCATTTCGATCTGTGGAGCGGACAGAATCTGGTGATGTTCCGGCACTCGCTCTGCCTCGCCGGCGGCGCGAGCGCGAGCGAGTCCCAGTGCTCGGCGCTTGTGAAAGCGGCGGTCACCGCTTGCGAAACCTATTATCAGGCTTTCCAGTTCGTCCTCTGGGCCGATCGCGACCCACGCGAGGCGATGGCCTTCGCCGCGTTCGAAACGAAAGGCTCGGCCTGAAGCGGCGCGCCCGCCGCATTATTGGCTGGCGCTGGCGCGCTTTTGCATGTAAGAGCCGCGCTTCTTAAAAATTTACCGCGTGCGGCGAAACCGAAGCGCGCGCCTGATTTCGGAGTCGCACCGATGGCCGTTCCCAGACGCAAAACTTCCCCTTCGCGCCGCGGCATGCGCCGCTCGGCCGACGCGCTCAAGGCCCCGACCTACGTTGAAGACAAGGATTCGGGCGAACTGCGCCGTCCGCACCACATCGACCTGAAGACCGGCATGTACCGCGGCCGCCAGGTTCTAAAGCCGAAGTCAACCGCCGGCGAAGCCTGAGCGCCTCGCGCCTCCATTTCGTCACCCTTGACAAGGCGAGCCTCGGGCCCGGCTTTTGTCCCCGCGCCTGACGGCGGTCCGGCTCATTATGGCGGGAGCGCCGAAGATGAGCGCGCACGCCCGGAGCGGCCGGCGGGGGAGGTTGTCGCCGCGCTTCGCTCCGAAGCCTCAAATGGGAATCCATCCGGAACAAAGATGCACCCCGCGCGTCTCTATGAGCGGTGTGAGCGTCGGCGACGCGAGCGCCGCCAGCGGGTTGTACGTGAACATTACCAAGCTTTCATGTTGTCGTCATCCAAAGGTTAGGCCGGAAGCGGCAGAATGCCGCAGACGGGCCGGGTGAGGCCGGACGCAATTGCGGGGTTTGCGGATGCTTCCTCAACGTTCTTCTCTTCGGGCCGCGCTTCTGGCGGCGGCTGCGGCGGCGGCCATGGGCGGCTTCGCGTTTGAGAAGTCGTTCGTTCCGGTCGCGGCGACGGCCGCCCCGTCGGCGATTGCGCCCCAGCCGCCGGCCGGTCCAGGCTCTTTTGCGGACATTGTCGACCGGGTGAGGCCGGCGGTGGTTTCCGTCAAGGTCAAGCTGTCCAGCGATGACTCTTCGCTGGGGGAGGATATACCCGGCCTGCCGGACTTGCCGCAAAACAGCCCCTTCTATCGCTTCTTCCATCATTTCGGCTTGCCCGGTCAGGGCGACAGCGACAACGCGCCGCACCGGCATTTGACTCAGGCCCAAGGATCGGGGTTCTTCATCACGGCCGACGGTTACATCGTCACTAACAATCACGTCGTGGACCATGCCTCCGAGGTGACGATCACGACCGCCGACGGCAAGACGATGCCGGCCAAGGTGATCGGCGTCGACAGCAAGACGGACCTCGCCCTCTTAAAGGCGCAAGGGAGCGACTTCCCCTTCGTGACCTTCGCCTCGAAGGCTCCGCGCGTCGGCGACTGGGTGATTGCGGTCGGCAACCCGTTCGGCCTCGGCGGCACCGTTACGGCCGGAATCGTTTCTGCCCGCGGACGCGACATCGGCTCGGGACCGTACGACGACTTCATTCAGATCGACGCGCCCGTCAACCACGGCAACTCGGGCGGTCCGACCTTCAACGCCGAGGGCGAAGTCGTCGGCGTGAACACGGCGATCTTTTCGCCATCCGGCGGCAGCGTCGGCATAGGCTTCGCCATTGCGAGCGACGTGGTCAAGAACGTCGTTGAGCAGCTCAAGGACAACGGCGTCGTGACTCGCGGCTGGATAGGGGTTGAAATTCAGCCGGTGACTGCCGACATTGCAGACAGTATGGGACTGAAGAGCGCGTCCGGCGCCCTCGTCGCTGAAGCTCAGAAGAATTCGCCTGCCGCTGCGGCCGGTATCAGGAGCGGCGACGTGATCACGGCAGTGGACGGCGATACGGTGGCGGATCCGCATGAGCTGGCGCGGCGCATCGCGGCGCTCGGCCCGAAGAAGACCGCGACGATCGCTCTGATCCGTGACGGATCGCCGATGACGATCGACGTGACGCTCGGGACCATGCCGCCGGACAAGACCGCGAGCGCGGACACCGGATTCGGCGGGAACGGCAAAGCCGATAGCTCGCTGGCCAGCCTCGGTCTTACGCTGCGGTACGGCCAGGACGGCGTGCTCGTGACAGATGTCGATCCGGATGGCTTGGCTGCGGACAAGGGTCTGAAGGAAGGAGATGTAATCCTCGAAGTCGCAGGCAAATCGGTCACCCGCCCGTCCGAAGTGGCTCAGGCGATCGACTCGGCCAAGCGCGACGGCAAGAAAAGCGTTCTGATGCGCGTGAAGTCGGGGGAAGGCGAGCACTTCCTCGCTCTGCCGACCCGCGCGTCGTAGGGATCCGTCGGCGCCTCGAGTGGGCGTCGGCCCGGAATGGACGGCAGGGTATTTGGGCTTGTCCCCGGCCCAGCGCAAAGCGCGCCCTGCCTGTCCAGTCGGCGGTCGCACATTCCCCGCCCGCGCGACCCCGACAAGGTGGCGGCAGGTCCTTATCAAGCCCCCCGAGGACCTGCCGCCATTCCTTTGGCCTGTCGGGCCGGAAGCGCGCTATATATCCCACATGCGCATCCTTGTTATCGAAGACGACCGGGAGGCGGCGGCCTATCTCGCCAAGGCCTTTCGCGAGTCGGGCCATGTCGTCGACCTCGCCCACGATGGCGTTGCCGGCTACGACATGGCCGTCGAAGGCGGCTATGACGTTGCGATCGTCGATCGGATGCTGCCGAAAATGGATGGGTTGACCCTGGTCGGCGCATTACGCAATCAGAAGAACGAGACGCCGATCCTGATTCTCTCCGCCCTCGGCCAAGTGGACGACCGGGTGAAAGGTCTGCGAGCCGGAGGCGACGACTATCTCGCCAAACCCTACGCCTTCTCAGAGCTGCTCGCCCGGGTCGAAACGCTCGCGCGCAGGAAGCCTAAAGGCTCGCCGGAGGAGACGCTGTTCCGCGTCGCCGATCTGACGCTCGACCGGCTCTCCCACAAGGTGACTCGCGCCGGCGGGGAGATCGTCCTGCAGCCGCGTGAGTTTCGCCTGCTCGAATATCTCATGCAGAACGCGGGAAAGGTCGTCACGCGCACGATGCTGCTCGAGCATGTGTGGGACTATCACTTCGATCCGCAGACGAACGTGATCGACGTCCATGTGTCGCGCCTGCGCGCCAAGATCGACCGTGATTTCGATGCCCCGCTCTTGAGCACTGTACGCGGCGCGGGATACATGATTCGTGACGGCGCTCGGTAAGCTTTTCCGCGCCACCGCCTTTCGCCTCGCGCTGGCGATCCTCGCTCTCAGCGCCATCGGCGCCGGAATCGTACTGATGGCGGTCGCTTGGCAGGTCGTCAAGCTGGTCGACGAGGAAACTGCCCGGACCATCGGCGTCGAGGCCAAGGGACTCATCGACAACTACGACCGCGAGGGCCTGATGGGGCTTTATTCGGTCATCGAAATGCGCAAGCGCGAGCCCGGCGCGTCGCTCTACCTTCTGACCAATCCCGCGGGCGAGCCGCTCGCGGGAAATGTCGCTCAGATCCCCTTTGGCGTCCTCGAACAGCATGGCTTCGTCGAGGTCTACTACCACAGCAACGTCGGCGAGGAGCGGATGCGTCGAGCCCTCGTCCGGGTGTATCGGCTGCCGCCGGGATTCCTCCTTCTGGTCGGCCACGACCTCGCCGACCGCGGCCGTATCGAGAAAATCATGGTGCGGGCGCTGGCCATTTCGCTGATCTTCTTCGCGGCGCTGGCCGCGCTCGGCGCGCTGTTCGTCGCAAGGCGCGTGCTCAAGCGCATCGACGACATGAACACGTCGGCGCATGGCATCATGGCGGGCGACCTGAGCCGCAGACTGCCGGTTTCCGGCTCGGGCGACGAGCTCGACCGCCTGGCGGAGGGCCTCAACGAGATGCTCGGGCGGATCAGCGAGCTCATGCAGGGGTTGCGCGAGGTGTCCGACAACATCGCCCACGACCTGCGCACGCCGCTCACCCGCCTGCGCAACCACGCCGAGGCCGCGCTCGCCTTCGACGGCGACGCCGCCGGCTATCGGGCGGCGCTCGAAAAGACGATCGAGGAATCCGACAGCCTGATCAAGATCTTCAACGCGCTCCTCCTCATTGCGCGCGCCGAGGCGGGCGGCGACGTCGAGGCGCTTCAGCCGTTCGACGTCGGCGAAGCGGCCCGCAGCGTGGCCGAGCTCTATGAACCGATCGCCGAGGAGGAGGGCGTTGATCTGGGGGTGGAGACGGAGGGCCGGCTCATCGCGCGCGGAAACCGCGAGCTCATCAGCCAGACGATTGCCAATCTGGTCGACAACGCCCTCAAATACGGCGCCCCGAAGGAGGGCGGCTTCGCGGACGTCAAGCCGGATGTGGTTATCCGCGCGCGGCGGACCGGCGACTCGATCGCGCTGACGGTCGCCGATCGCGGCCCCGGCATCGCGGCGGTCGACCGGGCGCGCGTCCTCGACCGCTTCGTGCGGCTCGAAGGCTCCCGCTCGCGGCCGGGCTCCGGTCTCGGCCTTTCGCTCGCCGCCGCCGTCGCCCGGATGCATGGCGGCGCAGTTGAACTGGAGGACAACGAGCCGGGTTTGCGCGTGCGCGTGACGTTGCCCGCGGAGCCGGCCCCGCTGTTGCTGCGGCCGCCGGTCAACGGGAGCGTGCATGAACCCGTCGCTGGCTGAAAGCCTGCGCGTCGCCCCGCGCCTCGCGGCGCCGGCCGCGGCGCGGCGCAATCTCGCCGCCCTGGCCGAGGATCCGGACGGCGAAGCCCTCGTCCCGGCGCTTGGAAGCGAAAGGGTCCGTGACCTCCTCCTCGGCCTGGCCGACCATTCGCCATACCTTTGGGGCCTCATTACGGAGGATCCGGCCCGGCTCGCGCGCCTCCTCGCCCGGCCGCCGCGGGAATCGCTTGACGCGATCGTCGCGGCGCTCGCCGTCCGGCGCGACGCGGACGAAGGGGAGCTGATGCGGGCGCTGCGGCGCTGGAAACGCGAGGCGGCGCTCCTCGTAGCGCTCGCCGACGTTGGCGGCGTCTGGGACGTGGCCGAGGCGACAGGGGCCTTGACTCTGTTCGCCGACGCGGCCGTCGGCGCGGCGCTGAGCTTTCTTCTGCGCCAGGGCGCGCGGATGGGCCGCCTGGGGCTCGACGCCGACGCCGCCGATCCGCAGACCGGTTCGGGAATGGTCGTGCTCGCTCTCGGCAAGCACGGCGCGCGCGAGCTCAACTATTCGAGCGACATAGACCTCATCGTGCTCTACGACGCGGCCGCTGCGTCGATCCCCGAGGGCGTGGAGCCCGCTCCCCTCCTCGTTCGGTTGACGAAGGCGCTCGCGCGCATCCTGCAGGAGCGGACCAGCGAGGGCTACGTTTTCAGAGTCGACTTGCGCCTGAGGCCCGACCCCGCCTCGACTCCCGTCGCGCTCTCGACCGCCAGCGCTTACGCCTATTACGAGACGCTCGGCCAGAACTGGGAGCGCGCGGCGCTGATCAAGGCTCGCCCAGTGGCCGGGGATCTCGATCTCGGCCGGCGCTTTCTCGCCGAGCTCGCCCCCTTCATCTGGCGAAAGTACTTCGACTACGCCGCCATCGCCGACATCCACGCGATGAAGCGGCAGATCCATGCGGTGCGTGGGCATGAGCGCGTCGTGGTTTCCGGCCACGATATCAAGCTCGGCCGTGGCGGCATCCGCGAAGTCGAGTTCTTCGTCCAGACGCAGCAGCTCATCTTCGGCGGTAGGCGGCCCCAGATGCGCGGGTCACGCACCCTCGAGATGCTGCGCCAACTCCACGAGGACCAATGGGTGACCGCCGAGGCGGTCGAGGACCTGAGCCGGGCCTATGCCTTCCTGCGCCGCGTGGAGCACCGGCTGCAGATGGTTGCGGACGAGCAGACCCAGCGCCTGCCGTTCGAGCGGGCTGAGCTCGCGCGGTTCGCGAAGTTCTGCGGCTACGCGCGGCTCGAATCCTTCGCCAAGGAGCTGACCCTCCACCTGACACGGGTCGAGCGGCACTATGCGCGCCTGTTCGAGGACGCGCCGGCGCTGAGCGGCGCCGCCGGCAATCTCGTCTTCACCGGCGTGGTCGACGACCCTGAGACGCTCGCGACTCTGCGCAGGATCGGATTTCGCCGCCCGGAAGCGGCGGCCGAGACGATCCGGGGCTGGCATTTCGGCCGCCGGCCGGCGGTGCGCAGCGCTCGCGCGCGCGAGGTGCTGACCGAGCTGACCCCCGCTTTGCTCGAGGCTTTCGCCGGCTCCGGGGACGCCGACGCGGCGCTCGCGGCCTTCGACGAGGCGATGGCGCATATGAACTCCTCAGTCGAGCTCCTGTCGATTCTGCGCTCGAACGCGCACGTGCGCAAACTGTTCGGCGACGTGCTCGGATCCGCGCCGAGGCTGGCGCAAGTGATCGCGACCCGGCCGCACGTGCTCGACTCGGCGATCGATCCCGGCCGGGCAAACCACCTCGAGGAGAGCCTCGGCGAGGATGACATGCGCGAGCGGGCCGACGCGTATGTGGCGCGGTCGCGGACCTTCGAGGATGCGCTCGACCGGGCGCGCTATTTTGCAGCGGAGGAGATGTTCCTCATCGGCCTCAACCTCGTGTCGGGCCGCCTTGATCCCGACCGGGCGGCGAGGGCGTACAGCGCGCTGGCGCAGGGGCTGGTGGGGACGCTGTTGAGGCGGGTCAAGGACGCATTCGCCGCCGACCACGGCGCGGTGCCCGGCGGACGCGTCGCGGTCGTCGCGATGGGCAAGTTCGGCTCGCGCGAGATGACGGCGGCTTCCGATCTCGACCTCCTCCTCATTTACGACTTTCCGGCTGACGCCGGCGAATCGGACGGGGCGAGGCCGCTCGGCGCCGGCCTCTATTATTCGCGCCTGACCCAGCGCCTCGTCGCCGCGCTGACCGCGCCGACTCGCGCGGGCAGGCTTTACGAAGTCGACATGCGGCTCAGGCCCTCGGGTCGGCAGGGGCCGCTTGCGACCCAGCTCTCCGCCTTCGCCCTCTATCAGCGGGACGAAGCGGAGGCGTGGGAGCACATGGCGCTGACGCGCGCGCGGGCTGTCGCCGGCGACGCGAGCCTGGCGGCGGACGTGACCGGCGTGGTGCACGAGATTCTCCTGCGCGAGCGCGATGCGGAAGGGATCGCCCGCGAGGTGCGCAAGATGCGCGCGGTGATCGCTCGCGAGAAAGGCGACAACGATCCCTGGGACCTGAAACTCGTCAAGGGCGGCCTGATGGACATCGAGTTCGTCGCCCAATACCTGAGCCTCGCCTTCGCCCATGTGCGGCCCGGCATCCTCGACGTCTCGACTCGCAAGGTGGTCGACAAGGCGGGCGCGGCCGGCCTTCTCGCGACCGGCCATGCCGAGACGCTCGTCGAAGCCCACCGCCTCTACACCGCCGCGACCCAGTTCATGCGCCTCGCCGTTGCCGGCTCCTTCGACCCCGACACGGCCGCCGCCGGGGTCAAGCGCCGCATCGCCGCCGCGACCGGCTTTCCCGATTTCGAGGCCTTTGCCGCGGCGCTCGACGAAACGCGAAAGCGCGTGCGCGAGGCATACGAGGCGATTCTGGGCGGATGACGGTCCATACCGACGGCATGCTGCCCGCGGAGGGCGACGTCGACCGCTTCGCCGGCATGCTCGGCCGGCCGCTCAAGCGCTACTGCGATCTCGCAGTCGAAACGGTCCGCGCACTGGCGCGATGGGTGGTAGCCGCGGCCCGCTGAGCGTGGCTGGCGCGATCATCGACGGCGCCTACAACGCTAGCCCCTCGATCAGCGCCTTCAGCGTCGCGACGGTGGAGGCGTCCGCCTCGCCGTCGACCCGCTCGGGGCGGAAGTGGCGCTGGAAGGCCTGGACCACCGCGCTCGTACGCCGGTCGTAAACGCCGGTGAGCTCGAGACCATAACCATAGAGCGCCAGCATCGCCTGCAGCGCCCTGACCGGCGGCCCCTCCTCGCCGTGGCGGAAGAGCGCGCCGCCGCTGATCGGCGCGGCCTCGACCCAGTGGCCGACGCCGCATTCCCACAGCCGCCGCCAAGGAAAGACTTCGCCCGGATCGCGCTTGCGCGCCGGAGCGACGTCGGAATGGGCCAGCACCCGTTCCGGCGCAATGCTCCAGCGCGAGAGACAGTCGCGCGCGAGCCCGATCGTCGCCGCGATTTGGCGGTCGGGAAAGGGCGGCAGGCCGCCGTCATGACCGGGATTGACGATCTCGATCCCGATCGAGATCGAGTTCAGGTCGGTCTCGCCCTTCCAAAAAGCCTTGCCGGCGTGCCAGGCGCGCGCCTCCTCGGCGACGAGCTGGTTGATCCGCCCGTCCCCCCAGACGAAATAATGCGACGACACTTCTGACGCCGGGTCCGTCAGCCGATCGAGCGCCGCCTCGCCCGTCGGCATGCCGGTGTAATGCAGGAGCAAGCAATTCGGACGCCCGCCGCCGCGCCGCTCGCCGAAATTCGGCGAGGGGACGAAGCGGGCGGCGAGGCGGCTGTCGGGGACGAGGGACATGAGGGCCGGCGGCGATCCGGGCCCTCACCCGAAGCCTCTTCCGCAAGCGGGAGAGTCGAGGAATCCCTTCCCCTTCCGCTTGCAAGAGGAAGGTGGCCAGCAAGCGGGGCAGACGAGGGTCAGCACTCAGTAATAGGCCACGCAGACGCGGTTGCCGTTGTAGTCGTAGCCCCAGCGCGCGCATTGACCGGGGGGCGGGCCGGCGTAGGGCGGCGGGGCGCCGTAGGCGTAGGGCGGCGGAGGCGGGGTCGCCGCGGCGCCGACCATCGCGCCGGACGCCGCGCCGATTGCGGCCCCCGCCAGCGTGCCGCCGGCGCTGCCGTGAGAGACCGCCGAGCCGATTAGGGCGCCCGCCCCGCCGCCGAGCGCCCCGCCGACAAGAGCGTTCTGCTGCTGCGGGGTCTGGCAGGCCGAGACCGAGACGGCCGCGCCCAGCGCCAGCGAGAGGGCCAACATCTTTCTCATGGAAACGAATCTCCCGTCCGTACTCTTGGCTGTAAAGGGCGCCCCTTCTGCGAGGGACCGCCGTTGGTTCGCGGCGGGAGCCGCGCAAACGGACCAGCCCCGCCCGTTCGGCGCCACATTCCCACAATCCGAATGAAGCTGCAATGAACGACGCTTCAGCTCCCGCAGTTGGGCTTCCGACCGCGACGCGCATTGCGATTCGCGCGCAGCTTGCCGCGTCACGGCGAGCTCGCGCGACCCGAACTGGCCGCACCCCGCAGGATGTGGCGTCCTCCACGTCGACGGGCGCGAATGCTGCAGGGTCGGTCCGCGGCAGGCTCCTTTCCGGCAAGCAGCAGAAGGGATTCGCCGCTTACGACGGCGTCACCCCCTGCTCGTCTCGCGGAAAAAGTCGTACACCGCCTTCGCCGTCGCGGCGTTCAGGCCCGGGGTCTTCTCGAGGTCGGCGAGGCCGGCGCGGGCGACCGCCTTGGCGGAGCCGAAGGCGAAGAGGAGCGCACGCTTGCGCGTCGGACCAACGCCGGGAATCTCGTCGAGGGGGTTCTTGACGAACTCGCGCTTGCGTCGCGCGCGATGGGTTCCGACAGCGAAGCGATGCGCCTCGTCCCGAAGACGCTGGACGAAGAACAGCGCCGGATCGCGCGGGCTGAGCTTGAATGGCTCGCGACCGTCGACGTAGAAGGTCTCCTGGCCGGCGTTGCGGTCCGGGCCCTTGGCGATCGACGCCAGCGCGACGCCCTGCACTCCAAGAGACGCAAGAACCTCGCGCGCGGCCTCGAGCTGCCCGCGTCCGCCGTCAATGACGACAAGGTCGGGGGCGTCGGGAAATTCGCCCTCCTCGGCTGTCTCGCCCTGGCGCACGAGGCGGGTGAGTCTGCGGGTCAGAACCTCGCGCATCATCGCGTAGTCGTCGCCGGGCGTGAGATCGGCGCTCTTGATGTTGAAGGTGCGGTACTGGTTCTTGACGAAGCCGTCCGGACCGGCGACCACCATCGCGCCGATCGCGTTCGTCCCCATGATGTGGGAATTGTCGTAGATTTCCACCCGGCGAATCGGTTTCTCGACCCCGAACGCCCGCCCCAACGCGGTAAGGAGCTTCTCCTGGCTGGCCGTCTCGGCGAGCTTGCGCGACAGCGCCTCGCGCGCGTTGCGCAGTGCGGCGTCGACGAGGTCCTTCTTCTCGCCTCGCTGCGGGACGCCGACGGCGATTCGGCGCCCGGCGCGAGCGGTCAGGACCTCGCAAAGGGTCGCGGCGCTCGGAACGGCGTGGCTCAGGAGCACGAGCCGCGGCGCTGGCCGCTCGAGATAGAACTGCGCGAGGAAGGCGTCGAGCACCTCCTGCGGAGCGAGCGCCCGGTCGGCGCGCGGGAAATAGGCGCGGTTGCCCCAGTTCTGGTAGGTGCGGAAGAAGAACACCTCGACGCAATATTGCCCCGCCTCCTCGCAAACTGCGAACACGTCCGCCTCGGGAATCGACCGCGGATTGACGCTCTGCTCGCCCTGGATCGCCGACAGCGCCGAGATGCGGTCGCGGAGCCGCGCGGCCTTCTCGAATTCGAGCGCGGCCGACGCCTTGCTCATCTCATCGGCGAGCCTCGTGCGGATCGCCCGGCTCCGGCCCGACAGGAAATCGCGCGCCTGCGCGACGAGGCCGGCGTAGTCGTCGAGCCCGATCTCGCCGGTGCACGGGCCCGAGCATCGCTTGATCTGATAGAGGAGGCAGGGCCGGGTGCGGTGCGCGTAGAAGCTGTCCGAGCAGGTGCGCAGGAGGAAGGCGCGCTGCAGCGCGTTCATCGTGCGGAAGACCGCGCCGGCGCTCGCGAAGGGGCCGAAATAGTCGCCCTTGATCGAGCGCGCGCCGCGGTGTTTCACGAGCCGGGCCGCCGGGTGCTCCGTGCAGACCAGGATGTAGGGAAAGCTCTTGTCGTCGCGCAGGGTGACGTTGTAGCGCGGCTTCAATTGCTTGATGAGATTGGCCTCGAGCAGCAGCGCCTCGGCTTCCGATTCGGTGGTGACGAACACCATCGAGCGCGTCTGGGCGATCATCCGCGCGATGCGGGTGGGCTGGCGCTCGGGCGCCAGATAGGCGGCGATGCGCTTCTTGATCGAGCGCGCCTTGCCGACATACAGCACTTCGCCTTCGGAGGCGATCATTCGGTAGACGCCGGGACCGGACGGCGCGTGACGCCAGAAGCTCCGGATCGCCTCGGCGCCGCGGCTAAGGCTCGCGGGCTCCGCGGAGCTCTCGTCGGGGCCGATGTCGAGGGGGGAGGCGTCCGGCGCAAGCTCTCGCTCGAGCGCCGCCTGCTCTCGCGCCTCCGCCGCCGGCGCTTCGCCCGGAGGATAGGATTTGGCCGCACCGGTCATGGATGGCTATCTAGGCCGGCGTCGCCCGCAATGGAATAGCGGGCTTCGTCCCTCGACCCTCGTCTCGGCCGGGCTGGACCTGATGGCGGAATGAGGCTAGCAATCCGCACGTTAAGGATTTGTTAACGATCTTCCGGAGCGGGGGCGCGGCGGCGGAGCGGGGAGTGTCCAGCGTGAGACTTGGCAGCGGCGGCGGACTCGCGCCGCAGAGGACGTTGGCGACCGGCCTCTTCGGGCTGATGACGGCGCTCAGCGCGGCCGGCTGCGTCGAGACCGCGGGTGACGTCGCGCCGGGCGTCGAGGGGAGCGAGCAGTTCGTGCGTCGACCGGACGCCAGCATGGCCGGCGCCACCATTGCGATCGTTTCAGTCGAGGGGGCGCCCACCGAGCTCGCCGCCCGTTTTGACCAGAGCCTGCAACAAGCCGCCGCCGAGCGGCAGATCGCCCTCGCTCCGCCGACCTCGGCGCGGTATCTCGTGCGCGGCTATCTCAGCGCCGCCCCGGCCCGGGACGGGGCCAACGTCGATTTCGTGTGGGATGTTTTCACCCCCGACAAGCAGCGGGCGCAGCGGCTCAGCGACTCGATGCTCGTCCGCGGCTCCGGGGACGATCCCTGGGCGATGGTCGCCGATGCGGCGCTCGACAGCATCGCCGCCAAATGCGCCGACGATCTCGCGGCCTATCTGTCGAACACGCCCGAGGCGGCGCCGGCGGCGGTCCTCAGCTACGCCGAGTGACCTTGGTTCTTGCTTGTGGATAGGCGGTCGCGGCATCGCGTCCGTCTTCTGAATGTCATGTTGTTTGCGCCCTTGCCGGCTGCTATGAGCCGCCGCGTCCGCCATCCGAAGGGGCGCGGCGCGCATGCGGAGATTGGCCGTGCTGGGCAAGATGAAACTTTTGGCCGGCAATTCCAACGGGCCGCTCGCCGAGGCGATCGCCGCCTATCTCGGCGAGCCCCTGACCGGGTGCCATGTGCGCCGCTTCGCCGACATGGAAATCTTCGTCGAGATTCTCGAAAACGTGCGCGGACGCGACGCCTTCATGATCCAGTCGACCTCCTTTCCGGCCAACGACAACCTGATGGAGCTCCTGATCATGATCGACGCGCTGCGGCGCGCCTCCGCGCATCGCATCACGGCGGTCATTCCCTATTTCGGCTACGCGCGCCAGGACCGGAAGCCCGGGCCGCGCTCGCCGATCTCGGCCAAGCTTGTCGCCAACCTCCTGACCCGGGCCGGGGCGGATCGGGTGCTGACCGTCGACCTGCACGCCGGCCAGATCCAGGGTTTCTTCGACATTCCGGTCGACAACCTGTTCGCCGCGCCGACCATGGTGCGCGACATCCAGTCGCGTGGGGCAGGCGGCAAGAATGTCATGGTCGTCTCCCCCGATGTCGGCGGCGTGGTGCGCGCCCGCGCCCTCGCCAAGCGGCTCGACGCCCCGCTCGCCATCGTCGACAAGCGGCGCGAGCGCGCGGGCGAATCGGAGGTGATGAACATCATCGGCGACGTGAGCGGGCGCCACTGCCTTCTGGTCGACGACATCGTCGATTCGGGCGGCACGCTCTGCAACGCCGCCGACGCGCTGCTCGACGCCGGCGCGGCCAGCGTCTCGGCCTATATCACCCATGGCGTGCTGTCGGGCGGCGCGGTTGCGCGAATCGCCTCGTCGAAGCTCAAGGAACTCGTGCTCACGGATACGATCGCTCCGACCGAGGCGGTGCGGATCGCGCCTAACATCCGCGTCATCTCCATCGCGCCCCTGATCGGTGAGGCGATCGCCCGCATCGCCAAGGAGGAAAGCGTCTCCTCGCTGTTCAACTGACGCCATGGCTCGAGTCCAGCCCGGTGCGCCCCACGGAGAAGGCGCGCCGAAAATCATGGCGCTCGTCTTGCCCTCCCAGATGCGCCCGCATACTGTCCAAGCGTTCGTTGGCAAGCGGTCGACCCCGACCCGGCAGCCATTGACAGCGCCGGCGCTGAGTGCCTTATCTTGACCAATCGGTCAGTTTCTTGAAGACATCAGGCGTGCGCCGGACTTCGGCTCTCGCCATTTCCGGGAGGAGAACAATGTTCGGTCTCAAATCCACTCTCATGACGGCGCTCGTCGCCGGCGGGCTCTTCGCCTCCGCCGCGGCCTATGCGGAGACGATCAAGCCCGCCATTGTCTACGATCTCGGCGGCAAGTTCGACAAATCCTTCAACGAGGGCGTCTTCAACGGCGCGACCAAGTTCAGCAAGGATACCGGCATCAAATTCCGGGATCTCGAGATCCAGAACGACGCCCAACGCGAGCAGGTCCTGCGCCATTTCGCCAAGGACGGCTTCTCGCCGATCATGACGGTCGGCTTCGCGTGGGCGACGGCGCTCGGCAAGATCGCCGACGAGTTCCCCAACACCAAGTTCGGCATCATCGACGCGACGGTCGACAAGCCGAACGTGCAGTCGCTCAGGTTCAAGGAGCACGAGGGCTCCTTCGTCGTCGGGGTGATCGCTGCCGACACGACGAAGACCGGCAAGGTCGGTTTCGTCGGCGGCATGGACATTCCGCTGATCTCGAAGTTCCAGTGCGGCTACGAGCAGGGCGTCAAATACGCCTCCGGCGGCAAGGACGAGGTGTTCGCCAACATGACCGGCACGACGCCCGCCGCCTGGAACGATCCGGTGAAGGGCGGCGAGCTGGCCAGGTCGCAGATCGACCGCGGCGCCGACATCGTCTACGCCGCCGCCGGCGCGACCGGTCAGGGCGTGCTCAAGGCCGCCGCCGACGCCGGCAAGCTCGGCATCGGCGTCGACTCCGACCAGAACGGGCTGTTCCCCGGCCATGTGCTGACCTCGATGGTCAAGCACGTCGATAACGCGACCTACAAATCCTTCATGGACGCGAAGAACGGGACCTGGAAGGCCGGAGAGGAGTACCTTGGCCTCAAGGAGGGCGGCGTCGACTACGCCCTCGACCAGTACAACAAGAACCTGATTACCCCCGAAGTGAAGGCCAAGGCCGACCAGGCCAAGGCCGACATCATCTCGGGCAAGATCCAGGTCCACGACTACATGACCGACAACAAGTGCCCGATGTAATGAACTGTATGGCATCCCCTCTCTTCGGATCGCGGGGAGAGGATTAGTTCGGCCCTCTTCCCGGTCTGGCGGGAAGAGGGGAATCCACAGTACTGATCGCCGTCGGGGGAAAACGCGTGACCATCGAGGCCGGCACAGCCCCTGCTGCGATCGAGCTGATCGGCATCGACAAAAGCTTCGGGCCGGTTCACGCCAACAGGAACGTCAACCTCGTCGTCGAGCGCGGCGTCATCCACGGCGTCGTCGGCGAGAACGGGGCCGGTAAGTCGACGCTGATGTCGATCCTCTACGGCTTCTACGAGGCCGACTCCGGAGAGATCCGGGTGAACGGCGAGCCGGTCCGGATCCGGTCCTCGCGCGAGGCGATCAGCCACGGCATCGGAATGGTGCATCAGCACTTCATGCTGGTGCCGCCGCTCAGCGTGCTCGAAAACGTGATGCTCGGCGCCGAGGGCGGCGTGCTGCTCGCCGGGGGAGCGAGCGCGATCCGGAGGAAGCTCGCCGGGCTCGGCAAGGAGTACGGCCTCGAGGTCGATCCCGACGCGACCGTCGGCGAATTGTCGGTCGGGCTGCAGCAAAGGGTCGAAATCCTCAAGGCGCTGGTGCGGGGCGCGGAAATCCTGGTGCTCGACGAGCCGACCGCCGTGCTGACGCCGGCCGAGGCCGATCAGCTCTTCGAGATGTTGCGGGTCCTCAAAAGCCAGAACAAGACCATCATCTTCATCACCCACAAGCTGCGCGAGATCATGAGCCTCACCGACCGCGTCTCGGTGATGCGTCGCGGCGAGATGGTCGCGACTTTCGACACTGCGAAGACCTCGCCGCCGGAGCTTGCCGACGCGATGGTCGGGCGCAAGGTGATCCTCAAGATCGACAAGGGCGCCGCGCATCCGGGCAAGGTCGCGCTCGAGATCCGCGACCTCGTGGTGCGCGACGACCGCGGCGTCGTACGGGTCGACGGCGTCTCGTTCGTTCTACGCGAAGGCGAAATCCTCGGCGTCGCCGGCGTCGCCGGCAACGGCCAGTCGGAGCTGCTCGAAGCGTTGGCCGGGATCCGGCCCCTGAGCGGCGGCGAGATCCTCGTCGACGGCGAGCCGCTGCCGCCGGCCGAGCACAATCCGCATTCCGAGCGCGTCATCGGCATCGGCCACGTGCCCGAGGACCGCCACCGCGTCGGCCTCGTCATGCCGTTCGAGGCATGCGAGAGCGCCATGCTCGGCTTCCACTACGAGAAGGTCTACGGCAAAGGCCTCCTCTATAGCCGCAAGGCGATCATCGCCGACGCGGAGGACAAGATGGAAGCCTTCGACGTGAGACCGCGCGCCCCCTTGCTCAAGACCGCCAACTTTTCCGGCGGCAATCAGCAGAAGCTGGTGCTCGCCCGCGAGATCGAGCGGAACCCGAAGATCATGCTGGTCGGCCAGCCGACGCGCGGCGTCGACATCGGCGCGATCGAGTTCATCCACAAGCGGATCGTCGCCCAGCGCGACGCCGGCAAGGCGATCCTGCTCGTCTCGGTCGAGCTCGACGAGATCTTTGCACTCTCCGACCGCATCATCGTCCTGTGCGGCGGGCGGGTCACCGGCGAGCGAAAGCCGGAAGAGACCGATCCGCAAGACCTCGGCCTGTTGATGGCGGGCGTCAGCGAGCGCGCCGCATGAGCGCGCCGCTGAAGCCGCTCCCCGTCTGGGCCGATGTCGCGGTGATTCCGCTCGTCAACGTCGCGGCCGCCTTCGTCATTTCCGGCTTCGTCGTACTGGCGATCGGCGAGAACCCTCTGGAAGCCGTACAGATCCTCATCACCGGCGCGCTCGGCGATCTCGAGGGCATCGGCTTCACCCTCTATTACGCGACGAGCTTCATCTTCACCGGCCTCGCGGTGGCGTTCTGTTTCCACGCCGGGCTCTTCAATATCGGCGTCGAGGGTCAGGCCTATATCGCCGGCCTCGGCGCCGCCCTCGTCGCGCTCCATTTCGGTTTCCTGCCGGGTTACTTTCTGGTCGTCGCCGCGATCATCGGCGCGGCGCTGTTCGGCGCGGCCTTCGCCGCGATCCCAGGCTACCTTCAGGCCTATCGCGACAGCCACATCGTCATCACTACGATCATGTTCAACTACATCGCCTCCGCCATCATGGGCTATCTCCTGGTCGAGGTGCTGCGCGTGCCCGGCCAGATGAACGCCGAGACGACGGCTTTCCGCAGCACGGGCCGCGTGCCGCAGTTCCATGACATCATGGGCGCGCTCGGCGTCCATTGGCCGGTGACGCCGTTCAACCTGTCGTTTCTCCTGGCGCTCGCCGCGGCCTTCGCGGTCTGGGTCGTCATCTGGCGCACCCGGCTCGGCTATGAGATTCGCACCGTCGGCGCCAATCCGACCGCCGCAATCTATGGGGGCATCTCTCCGGCGCGGGTGACCGTCGTCACCACCCTTGTTTCCGGCGCCCTGGCTGGGGGTCTCGCGGTCAACGTCATTCTCGGCGAGGAGCACCGGCTCATCCTCGAATACACCGCAGGCTTCGGCTTCGTCGGGATCGCGGTGGCCCTGATGGGTCGCGCCCATCCGGTCGGCATCATCCTGGCGGCGATCCTGTTCGGCATGCTCTATCAGGGCGGGGCGGAGCTCGCCTTCGACAAGCCCAAGATCAGCCGCGACATGATCGTCGTCATTCAGGGCCTCGTCGTCCTGTTCGCCGGCGCGCTCGAACATATGTTCCGCCGTCCTGTCGCGACCCTGCTCGCGCGGCGCACGGCGCAGCCGCCGATCTGAGGCTTGCGAGCATGGACTGGTTCGGCGCCTTCATCGTCGTTTTCGCCTCCGGCCTGCGGTTGGCGATTCCGCTCATCCTCGCGTGTCTCGCGGGCCTGTGGTCCGAGCGCTCCGGCGTCGTCGACATCGGCCTCGAGGGCAAAATCCTGGTCGGCGCCTTCGCCTCCGCCGCGGGCGCCACCTTCACGGGAAGCGTCTGGATCGGCCTCGCCTCCGGTATCGCCGCCACCATTGCCGTCTCGCTCGTCCACGGCTACGCCTCGATCGACCAGCGCGCCAATCAGATCGTCTCCGGCACGGCGATCAACATGGTCGCCGACGGCATGACCGCGCTCGTCGGCAACGCCATCTGGTCGCAGGGCGGGCGGACGCCGGAGCTGCCGAGCAGCGCCCAGTTCGAAGCGATCAACCTGCCGCTGGCCCGCGAAATCGGCGCAATTCCAATTGTCGGACCGATCTACGAGCGTCTCCTTTCGGGCCACGACCTCATCACCTATCTCGCCTTCCTGATGGTCCCGCTCACCTACTGGGCGCTCTACAGCACCCGCTTCGGCCTGAGGCTCAGGGCGGTCGGCGAGAACCCCGCCGCGGTCGACACCGCCGGCATCTCGGTGAGGGCGCTGCGCTACAGCGCGGTCGTCATCTGCGGCGTCCTGGTGGGGCTTGCCGGCGTCTATCTCGTGCTGTCGCAAGAGGCTTATTTCCAGCCGCACATGTCGGCAGGCCGGGGATTCATCGCCCTCGCCGCGCTCGTCTTCGCCAAATGGCGGCCGTGGCCGGCGCTCGCAACCTGCATCCTGTTCGGTTTCCTCGACGCCCTCGCGATCCGGCTGCAGGGCGTCGAGCTGCCGGTCATCGGCCCGGTCCCGGTGCAGGCGATCGAGGCCTTGCCCTATTTGCTGACGGTCGTTCTGCTCGCCGGATTCATCGGCAAAGCGATCCCGCCGAGGGCCTCGGGGATTCCCTATGTCAAGGACCGCTGAACCGCTCGCGCAACTGTTCGGCGCGGCGAAGGCCGCGCAGGCGAACGCCTATGCGCCCTACTCCCGGTTCAAGGTCGGCGCCGCCCTGCGCACCCCCTCGGGCGCGATCTATTCGGGCGGCAATGTGGAGAACGCCGCCCATCCAGAAGGCGTCTGCGCCGAGACCGGCGCGATTTCGGCCATGGCGGCGGCCGGCGAGCGGCGCATCGCGGAAATCTGCGTCGTCGGCGAGGGCGAGGCGCTTTGCACCCCATGCGGCGGCTGCCGCCAGCGCATCCGCGAATTCGCCGAGGCCGCGACGATCGTACACGTCGCCGGCCCCGAGGGCGTGCGCGCCACCTTCCGCTTGAGCGCGCTTTTGCCGGAGAGTTTTGGGCCGGGGAGTTTGGGGCGATGACGGCAATTGACGACGAGATTGCGGATCGGCGACTTCCGGATTCTGTTCGAGGAGACCGCGACGGAGATCATCGTCTCAAGGATTGGTCCTCGCGGCTCGACCTACGATTGAAAGGCGTCAGGCAAATGAACGCAAAGCTCGTCACGACTCCCGGCGGCGAGAAGCTCGCCATTCTTCCGGCCGAGGAATACGAGGACATGTGCGACGCGCTCGCTCATGCGACGGCCATGGATCGCTCGATCTGATGGTGCGCACCGCCAAAGCCCTGTAAGTCAAGATTGACGACCTTGCGCCCGCCGAGTGATCGCTTCGGCGCAGGCGAACCACGACGAACATTTCGCCGTCAAACACGCCGCTCCTAACTCGAGGAGGCCGCGATGGCGGACAGCAACTCAACGGCCGCGATCGCGGTAATGAATAGCTTCCGGTCGTCGGGGCCGCGCGTTGCGACTCATTTCAACGGCGGAAAGTCGCCCGCGAGGATCTCGTCGACCGTCCACGGGCAGGCCTCGGGCAGGCTCAGGAGGCCGCTTGCGCTCTCGCATGAGCAGGCGCCATGCTCTGTTCCGGGCGCAGCGATGGAAACGAGAAACCCATGACCTCAAATTCGGATCCCGCAATTGCAGCGTTCAAGGCCCGTGGTCTCGACTCCCTGCCTCAGCTCGGCATCGTGCTGGGCACCGGCCTCGGCCCGTTCGCCGACGAGGCGGCCGACGCGGTCGCGATCCCGTATCAGGGCATTCCCGGCTTTCCCGAGCCCAGCGTCGAGGGCCACGCAGGGAGGCTGGTCGTCGGGACGATCGAGGGGAAGCGCGTCGCCCTCTTCCAGGGCCGCGGCCATTATTACGAGCGTGGCGATCCGGGCGCGATGCGCGGCGCGATCGAGAGCTTCCGCGCGCTCGGCGGCGAGACGCTTCTCCTCACCAACGCCGCCGGGGGCTTGAACAAGGAGTGGCGGCCCCCGGCGCTCGTCGCAATCAACGACCACATCAACTTCGCCGGGACCAATCCGCTGATCGGCGCAACCGGAGCGGAGCGCTTCGTTCCGCTGACCCACGCCTATGACCCAGGCCTGATCGCGAGCCTTCATGAATCGGCCCGGTCATCCGACATCGAGCTCAACGAAGGCGTCTACATGTGGTTCTCCGGCCCGAGTTTCGAGACGGCCGCCGAGATCCGCGCCGCCCGGACGCTCGGCGCCGATCTCGTCGGCATGTCGACCGTGCCCGAAGTGATTCTCGCGCGTTATTTCGGGCTCCGCTGCGCCGCCGTCTCGGTCGTCACCAACTACGCCGCGGGACTCGCCGGCGGCGATCCGAGCCACCACGAGACGCAGGAATACGCGCGCCTCGCCGCCGACCGTTTCAAGCTGCTGCTGCGCGGGTTCATCCGCCGGTATGGAGACAAAGGCGCATGACCCTGCCGCAGGAGATCATCCGCCTGAAGCGCGACGGCTTCAAGCTCGGCGAAGCCGAGATCGCCGAATTCATTGCCGGATTCGCCAGCGGGACGGTCACCGAAGGGCAGGCCGCGGCGTTCGCGATGGCGGTGTTCTTCCGCGGCATGGATCTGACCGAGCGCATCGCGCTGACCCGCGCCATGACGATTTCCGGCGAAACGCTCGACTGGCGCGCGCCCGACTTGCCGGGGCCGGTCCTGGACAAGCACTCGACCGGCGGCGTCGGCGACAACGTTTCGCTCATGCTCGCGCCCATGCTCGCCGCCTGCGGCGCCTTCGTTCCGATGATCTCGGGGCGCGGGCTCGGCCACACGGGCGGGACGCTCGACAAGCTCGATTCGATTCCGGGCTACGTCACGCAGCCCGATCTCGTCACGTTCAAGCGCGTAGTGCGCGAGGCGGGCTGTGCTGTCATCGGCCAGACTCAGGCCCTCGCTCCGGCCGACCGCCGCCTCTATGCAATCCGCGACGTGACCGCGACGGTCGAGTCGGTCGCGCTGATCACCGCTTCGATCCTGTCGAAGAAGCTCGCCGCCGGCCTCGAAGGGCTGGTCATGGACGTCAAGACCGGCTCGGGCGCCTTCATGCCCACGCTCGAGGGCGCACGCGAGTTGGCGGAGAGCATCGCGGCGGTCGCGGCCGGCGCCGGCCTGCCGACCGTCTCGCTGATCACCGACATGAACGAGCCGCTCGCCAGCGCCGCGGGCAACGCCGCCGAGGTCCGCAACGCTGTCGACTTTCTCGTCGGACGGCGGCGCGACGGGCGCCTCCATCGGGTGACGCTCGCACTCGGCGCCGAGCTCCTGGCGCTGGCCGGGCTGGCCAAGGATGCCGAAGAGGGGGCTTTGCTCATGCAGCGCGCGCTCGATTCGGGCGCCGCGGCCGAGCGCTTCGAGCGCATGGTCTCATGCCTCGGCGGTCCGAGCGACTTTCTCACCCGCGCCGAGGCTGCGCTGCCCCGTGCAGGGGTTGTCGTCGATGCGGTCGCGGACCGGCGCGGCGTCGTGGCGGCCATCGACGTGCGAGCGGTGGGCCTCGCCGTGGTCGAGCTCGGCGGCGGCCGGGCGCGCGCCGCCGACGCCATCGACCCTGCAGTCGGCTTCACCGAACTTGCGCCGATCGGCTTCGAGGTTGCCCCGGGCGCGTCGCTCGCCCGGGTCCACGCACGCAGCGCGGAGGAGGCCGAGGCCGCCGCACGGCGACTTCGGGCCGCCTATCAATTGGCCGACGCGGCGCCCGAGCGCGTCGACCCGATCGTCGCGCGGATCGCAGCCGCCGCTTGAGCGCGAGAAGCCGTTCAAGCGGATGGGACGTCGGAGACTTCCGATCCGCCCGTCCATCCGCTTTCCGTTTCCGTCAGACCGGTAAGCGAACGGCGGCTTGCAGGCCGCCCAGCCGGCTGTCGGATAGCGTAATGTCGCCTCCATGGGATCGGGCGATGTCCCTGGCGATGGCGAGACCCAAGCCGGCTCCGCTTTCGTCCTGATTGCGCGCCTCGTCCAAGCGATAGAATGGGCGGAAAACGTCCTCGCGATGGACTGGCGGAATGCCGACGCCGTCGTCGTCGACGACGATCGAGACAAACCGCGGCTCGCGCTTGGCCAGGATGCACACGTGATCGGCGTGGCGCTGCGCGTTGGCGACGAGATTGCCGATGCAGCGCTTCATCGCAACTGGGCGCACGCGAATGGCGAGATCGCCGTTGGTTTCGAGGGTGATGTCAGCTCCATGCCGCTGTGCGTCAGCGCACAAGTCCTGCAGCAGGGCGCCGATGTCGGTCTCGACCGAGGCTTCGGTCGCGTCGCCACGCGCGAAGGCGAGATATCCCTCGAGCATCTGTCCCATTTCGTCGACGTCCTTTTGCAACAATTCGCTGTCGGCGGAACTATCGAGCAATGCGACCGAAAGCTTGAAGCGGGTCAGGATTGTCCGCAGGTCGTGGCTGACGCCGTTGAGCATCGCGGTGCGCTGTTCGGTCGCCCGCTCGATACGACGCTTCATTCCTATGAAAGCGTGCCCGGCCTGCCGGACCTCCTGGGCGCCGTGCGGGCTGAAGTCGACCTCTCGGCCTTTGCCGAAGTCCTCGGCCGCCTGCGCGAGCCTCAGAATCGGGCGAATCTGGTTGCGTAGGAAGATGATCGCGACCGTCAGCAGAACGATCATCGCGCCCAGCATCCAGAGGACGAAAATATGCGCGTTCGCCTCGTAGGCGAGGGAGCGGCGCGTCACGAGCCGAAGGACGCGGTCGCCGAGATCGACTCGTATCTCCATCAGGCCGGATCGGCCGACCGTATCGAGCCAAAAGGGCTCGCGGACCTGCGTCTTGATCTCGCTCGGCAGAGTGCGCGTCAGCGGGTCGAGCGCGTCAAAGAAAGATCTCGGCATGGCCGGAGGCAGTGGACCAGGCGGCAGCAGCGTGGCGTCCATCCGGAATCTTTCGGATGCGAGGCTCGCCAGAAAGGCGTCCTCTTCGCCGGGCGGAAGCTTCTTGTAGAGATCCGTCAGCGCGCCGATGTCTCTTGCGACCGCCTCGGAAAGGCGTCGCGTGACCAGCTCCCAGTGATGCTGCATGAATAGGAAAGTGACTGCGGTCTGCAGGAGGACCATCGGCAGTATGACAATAAGCAGCGAGCGTTTGTAGAGGCCTTTCGGGAGCATTTCCGCCAAGCTCCGCGCTGCACGCCGCCACAGGCTGCGGGTGCGGGCGAACAGGCGCAAGGTCCCGAACGAGGTCCGGAAAGTCATCCGTCCGCAACCAGACGATATCCGGCTCCTCGGGCTGTTTGCAGATAGGCGGGGTTCGCCGGGTCCCGCTCGATTTTGCGTCGCAGACGGTTGATTAGGACGTCGATCGTCCGTTCCTGGGCCGCGCCGCCGGACTCCGAGAGCGCCTCGCGCGAAACGCTCGAGCCCGCGTTGGCGCATAGAAGCCGCAGAATTTCTCTCTCGCGATCCGTGAGTCTTACGATCTCCTCCCCCGCGCGAAGTTCGCCCTTATCCAGCGAGAACGTATAGGGCCCGAAGCGCACAACCGCCCCCTCGAGCTTTCCTACCGGCGCCGCCCGGGCGCGCCGAAGCACGGAGCCAATTCGCAACAGAAGCTCACGAGGCTCGAAGGGTTTGGCGAGGTAGTCATCGACCCCGATTTCAAGGCCTCGCACGCGATCATGCGGGTCGCCGCGGGCGGTCAGCATGAGAATCGGCACTTGGGAGCGCGAACGCAAGTTTGCCGCGAAGTCGAAACCGCTCTCTCCGGGCATCATCACGTCGAGCACGATAATGTCGAAAGCGAGGCCGTCGAGGAAGCTGCGTGCTTCCGCGGCCGTCGCTGCCACCGTGACGCGATGTCCGTTCTTCACGAGGTAGCTGGACAGCAGCGCACGCAACCGACGGTCGTCGTCGACAACCAACACATGAGCGGCGTCGTCTTCAGGCGCTGTCAAATTCGACGCTTTCCGGGGATTTCATTCATCGGCTTCGCCGGCTGCCCGCTGGGATTGATCATGGCCATCAGAAACGTGGTCGCCGACTGAAGACCGGACCCGCCCAACTTGTCCAGCGCCGAAGCAAATCGTCGAGTTTGGACCTGCGCGAGCCGCAGCGCCAGACGCTCGCCTTCCGGGGTCGCGTAGAGCTGCCTGCGCCTCCGATCGAGCGCTCCAGCACGAGACTCGATGAAGTTCTTGTCGATCAGTTCGCGGAGCACGCGGTTGAGACTTTGCTTCGTTATGCGCAGGATCTCCAAGAGTTCGGCAATTGTCAGTCCCGGTCTGCGGCTGACAAAGTAAAGGATGCGGTGGTGCGCCCGCCCGAAGCCATAGGCCTCCAGCAATCGATCCGCGTCGCCGACGAAGTCTCGATAGGCGAAGAAAAATAGCTCAATCAATTCATACATCGGCGCTTCGTCGCCATGCAGGCGCGGCGCGAGGTCTGCTTTCAGGGGCTTCGACGCCATCGGGATGCTCATTTTGTTAATATTCCGACGCCGCGAAAAGCGCATGCTTCGGGTAACCCGTCGGCGGCGCCGCTAAAATAGCCGATACGACCGACGGATGCATCAGAGCCTGGAAAATGTGCTGGTTCCTTGCCAGGCGAGAGTGTCCCACCTGGCGGCGGACTGCCTCCAAAGCCATTCTCTCGGCGAAGAGTCCGCGCTCCTCAGCGATGCGCGGTGACAAATCTTTCCATCACGAGTTTCCGGCCGGCGCGGTCGAAATCGACGGTCAATTTCGCGCCGTTCACGCCGACGACGCTCCCCGATCCGAATTTTTCATGGAAAACCCGGGTGCCGGGACTGAGAGGCAAATCGGAAGAGCGCCGCTCCCGGCGCGCCGACATTGCATCGAACGTCCGCTCCAATGCTGAAGCGCCATGTCCGCGGTCCATCGCCCGGCGCCAGCCCGGGGTCTCGTACTGGGAACCCCCTGGGAATGCCTCGAAATGGGAGCCTCCGTAGGCGCCGTAGCCCGAGGATGCGGCAAAATCCTCGAATTCGACGTGCTCCGCGGGAAGTTCGCCGATGAACCGCGACGGCAGGGACGTTTGCCAGAGACCGCGGATGCGCCGGTTGGCCGCGTAGTAGATCTTCGCTTGCCGTCGCGCCCGCGTCAGTCCGACGTAAGCGAGTCTCCTTTCTTCCTCCAGACCTGCTCGCCCGTTGTCTTCCAGGGAACGCTGATGCGGAAACAGCCCCTCCTCCCAGCCGGGCAGGAAAACGATTTCGAATTCAAGACCCTTCGCTGCGTGCAGCGTCATGATCGAAACGCGCTCGCCGTCCTGCGCGCCTTCGACGTCCATCACCAGCGATATGTGTTCGAGGAAGGCTCCGAGGTCGGGGAATTCGCCCATCGAACGCACGAGCTCCTTGAGATTGTCGAGGCGGCCCGCGGCGTCTGGCGTCCGCTCCGCCTTCCACATGTCGACATAGCCGCTTTCCTCGAGGACCTGTTGCGCCAGCTCTTCGTGCTTGATTTCCGCGGAACGGGTTCTCCAGAGATCGAATCGCGCCAGAAGACCGCGCAGAATCTGGCGAGGACGAGCCTTCAGCTCCTCTGTCTCCACCAGCGCCTTGGCTGCGCGCATGAGGGAAACGCCGGCGCGCCGTCTGTATTCGTGCAAAGTGGCCAAGGTGCTCTCGCCGAGCCCACGCTTCGGCTGATTGTAGATGCGTTCGAACGCCAAGTCGTCGTCGGGTTGCGCGATGCAACGCAGATAGGCGAGCGCGTCGCGAATTTCGGCCCGCTCGTAGAAACGTGGTCCTCCGATCACCTTGTAGGGCAGTCCGAGAGCGATGAAGCGCTCTTCAAACTCGCGCATCTGGAACGAGGCGCGCACGAGGATTGCGATCTCCTCGAGCGAGACTCCGGCCCGCTGCGCCGACTCGATCGCTTCCCCGATAATCCGGGCCTCCTCCTGGCTGTCCCAAACCCCTATGACGGTGGGACGATTCCCCAGCGCCGCGTCGGTGAACAGCGTCTTTCCCAATCGGCCTTGATTATGGGCGATGAGTCCGGAGGCGACCGCGAGGATGTGTCCGCCGGAGCGGTAGTTGCGCTCGAGCCGGATGACCCTCGCTCCCGGAAAATCCTTTTCGAAACGCAGTATATTTTCCACGTCCGCCCCGCGCCAGCCGTAGATCGATTGGTCGTCGTCGCCGACAACGCAAAGATTGCCGCTCGCCTGGGCGAGCAGCCGCAGCCAGAGATACTGGACGACGTTCGTGTCCTGGTATTCATCCACCAGAATGTAGCGGAATCGGCGCTGGAAGCTGGAGAGAACATCGCCGCGCTCTCGAAACAATCGCAGGGACTCGAGCAGCAGGCCGCCGAAGTCGACGGCGTTCAACGTCTTGAGGCGCGCTTCGTAGGCCGCGTACAACGCGGCCCCGCGGCCGCCGGCGAAGGAAGCCGACTCGCTTGCCGGCGTGTGACGCGGATCGAGCCCTCGATTCTTCCAGCCATCGATCATGCTCGCCAGCAGCCTCGCGGGCCAGCGCGAATCGTCGACACCTTCGGCCTGCAACGTCTGCTTCAGCAATCGGAGCTGGTCGTCTGAATCCAGGATGGTGAAGTTCTGACGAAGGCCGACGAGTTCGGCGTGCATGCGGAGGATCTTGACGGAAATCGAATGAAAGGTGCCGAGCCACGGCATCCCTTGTGCGGTCCCCATGAAGAGGCTCACGCGTTCTCGCATCTCCCGCGCAGCCTTGTTGGTGAAGGTGACCGCGAGTATCTCATGGGCGCGCGCCCGACCGGAGGCGATCAGATGGGCGATGCGCGCTGTCAAGACGCGCGTCTTGCCGACCCCTGCGCCGGCAAGCAGGAGGACCGGCCCTTCGACAGCTTCGACCGCGCTGAGTTGCTCGTCGTTGAGGCCCTCGAGGTAAGCAGGGACTCCGCGCCGGCTTACCAGGCGCAAGCCCTCGTTGGCCGGCGCCGGCGGTGGGGACTCCTTGCCCGGCTCGTCCTCGGACTGATGCACCATCAAGCGAATCATGCGCCCGCAACATGACCGGCGCAATCGGCTTTGTCGACCGGCCCGCAAGCGGCGTGGATGCTATTTGGGCGGCTGCGCTTCAATCGTCGTCTCGACCGGCCCCCGGCCTCCGGTCATCGTCAGCCGCAGGGCGATCGGGAGATCGGCGTCCTTCGTTTTTTCAAGCACCGTCAACCGAAAACAGTCGCGGCTCGCTTCCTTCGGCGCAGGACTTGCGCCGATCCGCCAGCCTTCCGGCGCCTCGACGAAGAGATCGAGCGATGTTCCCGCCGCATGCGGCGCGCAGAGGCGCCATCCGTCGGCGCCGTCGGGCGAAAGGTCGCCGAACTCCTCTGGCGGGACGGCGCGCGGCGCCGCAGCGAGCGCGGCCTCGACGAGGCGCGCGTAAGGCGAGGGCGCGCCCGACAGCGTGAGCTTGAGGCGAGCCTGCGCCGGCAGGCAGATTTTTTCACAGACCGCGTAATTGGCGTGAACCACAAGGGTCACGGGCCTCGCGGGGTCGTGAGGCACGATCCGCAGCGGCAAAACGACTCCGTGTTCGTAGCCAAACGCCTCGCTGCCGTCGGACTCGGCGATGCGCTGGGGAGCGGGGAAGACGGGCTCGACTTTGACAACGTTGTCCGAGCCGGAGAAGTCGAAAATCGGCGGCGCGCCAGCGTCGCCCGGGTCGCGCCAATAGGTGATTGCCCCTGGCGTGAGCTGAATCTCGAAGCCGGCCAGACCCTCGCCCACCGCGACGAGGCGCGCCTGGGATTTGGTGCTGGCCGCCCAATCGGTCGAGTATGCGTCGTCGGAGCGCGCAGGCGCGGTCGGCGCAAGAAGCGCGACCACGGAAGCCTGTATCAACCATGCGCACGCCTCAGCCCTCTTTCGCATCCGGTCCTCTTCGGGTCATCATCCTTCTCTATACCCCCGCCTGGAATTCGATTAGCATTCAAAAATGCGTCATGCTGGGCACGGCCCCGGAGACGAGCATGAGAAGGGCAGATCCTCCGCCCGCAACGAGTCTCGAAGGTCAGTTTCTGATTGCAATGCCATCGTTGAGAGGCGGTCCCTTCGCGCGGTCGGTGGTCTATCTTTGCGCCCATCGCGACGACGGGGCCATGGGGCTGATTATCAATCAGCGCGCCGATGAGATCGATTTCAGCCAGCTGCTGGTGCAGCTCGGGATCGTTCCCGGCGAACGGGCGATCCGGCTTCCGCGGTCCGCGGAAGACGTGCGGGTGGTCCGGGGCGGGCCGGTGGAGACTGGCCGTGGCTTCGTGCTCCATTCTCCCGACTACGGCTCGACCGATTCGACCGTCAAAATCGCCGACGACGTCTGTCTGACGGCGACCGTCGACATCCTGCGCGCAATCGCCGGGGGAACCGGCCCGAGTCGAGCGGTGCTGGCGCTCGGTTATGCGGGTTGGAGCTCGGGTCAACTGGAAAGCGAGATCCTCGCCAATGGTTGGCTGACCTGCCCGGCCGATTCCGCACTCATCTTCGGCATGGACGACGCCCAAAAGTACGATCGGGCTCTGGCGAAGCTCGGCATCGACCTCGGGATGCTGTCTTCCGACGCCGGCCACGCCTGAGAATCTGTTTCGAAAGTCACGGACCTCAGCCTGCGGGGCCCTTTGCGAAAAGCAAAGGGCCTCGAAAGATGCTCCAGCTTTCGGCGCCGCCCATGCCACCGGATCGTCCTTCGAGGCCCCTTCAGGGCGCCTCAGGACGAGGGTGCTGGGCGTTTGAAACAGACACTAATCCGGTCCAGGCCCGAGTTTCGACTGTCCGCCCCCTTCGGCGGAAATCTCGAAGACCTCCGCTCGTCCCTTGAGATCGGCAAAGGCGGCGGGGTCCGCGCCGGTCAGGAACACCTGTCCGCCGAGGCGCTCCAGCCCGTCGAACAGCGCAGTCCGGCGGCGCGGATCGAAATGCGCGGCGATTTCGTCCAGGAGCGCGATCGGGACGATCCCGGACATGTCTGCGACAAGCCGCGCGTGCGCGAGCACGAGTCCGACGAGCAGGGCCTTCTGCTCTCCGGTCGAGGCGCTCGACGCCGGAGCATCCTTCGGGCCGTGCCGCACGGCGAGATCGCCGACGTGGGGGCCGATCGTCGTCCGCCCGGCCGCCGCGTCGCGACTTCGATTGTCGCGCAGCACCGCGCGATAGCAGTCTTCGGCCGCGATTGCAGGGCCATTTGCGACGAGGGTCTCGACTTCTCCTTCAAGGGCGAGCCGCGCCCATGGGAACGGCGAGGCGTCGTCCCGCTCCGCGGCGATCAGCGCTTGGAGCCGGCTCACGCACTCGACTCGCGCAGCGGCGACGGCGACGCCGATCTCCGCCGCCTCGCGTTCGACCGCCTCGAGCCATGAGGCGTTGCGCGCGCCCTCCTCGAGAAGACGATTGCGTCCGCGCAGCGCCCGTTCGAATTGCGCGACCCGCGCACCGTGGCTCGGGTCGATGGCCAGAACGAATCGATCGAGGAAGCGGCGCCGATCGCTGGCCGGACCGGAAAAGAGCGAATCCATCGGCGGCGTCAGCCAGACGACTCGCACATATTCGCTGAAATCGCTCGACGAGGAAACCGGCGCGCGATCGATGCGGCTCGTCCGCGACCCGGAACCGTCGCCATCGGGAGGGACCCAGCCGGAGCCGAGCTGATGGCGCTCCCCGTCCTCCTCGACCTCGACCGACAGCGAAAAGCCGCCGGCGCCGGCCTTGCGCGCGCACTGGGAAAATTCCGCCCGGCGCAGGCCGCGGCCGGCGGAAAGCAGGGATAAAGCCTCGAGGAGATTGGTCTTGCCGGCGCCGTTCTCGCCGCATAGGACGACAAGCCGGCGACCGATCGCCATATCGAGCGTCGCGTAGGAGCGGAAGTCCCGCAGCATGATGCGGCGCACCAGCGGGCGCCGCCACGCCGGAGACATGCCGTTGGGGCTGGCCATGGGGTCGCATGCCATGTCCGGCGAGAGCGCGAAAGCGGAAAGGAAGCTCGATGAAGTCTCTCGACGTCCTGATGCCGGACGCCGGTCTCGGGCTTCTCGCGGACCTGGTCTCCGAGAAGCTTCCCTTGCGCCGCTTGTGGCTCGAAACCGACCCCGAGGCTTGGCTGGCCGAGTGGGGGCCGCGGATTCGCGCGGTGGCGTCGACCGGCCACCAGTTTCCGATCGACGCTCGTTTCATGCGCCGCTTCCCCGCGCTCGAGATCGTCGCCAGCTTCGGCGTCGGCTACGATCACGTCGACGCGCGATCCGCCGCCGAGCGAGGGATCATCGTCACCCACACGCCAGGGGTGCTCGACGATGAAGTGGCCGACACCGCGATCGCCTTGGCGATCATGGCGTTGCGCCGGCTCCCGCAGGCCGAGCGCCATCTTCGCGCAGGCGATTGGCCGAAGGGGTCTTTCCCGCTGACCGCGTCTCTTCGCGGCCGCACCATGGGGATCCTGGGGCTGGGACGGATCGGCAAGGTGATCGCGAGGCGGGCGAAAGGCTTCGGGCTCGAGGTCGTCTATCACGGACGCCGGGCGCAAACCGGCTTCCCCTACCGATTCCACGCGTCGCTCATCGATATGGCCAAGGCTTGCGACATCCTGATGATCACCGCGCCGGGCGGCCCCGAGACGCACCACATCGTGAACGAGGAGGTGCTGCGGGCGCTCGGCCCGCGAGGCCTCCTCGTCAACGTCGCCCGCGGCACGCTGGTCGACGAAAGGGCGCTGATCGAGGCGCTGACGGCCGGGACTATCCTGGCGGCAGGGCTCGACGTGTACGAAAACGAGCCGCATGTGCCCGCCGAGCTGCTCGCGCTCGACAACGTTGTCCTGTTGCCGCACGTCGGTTCCGCGTCGGTGGAGACGCGGCGGGCGATGGCGGAATGCGTCGTCGCCAATCTCGTCGCATGGTCGGAAGGCGGGCCCCCCCTGACGCCCGCGCCTGAGACGCCCTGGCGAGGACGCTGGGGAAAAGACCGCGCGCAGCCCCGCGATGCGGACTGAATCTCATACCATCTGGCCTCTAGCGCAATCCGCCATTCATGCGCCTGCGATCGCGAACGTCGAGTTCCGGGTGACAAGAGAACGGGGACGACGACCGGGGGGGCGTCATGGCGGAGCAGGCGCCGACGGCGGTGAAGCGGACGATGGAGGTCCACAATCCCTAGGACGCCTGCTTGATCTTTTGGTGCTCGGCCGGCGGCTCGCGAGAATTGTCGAGCGCGAGGAGCTCGACCAGTTTAGAGCGGGCGCGACTGAGGCGGCTCTTGATCGTGCCGATCTCGACGTCGCAGATCGTCGCCGCCTCCTCGTAGGAGAGCCCGTTTGCCCCGACGAGGATCAGAACTTCACGCTGCTCCGTCGGGAGCCGGGCAAGGGCCTTGCGAAAATCCTCGAGGTCGAGATGGCTCTCCTGGTCGCCTGATACAATGAGCCTTCGAGCGTAGGCCCCGTCGCTGTCCTGAACCTCCCGGGCGCGCTTGCGATAGTTCGAGTAGTAGATGTTGCGCAGGATGGTGAACAGCCATGCCCGCAGGCTCGTTCCCGGCTGAAACTTGTCCGATTTGCTCCATGCCCTGAGTAGGGTCTCCTGGACGAGGTCGTCGGCCAGGGACACAGAGCCGGACAGCGAAATGGCGAACGCCCGCAGATTCGAGATCTCGGCGACTAGCTCATCCCTGAAGCTAGTCGGAGGCATCGGGCTTTCCCCAGGACTGTTCGCGCTCCTCCTCCTCGAGGCGGGCGAGCAAGTGGAGAAATTTCTCTGGAAGCGGAGCTTGGACAAGATCGTCATAGTGCGCCTTCAGCGCCCGTCCGATCGTTTCCAGAACCTTAGGATCAAGCGCGGCGCCGTCCAACGTCGATTCCTCCATCGCGTTTAACGGTCCGTTCTCCGCGGGATTGGATTTTGTCATGGTCAAGCCCGCCCCACTGGTCCTCGTGACGTTCCCGCACGACAAAACAACTAGGTCGCCGCTTCGTTCCCGCTTCACCCAAGAAATTTGCATTTGGGCGGAATCTTGTCGTTCGTTTGGCATGGTCAGCGATGTCAACGTGCGCAACCTAAGTACTTTTCCCAATTGATCGGCTGACCTGAATCTGCGAACCTCGCCTGCAACCGGGGGATGCAGGCCGAACAGCCCATCGGCTCTCGATTAGTCGAAGGGGCGCTCCGCCGGAGAGCTTGGGTCACCCGATGACGATCTCGAAAGACATTGCGCCGCTGCTTCCCTATCTTCGGCGTTTCTCGCGCGCGCTGAACGGATCTCTGGCGAAAGGCGACGCCTATGTGATGGCGACTTTGGAGACTCTGCTGCGCGATCGGTCCTCGTACGCGCAGGGCCTTCCGCCGCGGCAGGCGCTCTACCGGTTCTATCTCCGCGTGTGGTCACAGCCTATTCTCGACGACTTCGTCGACGCATCCGAGCCGTCGGCGTTCGACCGGAAGCTCGCCGCCCTATCTCCCCAGGTCCGGCAAGCATTCCTGTTGACGACTGTCGAAGGCTTCTCGCAGGACGCGACGGCCGCGATCATGGGCGTCGATTCCGAGCGCCTGGTCGCGCTGCTCGACCGGGGCGCCCGCGACTTGGCGCGCGA
>DASRSL010000177.1:0-30641 GCA_035656495.1 Roseiarcus sp.
GCCGCTCACCCTATTCGAACAGCATCGGCGCGATCGAGGCGGCGAGGATCACGGCCATCACGAGGTTGAACGGGCGGACGGCGCGCGGATCTGCAAGCAGCCGCTTGAGCGCGGCGCCGAATAGCGCCCAGGCGCCGGCGCTCGGGAGGGTGATCGCGGTGAACAGGCCGACCATCAGCGCCACGCTTTGCGCATAGGTGTCGGTCATCGGCGCGTAGGCCGCGAGCGCGCCCAAGATCGCCACCCACGCCTTGGGGTTGACCCACTGAAACGCCGCGGCGGCGAAGAAGCCAAGCGGGCTGCCGCCGCCCTCGACCTCGCCGATCGGCCCGGCGAAGGCGATCTTCATCGCCAGCCAAAGCATGTAGAGCGACCCCAGGATGCGCATGACCGGCAGCAATTGCGGGACGCGTTGAAAGACCGCGTCAAGGCCGAGGCCGACGAGCGCCACCATCAAGGAAAAGCCAAGGACGACTCCGGCGAGATGCGGCAGCGTGCGGGCGAAGCCGAACTTCGCTCCCGAGGTCATGAGCATCAAATTGTTCGGCCCCGGGGTTGCGGCGGCGACGACGCCGAACGCGACGAAGCCGGCGAGGACGTCGAGGTGCACGTGCAAGGCGGAGGTCCCCGTCATTCGGCGGCGGCGGCGATGATTGCGCGGTTTTCCGTGCGCCCCGTCCGCCCCGATACATCGGACGCCGACAAGAGTCGACATGGAGAGCGCCATGCCTCGGTGGCTCACGCTCTCGGCGAAAATAAAGCTCGGGCTGATCGCCGCTCGCTGTCCGCTTCTAGCGCCCCAGCATCAGCATGAGATTTTGCACCGCCGCCCCGGACGCGCCCTTGCCGAGGTTGTCGAACCTGGCGATGAGCACCGCCTGGCGGCGCGTCTCGTTGGCGAACACGTGGATCTCGATGTCGTTCGTGCCGTTGAGCGATTCGGGCTCGAGGCGCGCCTTGTCGCCGGCCGGCGCGACGCGGAAATGCTTTCGGCCCTTGTAGTGCTTCTCGAACGCCGCGCGCAGGTCGGCCACGCCCGGCTTCCCCGGCAGGGCGTCGAGATGGAGCGGCGCGCTGACCAGCATGCCCTGGCGGAAATTGCCGACCGAGGGGACGAAGATCGGCCTATTCGTCAGACCGCAATGGAGCTCGATCTCCGGCATGTGCTTGTGCTCGAGGCCGAGCGCGTAGAGCTCGAAGGCCGGCGCCCTTCCGCTCTCGTAGGCTTCGATCATCGCCTTGCCGCCGCCGGAATAGCCGCTGACCGAGGCGATCGATACGGCCCAATCCTTCGGCACGACCCCGGCGTCGACGAGCGGGCGCAGAAGGGCGATCGCGCCGGTGGCGTGGCAGCCGGGATTGCTGACCCTCTTCGCCTTGGCGACGGCCTCCTCCTGCCCCGGGGCGAGTTCCGGAAAGCCATAGGTCCAGCCGGGGTCGAGGCGATGGGCGGACGAGGCGTCGATCACCCGCGGCGCCTTGTCGCCCATGGCGGCGATGAGCCGCGCCGCCTCCTTGGCCGCCTCGTCCGGCAGGCAGAGGATGACGACGTCGACCGCCGCATAGAGCTTTTGCTTGGCTTCCGGGTCCTTGCGGGCTTCGGAGGGCAGGCTCGTCAGCTCGATTCCCGCAAGGCCCGCGAGCTTGTCGCGGATCTGCAGGCCGGTGGCGCCGGATTCGCCGTCGATGAAGATTGTCGCCATGATGATCGCCTGCCTGAAAGGTTCAAAGGTCTTGAGGAAAATCGCGCGCGCGTAAGGAGAACGCTGAGGTCAGCGGTCTCGGCGCAGCGGGATAGGCGAGCAGGCGATCATGGGACGGGTATTTGGCGCGAACGTTTGTCACGGTCAAGGCGCGGCCAGGCCGCGTCGCGGGGACGGCCTGCACGGGCGCGCGGTCCGCTTTCCCTCACATGGGGTGTTTCCGGTCAAGCTCATTCTTTGCGCCGGCGGCTGGCGTGTCACCCGCGAAGCGGGGCGAAGCGCAGCGGAGCAGGGAGCGAAGCGACCTTGACACGCCAGCAGCCGGATACACTGTCGCGAGGGAGCGCGCCCTTGCGCGCTCTCGGCGGCCTTTGCGGTCTTTGCCGCGCTCATTCATTTTAACATTGCGAAGCCCGCAGCGTGAGGACCGAAGCCGAGGCGTCGGCCGGCCCGCGCGCCCGGCCCCCTCCGCCGCGCTTCGCGCGGCCCCTCCACTGCTCTGCGTCCCTCAAAGCCGGAGAAAGGGTACCCGTGGCGATTTTACGGTTCGCCGTCTCTGTCTTTTTCCAGCCGCGCCAGCGGCAGGGTGAAGCTGAACTTCGCTCCACCTCTGGGATTGTTCTGCGCCCAGATCGTTCCGTAATGAGCCTCGATGATCGAGCGGGAGATCGACAGGCCGACGCCGAGCCCGTCGGTCTTGGTCGAGCTGAACGGCGTGAACATATCGGCCGCCGAGGCTTGCAGGCCGCGGCCCGTGTCCGCGAACTCGACGCGGATCATGCCGTCCTCGAGCGCGGTCGAGATTGTCAGCCGCCGTCGCGGGGCGTCGCTCATCGCCTCGATCGCATTGCGGATGAGATTGACCATCGCCTGCTCGACCTGGATCCGGTCGGCGAGCACCTCGTCTTCGGCGGCGTCGAGGCTGAGGACGATGTCGACCCCGGCCTCCCGCGCCGAAGGGGCGACGAGCTCGCAGGTCGTTTTGATCAGATCGTGCAGGCCGAGCTCGATCTTGTCGGGCTCGCCGCGGGCCATGAATTCGCGCAGATGCGCGATGATCTGTCCCGCGCGATGCATCTGCGCGGAGGCCTTGTCGAGCGAGTCGTCGACCGCCGCGTCCGCGCCGCCCGGCTTCAAGCCGAGGATGTGGCGGGCGGTGAAGAGATAATTCGCAGCCGCCGCGAGCGGTTGGTTGAGCTCGTGCGCCAGCGCGGTCGCCATGTCCGCCATGGAGTCGAGGCGGTTGGAGTGCAGCCGGTCGAGCCGCTGCTCGAACCGCCGCCGCTCGCTGAGGTCGCGGAGGAAGCCGATGAACAGCCGCTCGCCGCCGTGGCGGATCTCGGATACCGTCAGCTCGGCCGGGAAAATCGAGTCGTCCTTGCGCCTGGCTTCGATCTCGCGGCCGACGCCGATCATGCTGGCCTCGCCGGTCTCGACATAGCGCTTGATGTAGCCGTCATGCAGCGAATGATGCGGCTCGACGAGAATGTCGACGTTGCGCCCGATGAGCTCGTCCGGCGCATAGCCGAACATCTTCGTCGTCGCCGCGTTCAGCGACTGGATGACGCCGGCTTCGTCGATTGTCACGATCGAGTCGGCCGCGCCGTCGATCACCGCCCGCAACCGGGCTTCGCTCTCGCGCAGCGCGTCCACGGCGCGGTGCCGCTCGTCGATGTCGACGAAGGTGACGACCACGCCGTCGATTTTGTCTTCGACCGTGCGGTAGGGCTTGAGCCGCATCAGGCGCCAGCCGCCGCCTCCCCTGATCTCGCGCTCGATAGGAATGAGATCGCGCAACACCTTGCGCGCGTCGGCGGCGAGATCCTGGTAATCCAGGCTGTGGGTGAAATCGGTGATCAACCGGCCCGCGTCGCCGGCGGCGACGTTGAAGAGCTCGGCGATCGGCGGCGTGAAGCGGTTGATGCGCAGCTGCGTATCGATGAAGAGAATGCCGACGTCGGTCGCCGCCATCAGGTTCTGGATGTCGCTGTTGGCGCGCGAGACGCTCTCGAGCTTCGCCTTCAGCTCGGCGTTGACCGTCTGCAGCTCCTCGTTCATCGACTGCAATTCCTCCGTGCTGGTCTCCAGCTCCTCGGCGGTCGAGCGGTACTCCTCGTTGATCGACTGCAATTCCTCATTGGCGGCGCGGAGCTCCTCGTTGGCCCCCTCTTGTTCCTCGCGCGAGGTCCTGAGTTGCAGCCGGGCGAACTGCAGCTCGTGCTGAAGCTGCTCGCTCTGTTCGTCGGCCCTCCTCTCATCGATCGCGCCCGCGCCTATCGCGACATCCCCGAGCGTCTCGCCCTCGAAGAAGAACACGATCGCGGCGCGGCTCGCGTTCGGATTGGAATCCAGGGGCCTCGCCTGCAGATAAACGCGTCGCAGATCGCCGTTGAAGCGCACCGCGATCGGGCCGGTGAGGCTCGGCTCGTTGTTGACGAGGACGCGATGCAGGGCCGCCCGCAAATCGAGCCGCAGCTCCTCGCGCGCGAGCTCGGTGATGTCGTTGACCAGCGTGCCTCCGGAAGGCTGCAGATAGCGGCCGGCGTGCTCCGACAGATGGACGACCCGGTAGGACTGGTCGACGACGGCGCTCGGCGGCGCGAGCCGTTCGAGCGCCTCGCGATGGGCGCCGGCCTCGCTCGGCGCGCGCAGCGGGCCGGCCATTCGAGCAGGCAGCGGCTCGGCGCTTACTCCCGCGATCCGCAGCGGGACCCGCACTTCGTTCGACATCGCCATGCGCTGGTAGATGCGCGCCCCGCGGTCGAGCGCGCGAAACATCCCGACCGGCGCGTCGGCGTTCTCGGAGGAGCCGACGAACAGATAGCCTTGCGGCTGCAGGGCGAAGTGGAAGGTGGAGAGGACCTGCTGCTGCAGCTCGCGGTCCAGATAGATCAGCACGTTGCGGCAGGAGACGAGCCCCACGCGCGAGAACGGCGGGTCCCTGAGCAGGCTGTGTTTGGCGAATAGCACGATGTCGCGCAGGTCCCGACTGACCCGGTAATGGTCGCCGTCGCGGCTGAAGAAACTGCGCAGCCGCTGCTCGGTCATGTCGGCTTCGATCGCGAGCGGATACCGCCCTTCGCGAGCCGCCGTCAGCGCGGCGTCGTCGAGATCGGAAGCGAAAAGCTGGATCTGGCATCTGATGTCGTGGCGCGCGGCCTCCTCGAGCAGCAAGACCGCGATCGAATAGGCTTCCTCGCCGGTCGCGCAGCCGGGAACCCAGACGCGTACGCTGTCGCCCGCCCCCTTGTCCTCGAACAGCCGGGGAATGACGGTCGCCGCGAGCGTGTCGAAGGCGGAAGAGTCGCGAAAGAAGGTCGTCACCGAGATCAAGAGGTCGGCGAACAGGGCCTGCGCCTCCGCCGGGTTGTCGCGCAGGACCGCGAGATAGTCCGACATGGTCCGGGCGCGCTGCACCTGCATCCGCCGCGCGATGCGGCGGCGGACGGTCGATTTCTTGTAGCTGGAGAAGTCGTGACCCGAGCGGACGCGTAAGTGCGAAAGGATGCGCTGCAGCCCCCCGCCATCCATCGCATCCGGCGCCTCGGACCCGATCCGCCCGCGATTGGCGATCAGCTCGGGCAACCGCTCGGCGATCTCGCGCACTGGCAGGACGAAATCCGCAAGGCCGGTTGAGACCGCGGCGCGCGGCATCGAGGCGTATTCCGCCTCGTCCGGGTCCTGCACTAGGATGATGCCGCCCGCCTCCTTCACCGCCTTGATTCCGACCGCGCCGTCCGATCCCGCCCCGGAAAAGACCATAGCGAAGTCGTCGCCCCCCTGGGCGGCGAGCGAGCGGAAGAAGAGGTCGATCGGCGCCCGCTGCCAGCGCGGCTCGCCGAACTCGGCGATGGCGAGGTGCTGGTCGGTGACCATGAGCTGCCGGTTGGGCGGAATGACGTAGACATGCCCCGACTCAAGTCGGACGCGGCCCGACACCTGGGTGACCGGCATCTTGGTTCGCTGCGCGAGGATGGCCGGCAACTCGCTCTGATGCTCGGGGTCGAGATGGACGACGACGACAAAGGCGGCGTCGACGCTGTGGGGCAGGCTCTCGAAGAACATCTGCAGCGCGTGTACGCCCCCGGCCGAACTGCCGATGCCGACGGTCGGGATGCGACTCGACGCGAATTCGCCGCTCGCGGGTTGGGGATTCGGGGGAGCCGGATCGTCGTTGCTCATTGTGGCCTCCTGCGTCCACGTCAGAAACAACGCGACTGAGGCCAATCCCGCTCCCATAGCTTCAGCAGGATGATGCGCTTCTCGCGGCGTCAAGCAGCCCCATCATATCCCTTCGCCTTGCGAGAGCGACTCTTTTTCCCCCTTTTCGTCCCCATCGACCTCGTCCTGAGCGCCGTGAGACGGCCTCGTCCTGAGGCGCCGCGAAGCGGCCTCGAAGGACGATTCCAGAAAGAGGCGCACGGACGCGCTGTATCGAATAGGCGAGGCGCTGTATTTTTGATTTGAATCAATGGGAGCCATCAGTTGAGCGGGGCCTCGATCCCTATCCTCCTGTGCTGCGATGGCAGCTATTACACCTTGCGGGGACAGGGTCGGGGTGAGCCTAACCTTCTCCCCGCAAGCGGGGAGAAGGGACGAGCGCTAGGCCTTTCCTCGCGCTTCTTTTCGCAGACGATCCCGGTCTTCGATTTGCGCCGCCAGAATGGACTCGAACTGCGCCAGGAGGGCTTCGCCTTTTTCAGTCGGGTGGCCGCCCTCCCGCAGTTGGGCGAGAAGCTCCCGCTGCCTGTCGACCCGCCTCGCGCCCTCGCGCACGTGCCTCTCGGCCTCCTCGAGATGATTCAAGGTCTCGGCCCGATTGCTTGGGTAGAGTTCCATGTCACGGAAACCGGGCGCGCCTCCGCTTGTTCCGGCCGCCGAACGTCGAGGATATCGTTGCGCTGGTCGAGGCCGAACAGGCGAAGCCCGATCGCAAGCGCGGCTCCAGAGCGCGCGTGGCATGCTTGATAACATTTGATATTTTGAGGCGATGAAGCCGCCCCAAAAAAGAGGGTGGTGCCTCGGTTAATTGTGGCGGCGTCCAGACGGGGCTTGACTCGCGCTCGCGCCGTCCCGATCTCCCTGCTACGCTAGCGGGGCACGGACGCGCCAAATGCCAGATAGGAGAGAACTATACCGAAGCCCGAACGGGGATACGTGGTTTCTCGCGCGCGAGCCGAGCGATGGACGCGCCTTCATCATTCATCAGCCGAACGCTCCATCGGGTGGTCGGCTCTCCCATATTGATCTGGTGACATTCCTGAGCGACAAAGCGAATAGCCCAGAACATCAAGCGTTGCTGCGCTTGATCGGAACGCTGGTGGAGGTCCCCCCATATGCATCGCGGACCTAAAGCCGAACGCCCTCCCGCCATGGAGCCGATGGACTTGCTGGCTGACACGCGCCGTTCTCTCGACCAGGCGATTCGACAGCTGGAAGCAATTAATAGCGGGGTTCCTATTGCCCCGCCGCTAACGAGAGACGACGCGATCAATGTTGTTACAGAGCAGATCGGCGTCTTCGAGAGCGTGTTGCGTCGGTACAAAGGTAGAGAAGACGCCTCGCGGACCTAAAGGCGAGCGTCGCCCCGCCGACGTGATCGGCGCCGCAGTCAAGGTCATGAGGGTCGCGACCGGCGAGGAGCCGGAGGATTTCGGACCGGAGGATACGAAGGACCAGGCCGCGAAGGCGCTCGGCAAGAAGGGCGGCGCAGCTCGGGCGGCGAAGATGACCCCGGAGCGGCGGGCTGAAATCGCAAAGGCAGCGGCGGAAAAGCGTTGGAAAAACACGAGCGGCTGACTGCTTCCCGCGACCTCGGTACTCATCCGGATCGATTTCGGGAATGAACGCATTGGTTTTCCAGTTGAATGAAATATTTGGTCCTTCCCTGCCGCGAAGCAAAAAGAACCTTCGCAAGGAATGACGATCCCACCATTGTCCTCAACAAGCTCCACCATGTTCTCGATCGGCCCAGACGGAAGCATTTTCTGAAATTCAGCAACTTCTAGGTCAAACTGAGACTCGACCAAAAAAGACTCAGATAGCGCCGCCTTCGCCAGAGGGGATAAAATGACCCCGAGCGCTGGCGCAGCCGCGCCGAGGAACCTCGCATGATCGCCGAGCAAATTGATCGATCGCGACGCAATCGCAACGATGCTCAAGGTGGCCGAGCAATATGAAGAATTGGCCAAAAAGGCTGAACGCCGCCGTCTTGTTAAATAGACTGCCAGCTATGTCAATCGCCCTGCAAAACGCCGCGGCATCGGGGCAACGCCGCGACCGACGTCGAGGCGCGCTCAAGTTTTCGGATAGGCTCAGGCCGCGCGACTCCGTTTGTTCCCGCATGCAAGATCTTCTCGAATTAGCGATCCAAATTCTTGCGGCCGCAAATCGGCCGAGGTCAGCGATGCAGGCGCGGCGCGACGAGAACCCGATGGCGTCTGTTCATTCAGCTTCCCGCGTCATTCTACGTTCCCCTTGCAAGATTCTCAGCCGATCCTCTTTCGGGCGGAATGGAACGCATCCGTACCGCGGCAGGTTATAGCGCCGCCAACGGCGCCAGCGTCATTGGGCTCGACAATGTCGCGCCGATGGGTCTCCAAAGCTTCGCCATTGCGGGGCATCGAAGGGTGGAATGCAAGAAAGCGGCGACCGCGTCATTTGCATCGGCGGCTCGCTTGGGGCGATCGCCGCAGTGATGGAGTTCTGCGGGACGCTTTCGCGTGACATTCCCGCCGCCATCTGCGTCGCGATCCATACCGGCGCCCGGGGCCCGAATCTCCTCGCGGAGATTTTCGGAAAGAAGTGCCCGCTTCCCTTCGCCATCGCTGCGGATGAGCAGAAGCTCGAGGTTGGCCGAGCCTATGTCGCGCCGCGCGACCGGCACCTGATCGTCCGGGACGGAGCCCTTCGTCTCGGTATAGGCCCAAGGGAGAACCTGTCTCGGCCAGCAGTCGATCCGCTGTTCCGCTCCGTCGGCGTCAGCCATGGATCGCGCGCAGTCGGCGTCGTGCTCACCGGCCTGCTGGATGACGGCGCGGCGGGGCTCGCCGATCTCAAGCGGTGCGGCGGCGTGACGGTCGTGCAGAACCCGGGCGACGCGGAGGCGCCCGACATGCCGCTTGCCGCCTTGCGGGCGAGCGACGTCGACTATCGCGCGCCTCTTCATGAGCTTGGCTCGCTCCTGGATAAGCTGGTCCGGATGCCGTTCGGGCCTTCGCCGCCTGCGCCCGCCGACGTCCGGTTCGAGGTCGAGATTGCGCTTGGTCGCTCGATCGGGGCGGACGATGTGGCGCAACTGGGCGACCCGGCGCCCCTCTCGTGCCCCGATTGCGGCGGCGTCCTTTCTCAGGTGCGGCGCTCGCCGCCGCTGAGGTTTCGCTGTCAGGTCGGACATGCATACACGGCGGAGTGGCTCGAATCCAAGCAGGAAACGTCGGTCGACGAGGCCCTGCGCGTGGCGTTGCGCATCGCCGAGGAGCGGGCGATGCTGGCGCGGAAGATGGCAGCGGAGGCGAGACAGGAGGGACGGAACGCCGCCGCCCTGTTGTTCGAGAAGACGGCCAAGGAGAGCCGCGCCCATGTCGAGACGGTGCGCAACGCAATCGGAGGGCGCTGCAAGACGTGAACTGTCATCCGAATCCTGACGAAACAAGCAACCTGACGGCGCCCCTTCCACCGCCCTTCGGGCGGTCCCCCTCCCCCGCAAGCGGGGAAGGATAGGCGGAGACGCCGGCCATATCCTCCCCCGTGAAGCGTTTGCGGAACGGGGAAGGGGGACCACGCGTAGCGTGGTCGAGGGGGCATGCCGTGAAACCGACGGCGGATCGGCAGTTACTCATCGGGACGAACTTCCGGCCAAGCGGGAATTCGCCATGGCCGAACCCCATACGAGCTCGGCCATGACGAGGAGAGCGACGCCCGGAGTTGGCTTTGCAATATCCAGGCTAGGCGGCGTCGCTCACGAGGCTTTCGACGGTGGTCAACCTATCAGTCGACAAACGGCGCCACCCCGATGTTCTTCGGCTCGACCCGTTCGGCGACGCCGCGCGCCAGGTTGCGATAGTGCTCCTCGAACTGCCGCTGGGCCTCCTCGAGCCACAGAAGGACGCGATCGGCCTGCTCGGTCGGCAGGCCCCTTTTCCTCAGCGTCGCAAGGACCCGGACCTGGCGCTCGATGCACGCCCGGCCCCCGCGGACATGCCGCAGAGCCATGCGCAATTCGGTTTCAGCCGCGGGGCGCATCGGGCGTTTGATCCAGACTATTGGATCCCGAGAAGCGTCTGCAGCGCCGGCCGCCTCGGCCGAGGCGCAGACCCACACGGCCGGGAAACGCCTCAGGTTCGCCTCGCCGGCGCTTTCGGGGTCGTTGCCACGATCCCAGTCGTCCTCGTTCATCCGTTCCTCTCAAAGTCAGCGTCGACCACGTCATTGGCCCCGTTGCGCCTCGCGCCGCGCTCGACCGGGGACCGCCCGGACACAAGGAGATTCTAGTCGGGTAGGCGGCGAAATTGTGGACCAGCGGCGCGAGACGTCCGTGAAGTCCTTTCCGCAACAAATGGATAATGCTCGGCAATCCGTCAATGCAGGGCTGACCTGGTTTTTCTGCAAAGGCCAATCCAGTCGGAAGAGCTCGCGATCGACCACCCCTGGCGCGTTTCGACGCTCGCCTGAGCGCCCAAGGACCTTTGCAGACGCCCGGAAAACGCCGGACCGGCGAGCGCATCAGGCACGAGTTATCCCTGCATTTTGCCGAACAGGGAACTTCAATTCTCTGATGGGCCAAATAATGTCCCTGTTCGGCCGCGTAGGGAATTTTCGCGGAATCGCCTGGAATCGTAGGGCTTTTCTGGGCGGCTTTTGCCCAAATCGGCCGAAAAACAAAAGAGTCGCTGCTATTTTCCCGGCGGCAGGGAATCGGCCGCGCTCCAGCTTCGGCATTCCGCGGTCGGACGGCGACCCCTCGTTCTAGCTCCGCCCCTTGGCCAGCGCCGCGACGATCTCCCGCGCCCGTCGGCCGGCGAAGGCCGAGGCGACGTCGGGGCTGAGCCTGATCCGCCAGTTCGGGCGCTCGCGGTCGGTGCCGGGCAGGTTGGTGGCGACCGCCTCGCCGATGAGATCGTCGAACTGGGCGCTGGCGAGGAGCGAGGCCGAGCCGCCGATCAGCGCGTGGGCGGCCGCGGCGGTCGCGTCGTCGAGCGGGGCGTCCTCGGGCGGCGCCGAGGCGATGAGCTCGGCGGAGAGCAGGGCCGCGACCAGGCCCCGCTTTTCCTCGCGCCGCGCCGCGATCGCCTCGCCCGCAGCGCGCAGCGTGATGAGCCCGAGGGTCAGCTTCTCGGCGATGTCCGCGCCCCCCCACCAGCCCGCGAGCGTCGGGAGATCGTGGGTCGCGACGCACGCCGCCGACAGCGGCGGATAGGCGGCGGTCGGCGAGACCTCGGCGCCCCTGCGCTCGAACCACAGCACCCGCATCCCGAAAATGTTCGCCCGCGTCAGCCGGGGTCGGAATCCCTCGGGCACCGTGCCGAGATCCTCGCCGACCACCATGCAGCGGGCGCGCCGGCTCTCGAGCGCGATATGGCCGATGAGATCGTCGAGCGGATAGGCCAAATAGGCGCCGTCCGCCGGCCTCGCGCCCTCGGGAATGAGGAAGAGGCGCTGGAGGCCCATCGCATGATCGATGCGCAGCATCCCGGCGTGCCGCATGTTGGCCTCATAGAGCGCGCCGAGCGACTCCCAACCCTCGCGCGCGCCGGCCAGCGGATCGGGCGCGGGCAGGTTCCAGTTCTGGCCCTGGACGGAAAAGGGGTCGGGCGGGGCGCCGATCGACGCGCCCTGCGCCAGGGCGCCGGCGCGCGCCCAGGCCTCCGCCCCGTCGGGCGCGGCGCCGACGGCGAGGTCGCGGTAGAAGCCGATCTCGAGGCCGCGCTGGCGCGCGCGCGCAGCCGCGCCCGCCAGCTGACGGTCGGCGAGCCACTGGCAGAAGAGCGCGAAGTCGAACGCGTCGCGGTCTTTCGCGATGGCGTTCTCGATCGCGCTGGCGTCGCCGCCGCGCAAAGCAGCCGGCCACGACCGCCAGTCGGCGCCGGCTTCCCCGGCGGCGATCGCCTGGAACCCTGCGAAGCGCCGCAGCGCCGCGCCGCCGGCTTCGACGAAGGCGCGATGCTCGGCGCAGACCGGATCCGTCGGCCGCGCGCGCCGGGCGCGCTCGAAAGCCGCATGGAGCGCCTCGAGCGCCGCGCGCTTGAACTTCCACACCGCCGGATAGTCGACGAGCGTCGCCGCCGCGGCCGCCGATATCGCCGGCGCGACGGCGCCGAGCGCCGTTTCGAGCGCCTCGTCCCGCGGCAGGCCGGCGTCGAGAACGTCGATCAGCATCGGATCGAGAAAGCGACGGTCCGACGGATGGTAGGGGCTCGCCCGCTCGCGGTCGTGCGGGAACAGCATATGCATCGGGCTCACCCCGAAATAGGCCGCTCCGCCGCCGCCTGCCGCCTCGCCTGAAAACGCCAGCGTCGAGAAGTCGCCGATTCCCTGGTCGCCGGCGCGACGCAGAGCATAGAGCATCGCCGTGACCCCAAAGCGCTTGTGCTCGGCCGAGGGCGCGTAGCATTCCGGCGGCGCGACCGTGATCCGGCAGTCGACGCCGTCGACGAGCAGGCGATGGCGGCCGATCGGCAAGTCCGGAAGCGCCAGCGCCCGCTCGTCGACCGAGCGGCCGTCCGGAAGGTCGCTGCGCTCGCCGTCGCCGGCGCCGACGCGCCATTCGAGAATCCTCCCGTCCTCGCATTCGATCCGGGCTTCGCAGCCTTGTCGCGCGTCGCGCAGCGGCGCTGCAAGCGGCCGGTCAGCGCGCAGCACCAGCGAATAGGGGACGCGCCGCCGGCGCGTCTCGTGGAGGACGCGGGTCAGGCTTTCGCGCGCCTGCGCTTCGCTAGCCGCCTCGAGCCCGAGCGACGCGAGGAGCGCGATCTTGGTTTCCGGGGAGACGATGGTGCGTTTGCCGCCGACGTCCCACCAGTCGCCGGCGATTCCGGCGGCGCCCGCAAGGGCGTCGACGGTCGCGGCGATGGGCGGACCGCTGCGAGGTCCGCCGCCGGCAAGAGCGGCTTCGGCGAGGATGAGGCACGAGCGGGCAGGGAGCCGCCGACGGTCGGCGATGACGAGCGGGCGCTCCGGCGCCTCGGGATCGTGAGTGTCGACGAGCAGGCGCCACGCCGTGCCCGGACGAGGCTCGGGCAGGTTGAGCTCCGTCTCCTCGTTCGACCTGTTCATGGCGACCGCGACGCGGTCGACGCCGCCGTCATGCGGGGCGGCGAAGACCGCGACCAGCGGCTGGTCGGCGGGCTCGTTCCATGCCGACGGAATCATCGGCCCGTCGGCGTCGCGCCATTCGACGTCGGGCAGGCCCGACGCGTCGAACGGCCCGCCGGTCAGAAAGGCGCCGCGCGACAAGGCGGGGTGGGCGCGGCGCGCCCTGGCGAGCCGCCGGACGAAGGCAATCAGGGAGGCGTCGGCATCGCTCCAGCGAAGGGCGGTCGTCGCGTTGTCCTGAGCGTAGGCGTTGTTGTTGCCCCCCTGGCTGAAGCCGAGCTCGGAGCCCATCGCCACCATGGGCGTTCCGCGCGAGGCGAACAACAGCGTCAGGAGGTTGCGCTGGTCGCGCGACCGCGCTGCGACGATCGCCGGGTCGTCGCTCGGCCCCTCGACGCCGTTGTTCCAGGAGTAATTCGCGTCGGTTCCGTCCCGGCTGTGCTCGCCATTCGCCTCGTTGTGCTTCTTGTCGTACGAGACCAGGTCAGCGAGAGTGAAGCCGTCGTGCGCGACGACAAAGTTGACGCTCTTCGAGGGCGCGGCGGCGTGCGCGAACACGTCGTACGAGCCGGCCATGCGGGTGGCGATCTCGCCGCGCATGCCGGGGTCGCCGCGCCAGAAGCGGCGTGCGGCGTCGCGGAAGCGGTCATTCCATTCCGCGAAGGCGGGGCCGAAGGAGCCGAGCCGGTAGCCGCCCGGGCCGACATCCCAGGGTTCGGCGATGAGCCGCGCTCGCCGGAGAACCGGGTCTTCGGCCAGGGCCCGGAAGAACGGCGCGTCGGGGTCGAAGCCGCCCGGTCCGCGACCGAGAGCGGTCGCAAGGTCGAAACGGAAGCCGTCGATCCCTCCATGAATCATCCATCGCCTGAGCGCTCCGATCGCCATGCCGACGACAATCGGGCGGTCGAGCGCGAGGCAATTGCCGGTGCCCGCGTCATTGACGTAGAGCGCCGGATTCTGCGGGTCGAGACGGAACCAGGCCGCGTTGTCGAGACCGCGGAACGAGAGGGTCGGGCCGAACTGGTCGCTTTCTCCGTTATGGTTGAAAACGACATCGAGGATCGCTTCCATCCCCGCGGCGTGCAGCGCGTCGGTCGCCCCCCTGACCTCGGTCCAGCCGCCTGGAGCCAGACGCGGATCCGGCGAGCCGAACACCACCGGATTGTAACCCCAGGCGTTCGCCAGGCCGAGCGGCGGCAAGTGGCGCTCGTCGACGAAGGGGTCGGCCGGCATGATCTCGACCGCCGTGACCCCGAGACCGGCCAGATGTGCGATCGAGGCCGGATGGGCCAGTCCGGCGAAAGTTGCGCGGGCGCTTTCCGGGACCGCAGGATTGAGGCGCGAGAAGCCGCGCAGATTGAGTTCGTAAATGACGAGCGATTCGTCGGCGGTCCGCTTGCCGCCCGCTTCTCCCTCGGGCGGCGCGCCGGCGATCGCCTTCGGCGCATGAGGGCCGCTGTCCTTTCCGAAAGCGAACATCGAGGGATGCAGCCGGAAAGGCCGGTCGAAACGGAACGCGTAGGGGTCGGCGAGCAGCTTGGAGACGTCGAAACGCTGCCCACGCGCGGGATCGTAGGGCCCCTGAACGCGGAAACCGTAGCGCGCGCCCTCGCCGAAGCCCGGCGCAAGGCCGCGAAACGCTCCGTCCTCGCCACGGTTCATCGCGGCGCGAAAGACTTCGCGGTCGCCATCGTAAAGGCAAAGAAAAGCTGTCTCGGCGTTCGGCAGCGCGAGCGCCGCTACGAGCCCCTGCGGCGAGACGACGACCCCGAGGCTCCCCGCCGATCCGCTCATGCGGCGGGCCGGGCGATCGACCGGTAGAGCCCGGCGTAGCGCCGCGCGGGACCCCGCCAGGAGACGTCCGCCCGCATGCCGTTCAGCCTCATCCGCCGCATGGTCGCCGGATCGCGGTAGATCGCCAGCGCCCGGTCGAGCGCGTAATCCAGGGCTTCGACAAAAGGGGGCGAGAACTGGATGCCGGTCGCGACGCCCGCGGCCATGGCCGCCTCGTTGGCGTCTATCACCGTATCGGCGAGGCCGCCGACGCGCGACACGATCGGCGTAGCGCCGTACCGGAGGGCGCAGAGCTGGGTCAGCCCGCATGGCTCGAAGCGGGACGGCACGAGGATGAAATCCGCGGCGCCTTGAAAAAGATGGGCGAGCCTTTCGTCGTAGCCGAAGACGCATCCGACCGAGCCCGCCCGCGCGGCGGCGGCTTGGGCGAAGCCGGTCTCCAGAGTCCGTTCGCCCGAACCCAATACCGCGAGCTGAGCGCCTTTCGCGATCAAAGCGGGAAGCGCCCGCAGCAGAAGGTCGAGGCCCTTCTGCTGGGAGAGACGGGAGACGACGCCCAACAGGGGGCGGTCGCCGGGCGTCAATCCGAGCTTGGCTTGCAGGGCAATCTTGTTGCGCGCCCGCAGGTCGATCCTGGTCGCGCCGTAATTCTGCGGGAGAGCCGCGTCGGTCGCGGGATTCCAGACGCTGTCGTCGACGCCATTGAGAATGCCGTGCACGGCGTGGCGGCGGGCGCGCAAGAGGCCGTCCAGCGCCATGCCGAATTCCGGGGTCAGGATCTCGCGCGCATAGGTCGGCGAGACGGTCGTGACCACGTCGGCCAGCTGAAGGCCGGCCTTCAGATAGCCGACGCCGCCGAAATACTCCACGCCGTCGATCGCCAGAGCGCGATCGGGCAACCCGAGCTCCCAGAAGACGGCGAGGGGAAAATGGCCCTGGAACGCGAGGTTATGGATCGTCACCACCGAACCAGGGCGCCGACCCTCGGCGAAGCGCAGATAAGCGGGCGCGAGCGCCGCCTGCCAATCGTGGGCATGCACCACCTCGGGCTGGAAGGCCCCGATTGCGCCGAGCCCGATGTCCGCGCCGACCCGAGCGAGAGCTGCGAATCGCCTCGCGTTATCGGGCCAGTCGAGACCGTCTGGCCCCAGGTACGGATTGCCTGGTCGGTCGTAAAGATGCGGCGCGTCGATGACGAACAGGTCGAGACCCTCGGCCTGACCCGCCAGCACGCGCGCCGGCGCGCCAAACAGATCGCCATATTGGCGGGCGACCTCGGCGTCGGCAAGCTTGGCCTTGATCGCCGGGTAGGCGGGAACAAGCGACCGCATCTCGACATCTTCCGAGGCGAGCGCGGATGGCAGGGCGCCCGCGACGTCGGCAAGCCCGCCCGTCTTCACCAGCGGAAAGATTTCCGAGGCGACGGACAGAACTTTGAGTGCGCTCATTGCCTGAGCTTTTCGATCATCGGCCCGGTGATCAGCGTCACGCCATCCTCGGTGCGCCGGAAGCGCTTCGCGTCGAGATCCGGATCCTCGCCGACCACCAGACCAACGGGAATGCGCACCTCGCTGTCGATCACCACCTTGTTGAGCCGCACATTCCGGCCGATGTTCGCGTAGGGCAGGATGACGGCCTCGTGGATCGTCGAATACGAATGGACGTGCACGCCGGTGAACACCAGCGATCTGCTGATCGCAGCGCCGGAGACGATGCAGCCGCCCGAAAGCAGCGACTGAGTCGCAAGTCCCCGCCTGCCGTCGACGTCGTGCACGAACTTCGCCGGTGGAGTGATTTCGCCGTAAGTCCAGATCGGCCACGCGCGGTCGTAGAGGTCGAGGTCCGGAACGACGTCGGTGAGGTCGATGTTGGCCGCCCAATAGGCGTCGACGGTCCCGACGTCGCGCCAGTAGTGCTTGCCCTCCTCGGTCGATCGGACGCAGGACTGCGAGAAGTGGTGCGCGACGGCTTTGCCCTCTTTGACCAGGCGGGGGATGATGTCCTTTCCGAAGTCGTGGCTCGAATTCGGATCAGCGGCGTCTTCCTTGAGAAGCTCGATCAGGAACGACGTCTCGAAGACATAGATGCCCATGCTGCAAAGCGCGACATTGGGGTTGCCGGGCATTGGCGGCGGGTTCTTGGGCTTTTCGAGAAAGCTTATGATGGTGTTCTCGGCGTTGACGTGCATCACGCCGAAGCCTGTCGCTTCCTCGAGAGAGGTCTCGAGGCATCCGACCGTCACGTCCGCGCCCGAGTCGACGTGCTGCCGCAGCATCTTTTCGTAGTCCATCTTGTAGATATGGTCGCCCGCCAGCACCACCATGAAATGCGGGCCATAGCTCTCGATGATGTCGATGTTCTGATAGACCGCGTCAGCCGTGCCGAGGTACCACATGGTCTCGGACACGCGCTGTGAGGCGGGCAGGATGTCGAAGCTCTCGTTTCGTTCGGGCCGGAAAAAGTTCCATCCCCGCTGAAGGTGGCGGATCAGGCTGTGAGCTTTGTATTGGGTGGCGACAGCGATGCGGCGAATGCCGGAATTGAGCGCGTTCGAGAGCGCAAAGTCGATAATGCGCGACTTTCCACCGAAATAGACGGCGGGCTTGGCCCGCCGATCGGTGAGCTCGAGGAGGCGGCTCCCGCGTCCCCCCGCCAGCACATACGCCATGGCGTGTCGGGAGTAGGGCGCCGCGAGCCCCATCTCCTTCGCTGATCGTGTCTTGCGCATGTCGTCCTCCTGTCATGCGGCGTCCGGCGGGCTGAACACGAGATACAAGGTCGCGAGCGGCGGCAACACCAGAGACGCCGAAGCGGGAAAGCCGTGCGATTGGCGGCGTTCGGCGACGACGTCGCCGAAGTTGCCCATGTTGGACCCTCCATATGAGGAAGCGTCGGTGTTGATCGCCTCCCGCCAGTGGCCCTCGTAGGGCAGCCCAATGCGGTAATTCGCCCGCGGCTGCGGCGTGAAGTTGCAGACGATCGCGACAGGCGGGTCGCTTAGGGTCCCCCTCCGCAAGAAGGCGAGCACCGATTGCGTGTCGTCGTTGACGACGATCCAGCGGAAGCCATCCGGCTCGCAGTCGCGCGAGTGGAGGGCCGAAGTCTCGCGATAGACCCGGTTGAGGTCGCGGATCAGCGCCTGGACGCCCTGATGCGGCCAGTGGTCGAGCAGCCACCAGGGGAGAGATTCGGCGGAGTTCCACTCCATGGTCTGGCCGAACTCCTGCCCCATGAACAGAAGCTTCTTGCCCGGATAACCCCACATGAAGCCATAGAAAGCCCGAGCGTTGGCGAAGCGCTGCCACTCGTCGCCGGGCATCTTGCCGACCAGAGAGCCTTTGCCGTGCACGACCTCGTCGTGCGAGATCGGCAGGACGAAATTCTCGCTGAAGGCGTAGAGGAGCCCAAACGTCATCTTGTCATGGCTCCAGCGGCGGTAGATCGGATCGCGCGACATGTATTCGAGCGTGTCGTGCATCCAACCCATATTCCACTTGAAGCCGAAGCCGAGTCCGCCGGCGCTGGTCGGTTGCGAGACTCCGGGGAAAGCCGTGGATTCCTCGGCGACGGTGACCGCGCCGGGGAAGCCTCCATAGACGAGCTCGTTGGCGCGACGGAGAAAGGCGATCGCCTCGCGGTTCTCCCTGCTGCCGTCGGGATTGGGCAGCCACTCGCCTTCGCGGCGGGAATAGTCGAGGTAGAGCATCGAAGCGACGGCGTCGACGCGCAGGCCGTCGATATGGAAGCGGTCAACCCAGTAGAGCGCGTTGCAATAGAGGAAATTCGCCACCTCGTGGCGCCCGAAATTGTAGATTGCGGTGTTCCAGTCCGGGTGAAAGCCTTTGCGCGGATCGGCGTGCTCGTAGAGAGCGGTGCCGTCGAAGCGCGCCAGACCGTGCTCGTCGGTGGGGAAATGCGCCGGCACCCAGTCGACGATGACGCCGAGACCGGCCGCATGCGCGCGGTCGACAAACCGCGCGAAGCCGCCCGGCTCGCCGAACCGGCGCGTCGGAGCGAAGAGGCCGATCGGCTGATAGCCCCAGGATTCGTCGAGCGGATGCTCGCTGATCGGCAGAAGTTCGATGTGGGTGTAGCCCATGTCGGCTACGTACGGGAGAAGCTGGTCAGCGAGCTCGTCGTAGGTAAGAAAAGTTCCGTCGAGATGGCGGCGCCACGAGCCGAGATGGACCTCGTAGATCGACATCGGCTTGCGGCGAGGCTCGCCCTCGGCTCGCTTCGCCATGTACTCGGCATCGCTCCAGGCGAAATCGGAACTATCCGCGACCACCGAGGCGGTCGAGGGCCGGAGCTCGGCCTCAAAGCCGAAGGGATCCGCCTTGAGCGGCAGAAGCAGGCCGTCAGGTCCGGTCAACTCATATTTGTAGACCGTTCCGGCGCTCAGGTGCGGAACGAAGATCTCCCACAATCCGCTGTCGTAGCGCCTGCGCATCTGGCAGCGCCGGCCGTCCCAGCGATTGAAATCGCCGACGACGGAAACGCGCATGGCGTTCGGCGCCCACAGCGCGAACAACACGCCGTCCGCGCCTTCGTGCCGGGTCAGCTGGGCGCCGAGTCGCCGGTAGAGCTGACGATGCGAGCCCTCGCGCAGGAGGTAGTCGTCGAGTGGACCGAGCGCCGGGCCGAAGGCGTAGGCGTCGATGTACGACGATGCGCCGAATACGGTTTCGACCTCGACGCGATAGAGGGGCTTCTCCCTCGCCGACGGGATCAGCGCCTCGAAAAAGTCGTCCCTGCGTCGCGGCAGCTCGGCGATCGTCTTGTCGCCCTCGCGGCTCAGCGCTCGCACCCGCACCGCGTCCGGCGCAAAGACCCGGATGACCCAGCCTTCGGGAGTCTTATGGGGGCCGAGCACCGCAAACGGATCGCCGCTCCGCGCGGACTGGATCGCGGCGACATCCTCTTCGCGCGCCCTCCAAGCCTCCATCTCGTCCTCCAACGCTTCGCCGCTAGCCGACCGGCGCAAATGGGGCGTTCCAGATTTCCTTGGCGTATTCCGCTATCGCTCGATCGGACGAGAACCACCCGACGTTCGCGGTGTTGATGATGCTCGAGCGCATCCACTGCTTCCGGTCTCGCCAAACCTCGTCGACGCGCATCTGCATCTGCCAATAGGCGTCGAAATCGGCGCACACCATGAAGTAGTCATGCTGGGTGAGCGTGTCGACCAGACCCCGGTAGCGGCCGGTGTCGTCGGTCGAGAACACGCCGGAGGCGATCTCGTCCAGCGCCTCGCGCAGCGCCGGAGAGGCGGCGATGCGGCTGCTGGCGTCGATGCCGTTCGCGCGCGCGTTCTCCACCTCGGATGCGGTCAGTCCGAAGATGAAGATGTTGTCGTCGCCGACGAGGTCGCGAAGCTCGACATTGGCCCCGTCGAGCGTGCCGATCGTGAGCGCCCCGTTCAGCGCCATTTTCATGTTGCCGGTGCCGGAGGCTTCCATCCCGGCAGTCGAAATCTGCTCGGACAGGTCGACTGCCGGAATGATCGCCTCGGCGAGCGACACGTTGTAATTGGGCAGGAAGACGACTTTCAGAAGGCCGCGCAGGGTCGGATCGGAGTTGACGAGCCGGGCGACGTCGATGGCGAGCTTGATGATGAGTTTGGCCTGGACGTAGCTCGCCGCCGCCTTGCCGGAAAAAATCTTGACGCGCGGAGCGAAGTCGACGGTCGGATTGGCGCGAATGGCGTTGTATCTCGCCACCGTCTCGAGAATGTTGAGCAGCTGGCGCTTGTATTCGTGAATGCGCTTGATTTGGACGTCGAACATCGAATCGGGGTCGATGCGCAGCCCGAGCTGCACGGCGGCGTGGTGAGCGAGGGAGACCTTGGCCGAGCGGCGGGCCGCGCCGACACGCTCCTGCATCGAGGCGTCGTCGGCGAAGGCGGCGAAACCCTTCAAAACCTCGGCGTCCTCGAGCGCATGTTCGCCCAGCGTCGAGCGGATGATCTCCGCCAGCGCAGGGTTGCACTCGATGAGCCAGCGACGGAAGGTGATGCCGTTGGTCTTGTTGACGATCCGGCCCGGGTAAACCGTGTTCAGGCTATGGAACACGGTCTTGCGCATCAAGTCGGTGTGCAAGGCCGACACGCCGTTGATCTTGTGCGAGCCGATGAAGGCGAGATTGCCCATCCGCACCCGCCTGCCGGCATGCTCGTCGATCAGCGAGAGCGTGGCGAGAATTCCCGGATCGATGAAGCCCCGCCGGCGCGCGCTGTCGAGATGCGCAGCGTTGAGCAGATAAATGATCTGCATGTGACGGGGCAGCAGACGCTCCATCAGCGGAACAGGCCAGGTTTCGAGCGCCTCCGGCAGGAGGGTGTGGTTGGTGTAGGAGAACGTCGCCTGCGTGACCGCCCACGCCTCGTCCCATTCCAGGCCGTTGAGGTCGATCAGGATGCGCATGAGCTCGGCGACGCCGATCGCGGGATGCGTGTCGTTTAGCTGGACCGCGGCGTAGTCGCCCAGCGTGCGCACGTCGTGATGCTGCTGGATGTGGCGGCGGATGAGGTCGAGGAGCGACGCCGCCGCGAAGAAATACTCCTGCCTGAGGCGCAACTCCTGTCCGGCGGGTGTCGCGTCGCTCGGATAGAGCACCTTCGAGATCGCTTCGGCGCGCACCGTGTCGGAAAAGGCGGCGACGTAATCGGCGGCGTTGAAGGCGTCGAGCTTGAACGGGTCGGGCGCTCGCGCCGACCACAGGCGGAGCGTGTTCACATGCCGACCACGCCAGCCGACGATCGGCGTGTCATAGCCGACCGCCTCGACGGTCTCGGCAGGATGCCAGATGTGCCGCGTCCGCTCATCCTCGCCCTGGACCATTTCGACCCAGCCGCCAAAGCCGATGGCGTAGTTGACTTCCGGCCGCTCGAACTCCCAGGGATTGCCGTTGGTGAGCCAGTCCTCGGGCGTCTCCTGCTGCCAGCCGCCGCGAATGATCTGGCGGAAGAGACCGTTGTCGTAGCGGATGCCGTACCCATGCGCGGCGATGCGCAGCGTCGCCATGCTATCCAGGAAACAGGCGGCCAGGCGCCCGAGGCCGCCGTTGCCGAGCGCGGCGTCCGGCTCGACGTGACGGAGCTCCGTCAAGCTGACGCCGAGCTCCTTGAGCGCCTCGGCCATCGGCTCCGCGACGCCGAGATTGGTCATCGCGTCGAACAGAAGACGGCCGATGAGGAATTCCAGGGATATGTAATAGACCCGTTTGCGCCCGTCGGCATAGGCTTCGGCGGTCGATTCGAACCAGCGGTCGACGACGATGTCCCGCGTGGCGAAGGCGACCGCGAGAAACCAGTCCCGCGGGCTGGCCACCTCTGGAATCTTGCCGACGGAATAGGTCAGTTTCGCCAGCACGGCGGCCTTGAGCTCGGCAGGAGTGTGGAGCTTGCGCGAGTCCGGTTGCTGTTGCGTCGCCGCGACTGAGGTGAAATCGTCCATTATCCAAATCCCTTGACGCCCCGTCCTCGGTCGCGTTCGCGGTCTGTAGCACCCCCGACCGGTCTTGTCCGGTCTATCCGCCCTTCACTGCGACGGACTTGGCGCGGGTTTCGCGTTTCGGATCTGGTCCTGCAGCGCGTTGAGTTCCGCGGTCGCCGCCTTGATCTCATTCTGAACGGTATCGAATTGCTTCTGGGCCTCGGCGGTCCGGCTCTGAACTTCGGCGAGGGCGGCGCGCGCGGCGTCGACTTGCCCCTGCAACCGCGCCTGGTCGCCGGACAGCGCCTGATCCTGAGATTGCATGCCGGCAAGACGGTCGCTCTCTTGCTTGAGCCTCGCGTCGACTGCCTGGAGATCGCGGGACTTGGCGCTCGCCTCCTCCTGAGCGCCGGAGATCGCGAGCTTGGCGTCGCCGATCTGCTTGGTGAGATCGGCGAGCTCGTTCTGGGCGGACGCGCGTGCGGAGGATGCTTCCGACAGGGCCTTTTCCGCTTCGGTCGCCTGGGTCTTGAGGTCGGCGGCCGTCCCCGCCGCCTTCTGCAGATTCTGGAGGTCAGCCGCGAGGGATTCCCGCGCCCGCTCGGCCGCGTTGAGCGATTCAGTCATCTCGCGCTGGCTCCTCGACGCCTCGGTCCACAAGAAGGCGGCGAGAAGCCAGCCGATGACCGCGACGCCCGCCAAAGCGAGCGAAACGGGCCGGCGCCATTCGTCGCCAGCATTATAAGCCATCGACTCCTCCTCGTCCCCGCGCGTGAGATGGATCGCGACGCTCAGGGTTTTTCCATATTGAGGGCGCCGGGACGGCCCGCCAAGCGAAAAACGGCGTCGAGCCACTTGCGTTCAAAGCAGAATCGATATGGGCTCCGGCGGGTCCGGCGACGGGACCCGAAGGGGCTAAACAGATCCCCCGGCTCGCCCCGCGCTGCTTCGGAGGGTGCGCGTCCCGCGCAGCTGGGCGGCGAGACGCCGCCCCTCCGATTCACCGCGATCTCCGTGGGGCAACTCATGAAACTCTGCTTAGTCCTCGATCGCCTGATAGGCGAGGGCGCGCAGGCTGAGCTCCGGCAGGTCGAAGCTCATCATCGACTGGGTCATGAAGAGCCCGACCAGCTCCTCCTGCGGATCGACCCAATAGTGCGTCTTCGCCGCCCCGGACCAGCCGAACTCGCCGACCGAGCCCGGCGCGCCGGTCTGCGCCACGTCGAGCGCCACCCGCGAGCCGAGGCCGAAGCCGTAGCCGGGCAGGGGCAAGCCGCCGATGTCGAGCGGGAGGAGCGCCGCCGGCACGCGATTGGCATGCATGAGCGCCAGGGTCTTCCGCCCGAGAATGCGCGCTCCGTCGAGCTGTCCGCCGTTCGCCAGCAACTGGGCGAAGCGGAAGTAGTCGCCGATCGTGCCGAACAGGCCGTGGCCGCCGCGGACGAACACGTCGGGCGAATCGACGGGGTAACTTTTCGAGACGTCGAGGCGGTCGTTGACGCCCTTCGCCCAGGCCTCGAACTCGCTTATCATGGTCGTGCCGGCCTGGATCACGTCCGGACGCCCATACATCGCCGCCAGGCGGCTTCGCTTCTCGGGCGGGACGCCGAAGGCCGTGTCGACCATGCCCAGCGGCTCGAACAGGCGTTCGCGGAGGAAGACGCCGAGCGGACGCCCGGAGATGACCTCGATCACGCGGGCGACGACGTCGATGCCGACGCTGTAGCGCCAGCGAGACCCTGGCTGGAAGGCGAGCGGAAAGCGCGCCAGGTCGTCGATGGCGGCTTCCAGCGGGCATCGGGCGTCCAGGAGCTTGCCCTCGTGGTACATCTTGCCGACAGGGGAATCGTCGACGAAATGGTAGGTCAAGCCGCTCATGTGGCTCATCAAATCGCAGAGCATGACCGGGCGCGCCGGAGCGACCTGATTTCCGTCCGCCTCCAGCACATTCACCGCGCCGAAGGCCGGAACGAACTTGGCCAGCGGATCGAGGAGCGTGCAGCGCCCCTCCTCGACGAGCGTCATGAGGCCCACGCAAACGATCGGCTTGGTCATCGAGTAGAGGCGGAAGATGGTATCAGGCGACATCGGCGCATCCGCTTCCCGGTCGCGGGAGCCGAACTGTTCGAAGTGCACGATTTTGCCACGTCGCGCGATCAGCGTGCAGATGCCCGCGTAAGTCCCGCGGTCGATGTAAGACTTCATGGCTGGCCGAATGCGCTCGAGGCGCTTGGCGCTCATCCCGACAGATTCCGGGCTCTCGACAGCGTGGGTCATGTGTCCTCCCTTTCCCCCTCGCCCCGCTTGCGGGGAGAGGGGGAAGGCTCGTCCTAACCTTCTCCCCGCAAGCGGGGAGAAGGGACCCGCTCACTCCGCCGCTGCCGCCCGCTCGCGCTTCGGCGCGCCGTAGGTGTTGGGGATCTTGTCGGCGAAAGCCGCGACGAAATCGGCGTTGTGGCCGGCGTCCGCCGACGGCCCCAGAGCGTCATCCATGTAGGTCTTCGCCGCCTCGTCGGCGACCACGCGACGGTAGATCTTTCGGTAGCGCATGGCGAGCCTGAGCCATTGCGCGGCGACCCTGGTGAAGTCGTAGGCCCGCCATGGATAGAAGATCAGGGGATTGACCATTCCGAGCCCGTGCCGGCGCTGGGTGCGGATCTTCCGCCGGACATAGCCGAACTGCAGCGGGTGGACCCGCTCGATGCGCGACGAGCCGGAGAAGACCGTCATCGCGTCGATGATCTTTTTCGGGCTGATGCCGCTCGCCACCGCCCGGCGGAGCACCGTCTCGACATGGGCGTCCGAATAGTAGCGCGCCCAGGCGTCGCGATAGACGCCCCGCCAGGCGTCCGCCGACATGATCGGGTGATCGGCGCAGACATGCTCGAGGTCGTAGTTGTTCATGTCCGGCTCCATCCGCGCCCCCTTGAGATGGAGGACTTTATGGTCCTCCGAGCCGGGCAGGGGGGTAAGGAAGAAGAACTCGAGGATGTCGATCGGCAGCTCGCGCTTGATGGTCTCGATGTCGCGGGCGATCGATTCCGGGGTGTCGGTCGGGAAGCCCAGGATGTAGCCGGCCCAGGTCATGACCTTGGCCCGCCGCCACGCCTGCAGCATGTCGCGATATTCCCAGATCTTGTTCTGACGCTTCTTCGCCCCCATGAGCGATTGGGGATTGATGTTCTCGAGCCCGATGAAGACGAGGTTGCAGCCGGCCCGCGCCGCCTTCTCGATGAAGCCCGAGATCTTGTGGCAGAGCGTGTCGACCTGCAGCAGGAGGCGGATCTTGAAGCCCTGATTCTCCCTGAGCTCGATCAGCCGGTCGAGGATCGGCTCCCAGTTGCGGTTGCGGGCGAAATTGTCGTCGGTGACGAAGAAGCGCGTGATCCCCTGCGCCGCGTTGGCGCGCACGATCGCCTCGACGTCGTCGGCGGTGCGGTAGCGGGACCTTCGTCCCTGGACGTTGATGATGGTGCAGAAGCTGCACTGATAGGGGCAGCCGCGCCCGGCGTCGAAGCTCGCGTAATGTCCCGCGACCCTCCTCACGACGGGGCGCGGCAGCAGGGGAAACGCGGCCGCCGCCATGTCGGGCATGTCGTCGAGATAATTGTAGAGCGGTTTCGCCGAGCCGGCGTCGATGTCGCGCAGGAGGTCCGCGAGGCGCCCTTCGCCTTCGCCGGCGAACAGGATCATGCCGAGCGCCTGGGCTTCCCTGAGCTCCGCCGGCAGGTCCGGCAGCATGGCGATGCAGCCCGAGACATGAAAACCGCCGACGGCGACCGTCACGCCGTGGGCCCGGAACTGGCGGCCGATATCGAGAGCGCGGGGAAACTGGTTCGACTGGACGCCGACCAGCGCGACGAACCCGCCTCCCGCGTCCCGGATGCGCCGGGCGATCCCGGGAATGTCGATGATCGTGTTGCACTCGTCGAAAGCGTCGATCTCGATCACGACATCGGGGCCGAGCGTCTGCTCCTCGGCGCATTGCGTGAGAAGGCCGTGGAGGCTGGCCAGGCTGTTCGACGGGATGGTCGAGCGTCGCCACTGGATGACGTAGCCGTCGTCGTCGTAGTGCGACGGCTTGATCAGCACGATCGGAAACTTGCGCTTCGCCATGGCCGCCTGTCCGTGTCCTCGCTCGCAAGCGGCCGGCAGGGCGGCCATCGCGAGGCCGCGACTCTGCCTTGTTGCGCGCGTTCCGACAACTCCAAATTGAGGCGCGTTAAAGACGGGATTCGGCGATCCTCCCTTTTTTCCGCCTGCGTACAGGAGAATCGCGTCCGCACTGCTGGCCTCTCTTTCAGCAACGGCTTTTATTACAGGCGCTTATTCAAAGAACTTAAATGCCGGTGAGAGCAAGATAGCAGGAAGCGGAAATACGCCGATCAGGGAGACTGCGAAAACAAGCTCAGCCGGGGCCCCCTTGCGTGTTACAGGAAGAGTTGCGGCTAGCCGTCTGAACGAGAACGGTGTCTCGGCGAGCGCTACCCACGGCGGTCCCAAACAGCCGCCGTGCGGCCTCGAAAAAATAGATGTCCGCCCTGGGTCCGGTTCCGGTTCCGGTGCAGTCAATTTGGCTGCTGCCGCTATTCCTGATTCGCGGCCTGCAGAGGGGCGTGCGGCGGACGGACGCCGCGCGCCATGCGACGAGCATGGAGCCTTGGGCGGTCCTTGTGAACATCTGGCGCCAGGCGATTTTTTCTTTTATGTTCAAATGCCTGATGCTCGTTGGAATCGGCCAAAATGACACTCGAAACCGTCCAGCGCATTGAATCCGCGCGGCCTGAAGAGGCGACCGAGGCGATCGCCGATCTTGTCGCGGCGGCAACCAAACTCGGGCAGGCGCTTGCCGTGCGCGAGGAGGGATTCGAAGCAGCCGAGGCAAGCTCAATGGGAATCTTCACCCAACAGAGGCCTCGGACCTACGCTCAGGTCTATCTGACGCGGTGGTCCTGCGTTGCGGGCGTCGTCGGTAAAGCCAGCTTGCCGCGTCGACGAGGATCGGACCCCCCCTGCGCGAAACTGTTCAGCGATCCCATCAATCCTGCAATGGCCGCCCATCACCCCTACATCGTCAAGCGCACCGGCGACGGCTCGCTCATCGAGTTCAGGAGCGTTGTTGACTCCGCGCGTTGCGCGATCGAAGTGCAGAACGGCGTGGCCGAGCGCAACGCTGCCTCACTGGAGGGCCGACCTATCGAATTCCGCGTCAGGGTCCATTTCGGCGAAGGGGCCGAGGAAGAAAGCCGCGATCTGATCGCCGCCGCCAGGGTCGCAGCGCGATGAAGGAGCGTCTACCGCAAGCTCTCAGTTGGGCGAAGCACGAAAAGCTGTTCGCGTGCTTGGTTTTGTCTATCGCCTACGTCGTCACTGGCAGGGCAGGGCTCCTGCTATCGGTTTCGCCGGGCTACGCCACAGCGGTTTTTCTGCCCGCGGGTTTAGCCGTGGCCGGCATGTACCTGGGCGGCCCGTTCACACTATTTGGGACGTTCTTTGGCTCGTTCGTCCTGAACGTTTGGGTCGGCTCGCTCATCAGAGGTCAGTTTGACTCTGCCGACATAACCGCGGGCGCTGTTATCGCTTTGGCGTCAACGACGCAGGCGGCGGTCGGCGGGGCTCTTCTCCGTCGGGCGATCGGACACGTGTCATCCTTGGATATGCCGCGCGATCTCCTGTATTTCCTGCTCCTTACCCCGATATTTTGCGTGACGAGCCCCACCTTATCGGTTGCCGGCCTCTGGGCGGTCAGTGGCTTAAAGTCCATCGATATACCCGCAAATTGGTTCGTCTGGTGGGTAGGCGATACCCTCGGCGTGCTCGTCGGTCTGCCCGTGGTGTTGGTTTTCGCTGGCAAACCGCGCGAAATATGGCGGTCGCGCGCCCTGTCGGTCGCGGCGCCGATGGTCCTCAGTTTTGGCCTTTTCACCGCTATTTTTGTGCTGGTGAGCGGGTGGGAAAAGGGACAGTCGCTTCTCGAGTTTCAGCTACGGTCTCAGCAACTTGTCGACACAATAAGGGCGACGCTCTCGGAACAGGCGGCTATTATCGAACAGCTCTCAAGCGGCTTTTCGAGCCGCCAAGTGGCGATGGATCGCCAGGATTTCCACAACCTCGTCGAGAAACTGCTGGAGCGATCTCCGAGCGTCCAGGCCGTGGAGTGGGCGCCGCGCGTAACGTTGCGAGAGCGACCGAGCTTTGAGGCCACGCAGCAATCCAAAGTACCGGAGTATGCAATTCGCGAACGAAATAGATCAGGCAAACCGAACAGCCTGATCCCGGCAAGCGTCCGAGATCAATACTATCCCGTGACGTTCGTTGAGCCGTTGGCGGGCAATGAGCCAGCCGTGGGCTTCGACCTCGCATCAAACCCTTATCGTAATAAGGCGATCGAATCGGCGTTTGCGATGGATAAAGTTGTCACGACAGCGCCCGTTCGACTCGTCCAAGAGCGTGGCGAGCAGCCTGGAATTCTGTTGATGCAGGCCGTGGCGGAGGGGCCAAACGGCCCTGGCCTCGTATTGATCGCGCTGCGGATGGACTCCTTTACGAGGAAGCTCGAGGAACCTTACCAAAAAACGCTTGATCTCAAATTCGGCGATGAAGTCGCCGCTCGCTCTTTCTTTGACGACATTCCTGAATCGACGACGCCGACCTACCGATCGGAATTCGAATTCGGCTTACGTCGCTACATGGTTCAAACAGCGCCCTCCGCGCTTTATGTCGCCCAACATCGAGGCTGGGAAAGTTGGGCCGTTATGGCGGCCGGCGTTTTAGGGACGGGATTAATCGGATCGCTATTGCTGCTAGGCACCGGCCACACTCATCGATTGGAAACACTGACTGAGAAGTTGCGCGCGAGCGAAATGGCGACGCGCGCATTTAACGAGAAATTAGAAGCCGAGGTCGAACGGCGAACTCGTGAGCGCGATCGGATTTGGAAAGTTTCGGAGGACCTCCTCGGCGTCTCGAACTTCGAAGGATATTTTGTGAGCGTCAATCCTGCCTGGACAAAGCTATTGGGCTGGACTGAGGAAGAAATCAAATCGATGCACGTCGGCGAATTACGGCACCCGGATGACGCGTCTCGTGCGGCGGCCCGGCGCGCCCAACTCGCCGACGGCGTTCCGGCAGTGCGAATGGAGAATCGCTTTCGGCATCGAGACGGGACTTGGCGCTGGATCAGTTGGACGATGACCGCCGAAGACGGACTGATCTACGTCGCGGGCCGGCATACGACTTTGGAGAAAGAGGCGGCGGCGGCGCTCGAAACGACCCAACGACAAACCGCGCATTTACAAAAAATGGAGGCCCTCGGCCAGCTGACAGGCGGGGTGGCGCACGACTTCAATAATCTTCTCATGGTTGTCAGCGGGTATGCGCAAACGCTGCTGAGGCGGCTTACCGATCCAAAAGACGTACGTGCATTGCAGGCCATCCAAGCGGCCTCTTCGCGAGGAGAAAACTTGACGCGGCAGCTGCTCGCCTTCTCGCGTAGCCAACCGCTCAATCCGACCGATCTGAATTTGACGAAAACGCTGGAAGCGATCCGCGACGTGCTCAGCGGCTCACTCAACGTGAACATTGATCTCATCATAAATATCCCCGATGCGACGTGGCCGGTTCGCGTGGACAAAGCTGAGTTTGAGTTGGCTCTCGTCAATCTGGCGGTAAACGCCAGAGATGCGATGCCTCGAGGAGGCAGACTCGTGATCTCAGCCGAAAACGTCAGCCTGAAGCCGGGAGACGTTCGCGACGGGCTCGCCGGCGATTTCGTCGCTTTGATCGTAAATGACACTGGCTCGGGAATTCCCAGCGGCGTCGTTGACAGGGTCTTCGAACCGTTTTTCACGACAAAGGCCGCGAATGGAGGGACGGGGTTAGGGTTACCGCAGGTTTACGGATTTTCGCGCCAGTCGGGAGGGGGAGTGTCGATCGCCAGCGAGGTCGATCAAGGTACGAAGGTGACAATTTATTTGCCGCGTTCCCAGATGAATGCCAACGCTTTGCCGGTCTCTGGGGAGGACATGCTCGTCTCCGGTGATCAGGAACTGGTCCTGGTCGTCGAAGATAACCACGATGTGCGAGAGGTTACGACATCTCTCCTGGAGCAGTTGGGCTACCGGACGACGGCGGTGGAAAATGCGCGTGAAGCTTTGGAGGCGCTGAAATCGCAGCGGTCGGTGAGCTTGGTTCTGACCGACGTCGTTATTCCCGGAGAATACGATGGACTGATGCTCGCCCGCAGAATCAGGATGCTCTTCCCCGAAATCCCAATCGTGCTTGCTACAGGGTATGCGAAGCTGTTTGACAGCGCTCCAGAGTTTCCCGTGTTGCGCAAGCCCTACCAAATCGGCGACCTGGGGCGGGCGATTCATCAGGCGTTGAAAGAAACCAAGAC
>DASRSL010000178.1:0-14039 GCA_035656495.1 Roseiarcus sp.
ATCGCAGCGCAGCGCAGCGATATGGGCGTAGCGCTTGTGGCCAGCCAGCATGGCGAGCATCGCCGTCCCCACAACGTCGCGCTTCTTGGGCGCGTTGGGACTGCCGTAGCGCAGCGGACAATCGACGACCAAGGCGTCGAACAGTCCGCTCGTCTTGAGGAAGTGGATAAAAAACGGTAGTTGCCCAAGCGGCGTCAAAGCCGCCTTGTGATCCCGTTCGACACGGACCGGGCCAAAGTAGCTGTCGAGATCGACGCCGCCCGGCCGTTCGTCCGCCACAACCAACGATTGCTCACCTGGCGGGTGAGCCGAAAAGCTAGCCGAATCGCGCGTCATGTCCATGATAATGCGCGATTCGCTTCAAACCCAGAAACCGGAAACTGCCGGATTTAGATTCAAGAGCCTGCCCGTCCCGCCTCCGGTCGAAGACGATAAAACCCTCGACGCTCGCCTCGACGTGGTCGTCGCTCGAACCGCGCCGAGTTCGACCAGAAGCTGGAGCAAGGGCGTGGATAACGGCTTGGCTCGCTACGGCGCGACGGGGGGCGCGCTTCGCCAAGCCGTTATCCACCCCCACTCAACCCACTCTCCGCTCCGAGAAAGGGGACATTTCTACTTAGCCAGAGAAGGGGAAATTTCTACTTTGCCTTGACAGCCCGTCCGCCGAGCAACAGCGACGCTTTTTGCCTCCGCGCAAAAAATAACCAGGCCGGGCTAAGCCGCACCGTCTGCCCGTCGCAGGACGAGGCGTCCTAGGAGGGCCCTATGAGCCCGTCGAAGGACGGGTGTTCGCGAGCCGCGGCCTGATCAGCTTTTCGCCGACCTGCGCGCCTTCAGGTTTCCGACGACGGCGTCTCGGACGAGGAAGGGGGAACCGAAGATGTCGGCTTCCTGCGCTTGGCCGGCGCGCGCTTGGCGGCCGCCTTCTTCGCTGCGCCCTTCTTGGCCACCGTCCTTCTGGCGGCGGACTTCTTGGCGGCGCCCTTCTTCACCGCACCTTTGCGCACGGACTTCTTCGCCACGCCCTTGCGCGCGGAGGACTTCTTCGCGGCCGCCTTCTTCGCCGGCTTCTTCTTCGCGGCGGCCTTCTTCGCCGTCTTCTTCACTGCAGCTTTCGCCATAGGTAGCGTCCCTCTCGTTTCGCTTGCATATCCGCACGTTTCACGCGCTTCAGAGATGCGTCATCGAAGGTACATTCGTTTTGCTCATGCGCAAGAGACGCACGCGCACGGATGAGGCGCGAAACGCCCTCACTATCGAATTATCGCGCGCGCACGCGGCTTCTCAAGACGAGTGTCCCCCGCGCGCGAACGATCGGCAAGCGCGTCTCTCGCCGCACACGAGCGAGCGCACAATCGCCAACCCTTGTTTGCGCGGCGATGTGCTGATCCTCGGTGTCGCCATATTTTCCAGGCGTTTCTGAGAGTCGGCGCGCATTTGCAGGCGCAGCTCGCGCGGGCTGATCCGTCCGCTTTGCACGCCCGCCGACGTTTCGTTGCGCCAACACACGCGCGCGCGTCGCGTGCAAATCGGTAGCGCGCGCACGCATGCCGCAATCGAATTTTTCTTGGGGCGCGCTGTCGTATTTTTATTGCGATGACGCGCGGAAGGCGTGCGTCAGCTCGCGCCGCTCGCTGCGAATCGGCGAATCGCAGCGATTGATTCGGCGCCGAGCTAGATGCCGAGCCGTCGCTTCAACGCCTTGCTCACCGCTTGCGGATTGGCCTTGCCGCCAGTCGACTTCATCACTTGGCCGACGAACCAGCCGAGCATGCCGGGCTTCGTTTTGGCCTGTCCGGCCTTTTCGCGGTTCGCGGCGATCACCGCGTCGACCGCGCTATCGATCGCGCCGACGTCGGTCACCTGGCGAAGTCCGCGAGCCTCGACCAGGGCGCGCGGATCGGCGCCGCGGTCGTCGCCGAGCAGCGTCGCGAGGAGGTCCTTGGCGATCTTGCCGGAGATCACGCCTTCGCCGATGAGATCGACCAGGGTAGCGAGCGAAGCGGCGCTGAGGCCGACATCCGACACGGCGACGCCACGCGCGTTAGCGTGCGCCGAGAGATCCCCCATCAGCCAGTTGGCGACGGCCTTGGCGTCGCGCCTGACGCCGCCGTGATTGACCGCGCTCTCGAAGAAATCCGCGGTCTCCCGTTCCGCCACGAGGATCGCAGCATCGTAGGCCGAGAGCCCGTGGTCGGCCATGAAGCGCGCCTTCTTGGCGTCGGGCAACTCCGGCAGAAACGCGGCGAGCGCGTTGATCCACTCCGGGTCGAGTTCGAGCGGCAGTAGATCGGGATCCGGGAAGTAGCGGTAGTCGTGCGCCTCCTCCTTCGACCGCATCGAGCGCGTCTCGCCGCGCGCGGGGTCGAACAGGCGGGTCTCCTGATCGATCGCGCCGCCGTCCTCGATGATCGCGATCTGGCGGCGCGCCTCCGCCTCGATCGCCTGCCCGATGAAGCGGATCGAGTTGACGTTCTTGATTTCGCAGCGCGTGCCGAGCGGCTCGCCGAGGCGGCGCACCGAGACGTTGATGTCGGCGCGCAGGTTGCCTTTCTCCATGTCGCCGTCGCAGGAGCCGATATAACGAAGAATCGTCCTCAGCTTGCCGACATAGGCCTTGGCCTCGTCTGCCGAACGCAGGTCAGGCTTGGAGACGATCTCCATCAGCGCAACGCCCGAACGGTTGAGGTCGACGAAGCTCATCGTCGCCGACTGGTCGTGCAGCGACTTGCCGGCGTCCTGCTCGAGATGCAGCCGCTCGATGCCGACCTTGATCGAATGGTCGGGCGTGAGGTCGACCTGGATCTCGCCCTCGCCGACGATCGGGCTCTTATACTGCGAGATCTGATAGCCTTGCGGGAGATCCGGATAGAAGTAGTTCTTCCGGTCAAAGGTCGAGCGATGGTTTATTTTGGCCTTCAGGCCGAGCCCGGTGCGGACGGCCTGGGCGACGCATTCGCGGTTGATGACGGGCAGCATCCCGGGCATCGCCGCGTCGACCAGGGAGACGCGCGAGTTCGGCTCTCCGCCGAAGGCGGTCGAGGCGCCGGAAAAGAGCTTGGCGCGCGACGTCACCTGGGCGTGGACTTCGAGCCCGACGATCACCTCCCAGTCGCCCGTCGCGCCCTTGATGAGATTGGAAGCAGCAGCGGTCATGGCACTCCCTTGGTCTTATTCCTCAGCAAGGCAGAGCGCGACAGTAGCCTGAACCAGCGTAGTCGAGCAGCCGGCGATCGCGCGTCACCACACAATAGTCGAATTCGCGGGCGGTCGCCGCGATGATGCGGTCCGCCGGATCCTTCGGGCTCCCTCCGGGAAGGAATGAAGACGCGATGAGAATCCGCGGCGACATGGCCGCAAGGTGAAGGCCCGGCGCTTCGAGAAGCCGCTCGAACCACTTTTCCGGCGATATCGGCATGCTGATGCGGCCGCGCGACGCCAGGAGCCCGATCTCCCAAGCCGAAATCAGTGACACGAAAACCGGCTCGTCGGCTTCCAGGGCGCCGGCGACTGCCTCGCGCGCTTCCTTGGCGATCGGTTGGTCGGAGGCGATCCAAATGACCGCACACGTGTCAAGCAGTAGGGGGATATTCATTGTCGATGCGCTCGGACCACTCGGGATCGGCGGGCTCGGTCAGGTCGCCGGTCACTACGACGGTTCCCACCAACCATCCGAACAAGGCCAGCTTTCCGTGCGAGACGCCGCCGGAGGAAGTCGCAGCCGACTTCGGCGAGCCGGCGCCCGAATCCACGCGGCGGAACACCACCTTGCGGCCCTTCAGGTCAACATCTTCGCTCTCGAAGCCGGCATCGAGCCACGCCTTGGTCATCACGTTGTTCAAAGGGTTGTTGCTCCACCAAGCGCGATACTTGGACGCAGAGGGTGGGAGCTTCGCGCCGATGACGCGTTCGATTTCGGCGAACGTCATGGGCGCGCGTGCGCCCCGCTGCCCGCGCAGGAGCATTGTAAGCGGCTGGTATTTCGACAGAGAACTGCTCATCTAACACTCATCAGTATGAGTACTAATCTGTACAGTAGTTGTGTTGTGTTGTCAAGCGCCGTCACTGGCCATCGCAAGCCGTCTCAACAGAGCGAAGATGCAAGCGCGAGCGCATGGACCCCGTACTTCGCAATCAGGCAAGCAAAGCGTGAGACGAGCCAATGGAGCTTGGCCGTCGCTCAGCCCCACCATGTCTCCGGCAGTTTCATTCGTCCGGCTGACTGCTCGATCGCCTCGCCGAGGGTGAAAAGCGTCTCCTCGTCGAAGGGCCGGCCGATCAGCTGCAGCCCGAGCGGCAGTCCCTCGCTCGACAGCCCACCCGGAGCGACGAGTCCGGGCAGACCCGCCATGTTGACGGTCACCGTGAAGACGTCGTTCAGGTACATCTCGACGGGGTCCTCGGAGCCCTTCTCGCCGATGCCGAACGCGGCCGAGGGTGTCGCCGGCGTGAGGATCGCGTCAACGCCGCTGTCGAAGGCGAGCTCGAAGTCGCGCTTGATCAGCGTGCGGATTTTTTGCGCGCGCACGTAATAGGCGTCGTAGTAGCCCGCAGACAGCACGTAGGTTCCGATCATCAGCCGCCGGCGCACCTCCGCGCCGAAGCCGCGCGCCCTCGTCTTCTCGTAAAGGTCGATGATGTCGGAACCCGGCTCGCGCAGCCCATAGCGGACGCCGTCGTAACGCGCGAGATTGCTCGAGGCCTCAGCCGGCGCGATAATATAATAAGCAGGCAGGGCGTGGCGGGTATTGGGGAGGCTTACTTCCACCACCCTCGCGCCGGCGGCGCGCAACCACTTGGCGCCTTGCGCCCACAAGGCCTCGATCTCTTGGTTCATGCCTTCGAGCCGATATTCCTTCGGAACGCCGATTGTCAGACCCTTCACGGACCGGCCGACCGCAGCCTCATAGTCGGGAACCGGATCCGGCGAACAGGTCGAATCCTTGGGATCGGAACCCGCCATCGAGCGTAGCATGAGCGCCGCGTCGCGCACCGTGCGCGCCAGCGGCCCGGCCTGATCGAGCGACGAGGCGAAAGCCACCATTCCCCAGCGCGAGCAGCGCCCGTAGGTCGGCTTGACGCCGACGACGCCGGTGAACGCTGCGGGCTGGCGGATCGAGCCGCCAGTGTCGCTCGCGGTCGCGGCGAGGCAGAGGCGGGCTGCGACTGCCGCCGAGGAGCCGCCCGACGAGCCGCCCGGCGACAACAGACCGCGCTTTCCGGTGGAAAGCGCCGCGCGCGCCTTTTCGCGGCTCCAGTTCGGCGGCAGCCAAGGCGACGCGACCGACCCGTAGTAGGACGTCTCGTTCGACGAGCCCATGGCGAACTCGTCCATGTTGAGCTTGCCGAGCATCACCGCGCCGTCGCGCCACAGATTGGCGGTGACGGTCGATTCGTAGGTCGGTTTGAAGCCGTCGAGAATATGGCTGCACGCCTGCGTGTGCACGCCTTCGGTGGCGTAGAGGTCCTTGACGCCGATCGGCAGTCCCTCGAGCGGGCCGGCTTCGTCCGCGGCGAGGCGCGCGTCGCTCACCGCGGCCATCGCGAGCGCCTTCTCGGCCGTGGTCACGACATAGGCGTTGAGGGCCTTCGCCCGCTCCATCGCCTCGAGGTGGGCCCTGGTGATCTCAACACTCGAAATCGCCCGGGATTTGAGCTGACTGCGCGCTTCCGCGAGCGTCAGGGAAGTCAGATCGGTCACGTCGGTTCCTTAGAGTCTGTCCGGAATCTACCATCTGATTTCAAAGGAAAATTTGTCCCCATTGACTACACGCGGCGAATTTCCCCGGATCATCGCCCACCTTGGCTACCACCCCGTCCGAGAAACCCCAATGAAATCACACGAAAGATTCCGGACAGGCTCTTAGGGAAAAATCGCCGCCCTCGGCCGCTCACTCGATCACCTTGGGCACTACGAAAAAGCCGTCTTCGGTCGAAGGCGCGTTGGCCAGCACTTTATCGGCGATCGCGCCGTCGGTGACGACGTCCTCGCGCATCGGCAGGCGCATCGGCAGGACCGACGTCATCGGCGCGACGCCCTCGATGTCGACCGCCTCGAGGGCCTCAACGAATCTCAAGATCGCGTTGATCTCGCGTTGCAGATGCGGGATCTCCGCTTCGCTCACCCCGATGCGCGCGAGATGCGCGATGCGGCGAACAGCGGCGAGATCGGCGGGCATCGACAACTCCTCGAAGGACCGTGGGAAAACCGGCGGGCCGCTATACCCCGCCGATATTTGGCATGCAAACACGGTTCGACTCGTGCTGTGGCCCGTGCTAACCGCGCCTCTCAATGAAGCGGCCGATCTCCGTCGAAGATCTCGCCCGGCGCCTTCCGGCGAAGGGCCGCCTCATCGGCCTCGACCTCGGCGCCAAGACAATCGGACTGGCCGTCTCGGACGTCGAGCGGCGCCTCGCCTCGCCGCTGAAGACGCTGGCGCGCGGAGCGTTCCACAAGGACGCCGACGCGCTCGTCGCGCTGTTCGCCGAATTCGACGCCGCCGGAGTCATTCTCGGCCTGCCGCTCGACCTCGAAGGCCGCGAGGGACCGCGCGCGCAATCGACACGGGCCTTCGCCCGCAACCTCGGGACGCGAACGGAGTTGCCGATCGCCTTCTGGGACGAACGCTTCTCCACCGCCGCCGTAACCCGGTCGCTGATCGAGAACGACGTGTCCCGCGCGCGGCGGGCCAAGATCGTCGACAAGCTCGCGGCCGCCTATATCCTGCAAGGCGCGCTCGACCGGCTGGCGAGCCTCGCGCGCAGTCCGAGCATTTGGTGAGCCTCGCATCGTCCTGACGCGGTCGCGCTGGCTCCGAAGCGACAGCCCGCGTCTCATTCGGAGAAGCGTCGAAACGGGCTCGAATTGTCGGGTCATATCGCGCATAATGATCAGGCCCCTTTCGAAGCGGGTTGGACGGTTTTCCCAGAGGAAAGCGCCCGACGCATCAGCGAATGGCCGGACACGCTCAAATCGCGGCGCTGACGCGCCTCCTTGAACACTCCGCGGGAGAGGCGACGCGGGAGGCTCTCGACATCGCGCGCTACGTGACCGACATGACGGCCCAGCTCGAAGCAATGTCGGCCGCCGTCGACCTCAACCTCCTCGCCTATTTCCTCCGCATGGCCAAGGCCGAAGCCGAGCTGTTCCTTCGCGCCACAGCCGAGGCCGGCCTCGAATCTTCAGAGGGCAAGGAGGTCGCCGGCCGCGGAGCCCGGAGCGCCAAATCGTACGACTGACGAGGCCTCGGGGCGCTCAACCAGCCTCGCCTGCGATCCTGGCCGCCACCCGGTCGCCGGCGGAAAACTCGATTCGTCCGGCGAGCTCGAGCTCCATCAGTGCGACGCGCGTCTCCCGCGCCGAGGCGTCCGCCGCACGGGCAAGGTCGTCGAGCGCAATCGGCGACGGGCCGAGCAGGGCGGCGATGCGATCGCGGACGTCGTCGAGCCGGTCGGTGGCAACCTCGGCCCGGCCTTGCGGCTGGTCCAAGAGGTCGTCGGATGACCCAGGCCCCGCCGGTCCGCGAGCCGCATCGTCGGACGCCGGCCGCCTCCATTGCGGCCCGGCCGCGACGCCCTCCTCGAGAGTCGCGAACAGGTCGCGCGAACGCATCGGCTCGAGCGCCGCCGCGACGTCCTCGACGCAGGTGCAGATCGTCGCGCCCTGTTTGAGGAGATCGTTCGTCCCTTCCGCGCGCGGATCGAGCGGCGAGCCTGGAACGGCGAACACCTGGCGGTTCTGCTCGAGTGCAAAGCGCGCGGTGATCAGCGACCCCGATCCGCGCGCCGCCTCGACCACGATCGTGCCTAGCGCGAGACCGGAGACGATGCGGTTGCGCCGCGGGAAGTCGCGCCCGCGCGGCTCCTGCCCGATCGGCATCTCCGACACGACGGCGCCGAGCTCGACCATGCGCTCGATCAGCGGCACTGCCTCCGCCGGGTACGGCTTGGCGTGCCCTCCGGCCAAAACGCCGACGGCGCCCGTTTCCAGGCTTGCGGCATGCGCGCGCTGATCGATACCGCGTGCGAGCCCCGACACCACAACATAGCCGGCCCGACCGAGACCGCGCGCGAGCCGGTCCGCGAAGGCGAGCCCAGCCGCCGAGGCGTTGCGCGAGCCGACGATCGCGGCGGCAGGGTGACGCAGCGCCTCGATACGGCCGCGGCAAGCAAGAACTGGCGGGGCGGAATCGATCTCGCCGAGCAGCGGCGGGTAGTCCGGCTCGCCGATGGCCACGAACCGCACGCCGAGCCTTCGCGCCGTCGCGAGCTCGAGCTCGACCTCCTCGCGCGTCGCGAGCCTGATCGGCCGCTGCGCACCGCCGCGACGGGCGAGCTCCGGCAGCGCTTCGAGCGCGGCGCGCGCGCCGCCAAACCGGTCGAGGGCCGCCCGAAAAGTGCGCGGCCCGACGTTCTCCGAGCGGACGAGACGCAGCCAGTCGAACAGCTCCGCGTCCGATAGAGGCTGCGGCCGAGGCTTTGCGATCATCGCTCAGCCCTGCCCGATCTTCGGCTCGGCGCCCTTGAGGAGCCGTCCGATGTTGGCGCTGTGCTTGAACCAGACGAGGACGGCGAGCAGCGCGAACACGACCGCGGCGTCGTCGAGCCCGACCGCGAGCGCGACCAGCGGAGAGACGGCGGTCGCCGCCAGCGCCGCCGCGGATGAGTAGCGCGTCGCCCAGGCGACCGCGAGCCAGACGACGGCGAACGCGATCGCCGCAGGCCAGGCGATCCCGATGAGCCCGCCGAGGAAGGTCGCGACACCCTTTCCGCCGCGGAATCTGAGCCAGACAGGATAGAGGTGCCCGAGGATTGCGCCCGCCGCCGCCGCGAGTCCGGCCTCAAGCCCGAGGAGAAACGCGCCGAGAACCACGGCGATCGTCGCCTTGAGCGCGTCAAGCACGAGCGTCGCCGCGGCGAGACCCTTGCGCCCGGTGCGCAGAACGTTGGTTGCGCCGATATTGCCCGAGCCGATCGACCGCACGTCGCCGGCGCCGAAGAGGCGGGTCAGAACGACGCCGAAGGGGATCGACCCGAACAGATACCCAAGCGCCAGCGCGAGCGCCGCCCCGTACTCAAAGCCGACCATCGCGCTCCACCATTCTCTGTCCGCGAGATTATGCGTGGGCGATGCTGCCGGCAACCAGGGTCAGCTTCACCCGACCTTCGAGCCGGGCCTCGTCGAAGGGCGTATTCCGGCAGCGCGAATGCAGGTCCGCCGGATCGAGCACGTAAGGCTCGTCCGGATCGAAGCGAACGACGTCGGCCGGCGCGCCGACCGAGAGCCGCCCGACCGGCAGCCCCAAGATGTCCGCCGGCCGGACGGTCATCGCGCGAAGGAGCCGCGGCAGGCTGATATGGCCTCCCGAGACCAGGCGCAGGCTTGCCGACAGCATGGTCTCGACGCCGATCGCGCCGGCGGCGGCCTCCGCGAACGGCAGTCGCTTAGTCTCCACATCCTGCGGGTCGTGGTCGGAACAGATCGCGTCGATGAGACCGTCGTTCAGCGCCTCGACCAGCGCCATGCGCTCCTCCTCCGCGCGCAGCGGCGGGCTCAGCTTCAGGAAGGTGCGGTAGTCGCCGACGTCCCACTCGTTGAGAGTGAGGTTGTTGATGGAAACGCCGCAGGTCACGGCGAGCCCCCCCTCCCGGGCGCATCGCATCGCCTCGAGCGACAGCCGGTTGGAGACGAGCGCCGCGTGATAGCGCGCCCCGGTCAGCGCGACGAGCCGCAGGTCGCGCTCGAGGATGATCGTCTCGGCTTCGCGCGGGACCCCCGGAAGGCCGAGCCAGCTCGCGCGCAGGCCCTCCGCCATCACGCCTTCGCCGCGCAGCGACTTGTCCTCGCAGACGGGGGCGACGAGCGCGTCGAAGTCGCGCGCGTAGGTCATTGCGCGACGCATGGTCTGCGCCTCGGCGACCGAATCGGCGCCGTCGGAAAAGGCGATCGCCCCCGCCTCGGCCAGGAGGCCGATTTCGGCGATCTCGCGTCCCTCGAGGCGCTTGGTCAGCGCCGCCGAGGGGAAGACGCGGACCTTCGCGTCGTCGCGCGCCCGCCGCAGGATGAAGTCGACCACCGCCGGGTCGTCGACCGGCGGGTTGGTGTCGGGCCGCATGACGAGACTCGTGACGCCGCCGGCGGCGGCGGCGGCGCTGGCGCTCGCGATGGTCTCGCGATGCGCCGCCCCGGGCTCGCCGACGAAGACGCGCATGTCGACCAGGCCCGGCGCGACCACGTCGCCCCGGCAGTCGACGACTCTCGCGTCCTCCGGAATCTGGTCGCGGGTCACCACGGCGCCGACGCCGGCGATGAGTCCGTCGATGGCGAGGAGGCCGCCGCGCGTCTCCGTCTCGCGCTCGGGATCGACGAGACGGGCGTTGAGAAGGGCGATCGGCGGACCGGACATGGGCGGCGATTAGCCCAGCGCCGGACGGGATTGCAAGGGCGAGCGCGCCCCCCACAAGACGAGTCCAGCCGGGGGCTCGCGCGCGGCCGTTTCCCTGCCGCAGGGAAAATATCAGCGACTCTTTTGTTTTTCGGCCGATTCGGGCAAAAACCGCCCCGAAAAGTCCTATGTTTCGAGGCTGTTCCGGGAAAATTCCCTACCCGGGCGAACAGGGACATTTTTCAGCCCATCAGGGAATTCAAGTTCCCTGTTCGGCAGAATGCAGGGACAACTCGTGCCTGATGCGCCGCCTCCTCCACGCTTCAAGCGCGTAAGCGCGGCCGACTGAAGGATCGAAAGATCAGAGGATTAAAGAGCAAAAACATACGGATTGACGGCCCATTCGTTGATCTAGGCTCTCGCCGCCCGGCGCGGCTCCATCATTGAGCGCCGGCCTGGGCGCACACGCCGCGCGAAGCGTGCGAGGGGCGAACGCAAAAGAAACGAAGACACTGGCGGGCCTTCGTCGGACACCCGAGCGAGGCGCCCGCCGACCGTTCGATCAGCCGCCCTTCACCTCGATCTTCTTGACCGGCTTCTGCGCCTCGGCGGTCTTGGGCATCTTCACGGTGAGGACGCCCTGCTTGAAGCTCGCCTCGATCCTGTCCACGTCCACCGTCTCGGGGACCCGGACCGAGCGCTCGAACGAGCCGGACCGGCGCTCCCTCAAGTGGAAGTCCTTTTCCTTCTCTTCCTTCCCCTCCGTCTTCTCGCCCTTGACCGTCAGCACGCCGTTGGCGACCTTGACCTCGATGTTCTTCTCGTCGAGTCCGGGCAGGTCGGCGGTCATCTCGAAGGCGTCATCGCGCTCGACGAAGTCGACCGCCGGAACCGCGACCCAGGACTCCGGCGACCAGAACGGCTCGATGTCGAAAGCAGGCCTTCGGAACGGCAGCCGGAACGGACTCATGTTGAAGTCGTCGAACAGACGGTCGACCTCGCGCCGAAGGCTCTCGAACGGACGCCACATCTGCATCGCGGTCGAAGACGCTGCCGGCTTGTCTCCCTTCGTGACAGGAACCTTTGTCTCGGCTTTCATGGGTGTCTCAGCTTTTGCCATGGGATCCTCCAAGCTCGGCTGGCTTCCAGCCTTTGTTGATACTCACGCCGCGGCGGAGCCTCTGCTATTGACGCGGCGCAATTCGCCCGCCGGCGGCCGCATCTCTATTCTCGGCGCCTCGTCCGCGGACTTCGCCTCTCGCGCGTCGCCGCGCCAAAGACTAGGGCATTGCGGCAAAGCCGCAATGACGGCGGAGCGCGGATGAAGCGGGTTCGTCATCCAGTCTGCTCAAGGCGCGCAGGATCTCCTCGATCGGGATTCTCGCGCCGTTCTCGAGTTGGCGCAGCCACGGCGCACCCTCGACCGCATGGACGTCCGACGCCCATCCGGCGAGGATCGCACGCCGCTCCTCGGCGGTCAGGCCGGGATGGGCGAGCACCTCGCTCGGATGGTGAAGGTTCAGGATCGGCGCGGCGAGAAAATCCGGCGTCGGCGTCGCGCGCTCGAAACACGTTCCGTCCGACATCTCTTAACCCCTCCCTCAACCGAGAAAAGACGCGGTCACCCGACAGGAAGAAGAGACGTTGTGTCCGGCATAGGCCCGACCTCCCATAGCCACATCTTCCACCGAGCGACATGGATACGAGTCGCCGGGCCCTCGGACCCGGCGCCAGACGAAATGGGTGGAGATCGCACGGGTTTCAAGGGCGTGCCGGCTTGGCTCAGCGGAGGCCGCCGCGTGCGCAGCGGACCGCGACCGGACGTCGCAGTTCCGACCCTTGACGCGCCGCTGGTCGTTTCCCACTTGGCAATCGTGGCAAGGCGGCGCCGGGCGCGCGCAGTCGGCGCAACGGCGGTCCTTTCCGGCGAAATCGAAGGAGGAAAATGATGGCTCTGTTTTCAGATCCGTTCGATGCGCTCGCGAGCCTGCAGCAGGCGCTGGATTCGTTTCGCGAAAGCAGCTGGCTCGACGCGGGCCTGAGCGGCGGCGGCGGCTATCCGCCGATGAACGTGTTCCGCAAGGGCGACGACTTCATCATCATCACCGAGATTCCGGGCGTCAAGAAATCCGATCTCGACATCCAGGTGAAAGGCCGCACGCTGAGGCTCTCGGGCTCGAAGGCGGTCGCCTTCCCCGAGAAGGCCGCCGTGCATCGCAGGGAGCGGCTCGCCGGCCGGTTCGACCGCGCGCTGACCTTGCCGGTCGAGATCAATCCGGAAGGCGTCAAGGCCGAATATCGCGACGGCATCCTCGCGCTCTTCCTGCCGCAAGCGGAGAGCGCGAAGGCCAAGAGCATCAAGATCGGGTGAGGTCGACAATGAGCAAGGAACCCAACCGAAAGGGCGCGACCATGGCTGAGAGCAAGGGCAAGGAAATGGCGGTCCGCGAAAAGAAGGAGCTGGTCGCCAAGGAGGAGAAGACGGTCCCCGGCCGTTACTATGTGCCCAGCGCCGACATCTTCGAGACCGACGAAGCGCTCACCGTCGTCCTGGAGATGCCGGGCGTCGAGAAGAAGGACCTCGACGTCAATGTCGAGAGAGACGTGCTCAGGCTCGACGGCCGCATCGACTTTTCGAAGTACAAGGAGATGGAGCCCCTCTACGCCGAATACAACGTCGGCCACTACGCGCGCTCCTTCACCCTCGGGAGCGCCATCGACCAGGAGAAGATCGCCGCCAACCTCGAGGACGGCGTATTGACCCTGACCCTGCCGAAGGCGAAGCACGCGCAACCGCGGAAGATCGCGATCGGGTGAAAGCCTTCGGCCTCGTCCGCGGCGACGAAGCGCTGCCCTTCTCCAGGCTTGCTCGGGAAGGCGACAGGCGCGCTTACGAGCGGACACGCGCGTAGTAATTCCAGTTTCGAGCAGTTTTTCCTTTCCGGAAGGGGCAAAGAAGGCAAGAAAGCGGCCGTAGGCGCTACGGGCGGGATGCGCCAGGACTGGTTATTTGTTCGGAGTCGCTTCGGACGCGCTGAAAGTCTTGATCTGTCGTCGTGACGTCATAGCTGCGCCTCGACATTCATGGGTTCGACCGTCTCTACCGACTGACGCAGAAGCCACGACGCGAGCGCCAAGCCGCAGATCGCGCCAACGATCTGCGCGATGATGAAGCCGGGGAGATCAATCGGGCGGATGCCGGAAAACGTGTTCGTGATCGACCTGGCGATCGCCACCGCAGGGTTGGCGAAGGAGGTCGACGCGGTGAACCAGTATGCGGCGGTTATGTAAAGCCCGACGAGCCATGGCACGGAGGTCCGCGCGAACCGGATGCCTGCCAGGATCGTGACAACAAGGCCGAACGTCGCGACCCATTCCGCGAACCATTGCGACCCGCCCGTGCGCGCTTTCAATGACGTTTCGATCAGCGGCAGGGCGAACATCAGATGCGCCTCAAGAGTGCCGGCTACGCCGCCGACGATCTGCGCCGCAACATAAAGGGCCGTTTCCCCTGGCGGGAGCTCACGCTTGAGGGCGAAGACGAGTGAAACAGCCGGATTGAAATGGGCGCCGGAAATCGGCCCCAGAATGGTGATCAGCACGACGAGGATCGCCCCAGTCGGCAAGGTGTTGCCCAGCAGCGCAAGCGCGACG
>DASRSL010000179.1:0-1741 GCA_035656495.1 Roseiarcus sp.
CGTGTTGGAGATGCAAGTGGACGCCGACGGGAACGATATCGGCGGGCTGAGATCGGCGTTCCTGCAGACGCCGATCGGGACCTATACCGGCTGGAATCTCGGCCGTAAGGATCGCTTCGAAAACAGACTCTGCAACCTGCAAGGCAGCTTCATCCCGTTCGCCGCAACCCGCGCCGAGCGCCTCGCGACAGGCGATCCCAGGCTCTCGATCGAGGAGCGCTGTCCGACGAGCCAAGCCTATGTCGCGGCATTCGAGAAGGCCGCCGCCGATCTCGTGGCGAAGCGCTATCTGTTGCCGGAGGACGCGAAGCTACTGGTCGAGCGCGCGCGAGAACAGGGGATCAGGACGGCGCCGTGAAGGCGACGCCGGCTACAATTCTTTTGCGAACCAATGATGCGCATAAGGGTTGTCGCCGAAGCGTGCGACCTCCCGATATCCTTCTGAGCGGTATAGCGCTCGGGCCTCCGTCAGTGCGCGGTTGGTGTCGAGGCGAACTCCCTTCAGGCCCATGTCGCGGGCGGCGGCCTCGAGCCTTCGCACTATCCTGCGCGCGACGCCGAGCCCTCGGGCTGAGGGCGCCGTCCAAACGCGCTTGATCTCGCCCGTGGTCTCATCGATCCGCTTGAGGCCGCCGCAGCCGACCGGATCGCCCTCCAGACGTGCGAGCATGAAGACGCCCGCGGGCGTCTTCATTTCGTTCATCTCTCCGGCCTTGTCTCTAGACGGGTCGAAGCCTTCCTCGAAGCGCGACGCGAGTTCGCCGAAGTATTCGTCGAGGCACCAGCGAGCCTCGGCGTCGCCCGCCGCCACGGCGACGATCTCCACCGAAGCGGCCCGCAGCAGCCGCTCCACCTCCCCCATCGCCAACATCAGCCGGTCGCGCCGCGCCGGGTCGAGCGGCTCCAGAATCGAGGCCGCGAGCTCGTCGGAGAGCTTTTCATAGCTCGAAAGCTCCTCGCGCCCCTTCCTGGTAAGGGCCACGCTTCGCCTGCGCGCGTCAACGGCCTTTTTTTCGACGGTCACGAGGCCCTGCGCGTCCAGCGAACGCAGCAGCCGACTGAGATAACCCGAATCCAGACCGAGCCTGCCGCGAAGCGAGCTGGCGTGGGCGCCGTCCACGCCGATTTCGAAAATCAATCGCGCCTCGCCCAACGGACGCCCGCGGCTGAGATACCCGTCCTGCAGGGCGCCGACGCGCTGAGTGATCAGGCGGTTGAACCGGCGAACTCGCTGGATTTGCGTTCGATCCATTCTCTGACTTTAGTCAGATACGTCCGATTTGGCAAGGAACAGTCCGCGGCCCGGCGCTAGTCGCCAGGAATTATCCGGGCTTGGGAACGCTCGGGCGACCCGACGTCGTCCCTCTCCTCAAATCCAGCGTCAGCGGAAACTCCGCGGTCGCCTCGTCAGGTGGGATCGTCACCGTCCCCGCCGTATGCCCGTAGTCCTGGAAGCGCGCGAGCCGCCGGGCCTCAGCTTCGTAGGCGTTGACTGGCGAAGTGTCGTAGGCCCGGCCGCCGGGGTGGGAGACGTGATAGACACAGCCGCCGAGCGAGCGGCCGCTCCAGGCGTCGAGCACGTCGAAGGTCAGCGGCGCTTGCGGCGGGATCGTGGGATGCAGACCCGAATAGGGCTGCCACGCCTTGTAGCGCACGCCGGCGACCGCCTCGCCGACGGTGCCGGTGGGCGTCATCGGCAATTTGCGTCCGTTGCACGTGAGAACATGACGTCCGGCCACCA
>DASRSL010000180.1:0-16871 GCA_035656495.1 Roseiarcus sp.
GCGCGCCTTGGCGGCCTTTGCCGCGCTGCCGGCGGTCGAAATCACCGTGCCCGCGCCCTGCGCCCGCGCGAGCTGATAGGTCGCGTTGCCGACTGACCCGCCGATCCCCGGAGCCAGCACCGTCATGCCTGGCTTGAATCCGGCCAGCGTCAACGCGATCTGCGCCGTCAGATAGGCCACCGGAAGGCTGGCGGCGGCGACGTCCTCGATCGCGGCGGGCACGTACACCAGATTTTCCGGCCTCATCAGCAGCCATTCCTGCCACGCGCCATTCTCGCGGACGCCGTAGGGTCCGGTGAACATCACGCGGCTTCCCACCGCGAGACCGGAGCCGCCGGCGTCCTCGATGACGCCACCGCCCTCGTTGCCGAGCACCAGCGGCGGCTTGGCCCGAGGGTGTCCACCCGACAGAATCGTATAGTCGAGCGGCGTGACGCCGGCCGCCGTGACGCGGACCAGCACCCGGCCCTTCGCCGGTTGCGGCTTGGGCAATTCGATCTGCCGCAGGCCCCCGTAGCCCGAGAAAGTCTCCGCCTCCATCGCACGCATGGGCATCTTCCGATAAAGTGACAGACCTGTAAGTCCCTTGCTGTTTACACACAGGTCTGTTACTTTGTCAAGCGAAAAATCGGAACGACAGGAGCGAGCGGATATGGAGGCTGGAGTCCGACCCAGGCGGGGCGCCCCGCCGAAGGGCGAAATGAGCGCCCGCGAGCGAATCCTCACGACGGCAAGCGAATTGTTTTACCACGAGGGCATCCGCGCCATCGGCGTCGACACGGTCGTCGAGCGATCCGGCGTGTCGAAGACGAGCCTCTATCGCCTGTTTGAATCCAAGGACGCATTGATCGCCGCCGTCGCCGCCGAACAGGATCGGTCGTTCTGGGCGTGGTGGGATCGCCTCGAACAGCAGCACGCCGATGATCCGCGCGCTCTGCTCGACGCACTGCTATCGGGCGTGGCGAAGCGGATCGGACATCCGGCTTTTCGCGGCTGTCCGCACCTCAACCTGGCGACGGAGTTTCCCGACGACAACCATCCCGGCCGGGCCGTCGCTCGGGCCAACAAGCAGGAATTGCGGGCCAGGCTCGCAACCATCGTCGCCAAGCTGGACGTTGGTGATCCCGACCGGGTCGCGTCTCAGATAGCGCTGATCATCAACGGCGCATACGCGACCGGCCTGGTGGCGAAACCGGCTGATCTGAGGGGCGATCTCATCGACGCCGCCATGAAATTGCTGGCCTAGCAGACTGTTGAAGAAGTCCGTCGTTTGGCCTTGAGGACGGCTCGTCGCCGTTATGAGGCGAATTCGATTCTGCTGCAACTTGGCCTCGATGCGCAGGCCGTCGCCAATGATGTCAACTTCCGGCTTAGCTCCTCGGAACAGGTCAGGCGGGAGAGCGTTCCGACCAATCTGAACCAGAGCAATATTCAGCCGGCGTGCGATATCTACGCCAGCGCGCAAGATCGCGATGTCGGCGGCGCATCGAATGTCCGTCATCGAGAATCGGGAATGACCGGTTTACGTCGATTCCGGCGGTCCGCTTCGCGGAGACAGGGGTGCTTACCCGTAAGCATCGCTGCAACGATTTCCGGTGCAAGTAGATCAGGCAAGCGGCGTAGGGCCCGCGAATGTCATCGCTTCGTGGCGCTTCATCAGATAGTGTTTGAGTTCTCGAACTCGTCAATGACAATCAACGGGGTCGGGGCGGGCGTTCGCTTCGTGAGGCGCCAGTGTTCCTTCAATTCTTCCTGGCGCAGTCGACGACCCACTCGACCGCTTTGTTCAAGAGCAGGTGTCGGAGCTTGACTATGTCGACGATGCACGGAAATGGCGCGGCTATGGCGGCGCGCGACTGGGCGCAGACGCTCGTCCCGTACCGCGGGGCGAGTGCGGCACGCGCTATCCTTGAACTCGCGGTTACGGTCCTGCCCTTCGTCGCGCTCTGGACCGCGATGCTCGTTGCGTCGCGCCACGGCCAGTACTGGGTCTCGTTCGTTATGGCGCCGTTTGCTGCGGGGCTGCTCGTGCGCCTCTTCATGATTCAGCACGACTGCGGACACGGCGCGTTCCTTCCGAGCAAGATCGCCAACGACTGGATCGGTCGGGCGATCGGCGTCGTGACGATGACTCCTTACGATCACTGGCGGAGGAGCCACGCGATCCATCATGCGACATCGGGAAATCTCGACCGGCGCGGCATAGGCGACATCAAGACGCTGACGGTTCGCGAGTATTTGTCCCGCGGGTGGCGCGACCGCCTCCGCTACCGTCTCTATCGTCATCCCTTGGTGATGTTCGGCGTCGGTCCGATGTATCTCTTCCTGATCGAGAACCGCTTGCCTTTCGGCTTCATGCGCAAGGGCTCAATGCCGTGGCTCAGCACGATGACCACCAACGCCGGCATCCTCTTCGCCGCCACCCTTCTGATCTGGGTCGCGGGGCTTGCGCCGTTTCTTAGCGTCTACCTCCCGGTCATCGCCCTCAGCGCAACGGCCGGGGTTTGGCTCTTTTACGTCCAGCATCAATTCGAGGGAACCACCTGGGAAGCCGCCGGGGAATGGAGCCAGCCGGAGGCGGCCCTGCACGGCAGCTCGCTCTACGAACTACCGCCGCCGCTCGATTGGTTCTCCGGCAATATCGGCGTGCATCACGTGCATCACCTGTCGAGCGGCATTCCGTTCTATCGGCTTCCGGAGGTCCTGCGCGATCATCCCGCGCTGAGGGAGGTTGGCAGGCTCAACCTCTGGTGCAGCCTCGCCTGCGTGCGCCTCGCGCTGTGGGATGAGGACAGGCAGCGGATGGTATCTTTTCGCGATGCGCGGGCATTGCGAACGCCCGGATGAACCAGGCCACATGGGCGGCGTTGGCAATGGGCCGCGCGGGGGTTACTGGGTTGCCGACAGCCTGGCCCACGGGGCTTGGTGGCGACTTCGGCCGTCCGCTTCACGTCGATTGCGGTTGTTCCATCGGCGACGACTGTAGGGTCCGCCGTTCGCCAACAGCGCTATCCGCGCGCGCCGTTTCCGCTCCTAAGCGCAATGACGAGGCGGCCGTCGCGCCGGCCGGGCGAGCCGAGCGCCGCGTCGCCGTCTTCGGCGAGCGCCAGCGCCTGGCCGATGGCGGCGCCGACGGTTGCGGCTCGCACCCCCTCGACCCGCTCGCTGGCGGGGGCCGCCGCGATGCCGCGCATCGCCCCGATCACCAACGAGAACTGACGCACCGAGCGAATGCGCCGGCCGCTCCATCGGATGGAAGGCCTCGGCGGCGACCGGCTCGTCGCGATCGAGCGGACGCCCCAGCGGGTCGATCACCCGCCCCGGCAATCCCGGGCCGACCGGCGCGCGGGCGACGTCGCCCCTCGCCGATACGAGCGAGCCGACGCCGATCGCCTCCGCCTCGTCGAAGATCGCCGCGTTGACCGCGATGAGACCGGGGTCGACCGCGACCACGAAATCGAGCGGCCGGCCGAGCGCCTTCGCGAAAACCTTGCGGCAGGACTGGACTTCCTCGGCGGTCAGCGGCCGCGGCGCCGTCAATCGCGGCGCGCCGTCGGCCCCGAGCGCCTTCCGGCTCGTCTCGGGGAGCGAAGCGAGCGCGGTCGGAGGCGGCGGCTTCCTCGGCGGCGCGCGTCCAGCGCATGTCCGTCTCCGTCGCGGCGCGCATCTGATCCACTCCCTCGCGGGCGGATGCCAGCGCCGCGGCGCAGTGGGCCTCGGCTCCTGGGCCGCCTGGCGATCGCCCTTGCCCGGTGCGGATCGAGATGAGCCTGGACCTCCGCGACGACGACGCGGCCCTCGGCGTCGAGGATCTCGACCGCAGCCTCCATCGGCGGCGGGGCGCCGTCGAACACAAGATCCAGGACAGCGCCGCGAATCGCTCCGACACGCCCGTCAAATTGACCCGCCGCCATCGAAACCTTCATCGCCGGCCCGCGTTCCTATTTTTGCACGCGGCTTCGCCGCGGGGAAAGCATGAACAACCGGGCTTCGTTGACATTTTCGCGAATTGAACTATGTGAGACGCGCCGGGAGCGAAGAAAGCCTCCGGCGCGGGGTTGGCGGTGCGCTTCGCGCCCGCGCAGCCGGAACGCCACGGCGCCGCGAAGCGATTGCGCGGTTCCCGAAGTCCCACACCCCTGACGCGAGCGGGCCAAAGCCTTCGCGATGTGAGATCAGATGAAGTTCAGCGAACTCGGCCTGAGCGAAAAGGTGCTCAACGCCGTCGAAACGTCGGGCTACGACGCCCCGACCCCCATCCAGGCGCAAGCCATTCCCTACGCCCTCGAGGGCCGCGATGTCCTCGGCATCGCCCAGACGGGCACCGGCAAGACAGCCGCCTTCACTCTGCCCATGCTGTCGAGGTTGGAGCGGGGCCGCGCCCGGGCGCGCATGCCCCGGACCCTCATTCTCGAACCGACCCGCGAGCTTGCGGCCCAGGTCGAGGAGGCCTTCGCCAAATACGGAGTCAATCATAAGCTCAGCGTCGCCCTGCTCATCGGCGGCGTCTCCGACGGCGAGCAGAAAGCCAAGATCGACCGCGGGGCCGACGTCGTGATCGCGACGCCCGGCCGCCTGCTCGACCTCACCGAACGCGGCGGCCTGCTCCTGACGGGCATCGAGATCCTGGTGATCGACGAAGCCGATCGAATGCTCGACATGGGCTTCATCCCGGACATCGAGCGCATCTGCAAGCTGGTCCCCTTCACCCGGCAGACGCTGTTCTTCTCCGCGACGATGCCGCCCGAAATCACCCGGCTCGTCGACGCCTTTCTCCACAATCCGGTGCGCGTCGAGGTCACCCGCGCGGCGACCACCCTCGAAAGCACCACCCAGACGCAGGTCCCGTCGGGCAGCGCGCCGCCCGATAAGCGTGCGACGCTTCGCCGCATCATCCGCGGCGCGGACAACTTCAAGAACGCGATCATTTTCTGTAATCGCAAGCGGGACGTGCAGGTGGTCTACCGCTCGCTCGAGAAGCACGGCTTTTCGGTCGGCGCCCTGCACGGCGATCTCGACCAGCGCGCCCGAATGGCGGCGCTCGACGCATTCCGTTCGGGGCAGGTGCAGCTGATCGTCTGCTCCGACGTCGCCGCCCGCGGTCTCGACATTCCCGACGTGAGCCACGTCATCAACTATGACACGCCCCACCACTCCGAGGATTACGTCCACCGCATCGGCCGCACCGGGCGCGCCGGCAAGACCGGTCAGGCCTACACCATCGTGACCCGCGCCGACGCCAAGGCGATCGGCGCAATCGAGAAGCTCATCGGCCGCAAGATCGATTGGCAGGAGGGCGCCGAACTGCCCCCCGCAGAGGAGGACGAGGCGCCGCACGACCGCCGCGGCGGCCGTCGCCGCGGCCCCGAAGGCGACGAGCGCCGGAGGCCCGACCCTCATCCGGAGCATCGCCACGAGTCGCGCCGCCATCACGCCGAACGTCCTGCCAGGGAGCGCGCGGAGGCGGGGAAGGAGCGGGCCGAGTCCCACCGGCGGCCCCCGGAGCGCCCGCGGCACGGCGAGGAGAAGCGGGTCATCGGCCTCGGCGACCACGTTCCCGGTTTCCTCCTTCGGCCGGTGCCGAAGCGGATGCGGCAGGCGCACGAGGAGGAGCCCGAGCGCGAGCGCGTCGAGGACTGAGCCTTAGCCTCGGCTGCGCCGCCGGGACGGCGATGCTGAAAATCGGACTCGTTCGGCTGCTCTGGCTTGCGCTCATCGGGCTCCTGATCCCGGTCGGTGTCTACAGGCTCAGCCGCCTGATCGGGGCGCCGCTCCTTCTGCTTCTTGCGGTCGCGATCGGTCTCGGCTACGGGGCCTTGAAAGCCGACAATCCGTGGAACGGCGACGGGCTCGCTGCAAAGCTCGGCCTGATGGCCGTCAGCGCGCTTGCGCTCGCCGCCTATGCCGGCGCCAGCGTGAGCGCAGCCCGCCTGATCAGGAGAACGTGGCCGAAAATTCGATCTTATTGATCATCGGCCCCGGCGAGAGCCTTCAATGGCGGGACTCGCGCGCCGACATCACGGTGCTTTCAGAAAAATGCCGCCAGCCGCGGCGCTTGGCTCAGCGGCCGTTCTGGTCGATGCAGCCCCAACGGATGCAATCGTCGGGATTGCGGCTCAGCCCGTCGGTCTCATGGATGTTATAAGGATAATACGAGTAGGGGTCGGGATCCTTGAAGATCCTGGGCAGCTGACCCGGGGGCAAACTCTCCGCTTGCTGCAAAGTCAGCACGGGGATGTTTTGGGCTTCCGTCTCACATCCCGCGAAGACACTTGCCAACGCGACCGAGAGCCCGAGGGCGAGCCGACGAGACAGCGATTCCGCCATTGCAGCCTCCTCAGCGGCTCGACGGGTCCGGCCGGGCCGCCGCTCGTGTCGAAATGATCGCGGTTTAATGTGGTATTGCGGCGGACCGTCGCCAGGCAAATTAAATTCCGATTGAGCGACGGACCCGGCGCTCGGCGCTCACGCGGGCGCGTTGAGCTCCTCCGGCCTCGCGGGGGTGATGGCGACGCTCTCGCCGCAGCCGCAGGCCGAGGTCTCGTTGGGATTGCGGAAGGAGAAGGTGGCGGAGAGCCGGTCGACCTTGAAGTCCATCTCGGACCCGAGCAGGAACAGAACCGCCTTCGGGTCGATGAGGAGCTTGACGCCCTTGTCCTCCACGACCTCGTCGAGCGGCGACGCCTCCTCGGCGAGCTCCATGGTGTAGGACATGCCGGCGCAGCCGCCGTTCCTGACCCCGACCCTCAGGCCCGCGATCGGCTTGCCGGCGGCTTCGGCGAGCTCCCTGACGCGGTCCGCCGCCGCGTCGGTCAAAGTCATCACCTGCCGTCGCAGGAGTCTCGAGGCCATGCCGTTCTCCGTCACCCGGGGTCAAGGCCCGGCGCCGTTTACGACATATAGCGTCAGAGCGCCCGGTTTGACAGGGCTTGCAGCCACAAGGCTGGCGAGCTTTTGTCAAGGTGCAACGATCTGTGTTGACGGCCGTCAATTCAAAACGACGCGCGAAGCCGACTAAGCAAGATCCACCGGCTCGCCCCGCGCTGCTTCGAAGGGTGCGCGTCCCGCGCACCTGGGCGGCGAGACGCCGCCCCTCCGGTTCACTGCGATCTCCGTGGGGCAACTCATGAAACTTTGCTTAGGCCTCGAACGCGGCAGGCCAAGCTTGTCCTGACAATGTCGACGCCGTGCACGGCAAGGATAAGCAGGCGCGGCGGTTCTACGAGCATTTCGAATTTGCGTCGTCGCCGACCGATCCGCGGCGTCTCTTCCTGCTAATCAAGGATCTCCGCCAAATCGCCGACGCGCGATATTGGGTCCGAAACGGCGCGGTTTGCTCCAACCGGCTTTCATGCTAGGCGAAATCATGTCCTCGCGGCGCCGATCAAAGACCGCCCTGCCCGTATTGACCATGCACGGCTGGACGGCGAAGCACTATGTCCTGGCCGCCATCATCATCCTCATCGCCGTAGGCGCGTTCGCCTACAGCTGGTCGTGAGCGGGCTCGAGCCGCAACAATTCGATCAAGGCGGTCGACGTCGTGCGGTCGCGTTGACCGAGCGGAGCCGACTGCTCCGTCAAGCTGCGAGCAACGCGCTTTTCACGGGAGAGCGAGACAAGTGAAAGTCGCAATCCTGGACGATTACCAGAACGTCGCGCTCCGCATGGCGGACTGGTCGGCGGTTGCCAAACGGGCGGAGATCACCGTCTTCAACGACCACCTCGCCGACAAGGACGCCGTGGTCGAGCGGCTCGCGCCCTTCGACGTCCTCTGCGTCATGCGCGAGCGGACGCCGCTGCCCCGCGACGTCATCGTACGCCTCCCCAATCTCAAGCTCATCGCCTCGAACGCGGGGCGCAACGCCTCGATCGACATGGCGGCGGCGCAGGAGCGCGGGATCGAGGTCACCGGCACCGGCTACCGCGCGACGCCGACGGTTGAATTGACCTGGGCCCTGATCCTGGCGATCGCCCGCAATGTCATGAACGAGAGCCGCTCGCTGCGCGCCGGCGGCTGGCAAACCTCGCTCGGCGTCGAGCTCGCCGGTCGCACGCTCGGCGTGCTCGGCCTCGGCAATATCGGGAGAGAGATCGCGCGCGTCGGCCGTGCCTTCGGCATGAGGGTGATCGCCTGGAGCCAGAATCTGACGGAAGAGAGGGCTGCGGCCGCCGGCGCCACGCTCATCAGCAAGGAGGAGCTGTTCGGCCAAGCGGATTTCCTGACCATCCACCTAGTCCTGAGCCAGCGAACGCGCGGGCTCGTCGGCTTCGCCGAGCTTGCGCTGATGAAGCCGACGGCGCGGCTGATCAATACCTCGCGCGGGCCCATCGTCGACGAGGCGGCCCTCGTCGCGAGCTTGAGCGCGCGACGGATCGCCGGCGCCGCGATCGACGTCTTCGACATCGAGCCGCTTCCGCCCAACCACCCGTTCCGGACCTTCGACAATGTGCTGGCGACGCCGCACATCGGCTTTGTCGCCGAGGACCTCTACCGGACCTTCTACGGCGACGCGGCAGCCGCGATCGCCGCCTGGCTCGACGCGCGCGGGGGCGACAATACCGCATTCACTTCGCCGCCAAGCGACCGCGCTTGATAGGCTCAAAGCTGATTCGCAGTCGGCTGTGGGTCGCCCTTGCGAAGCGCGCCAGCGTGCGAGTGGAGGGCAGCGTCTTTCCGCTCTCCATCCGCGCCACCGCCGCCTGCGTCGTGCCCATTGCTTGGGCCACCTGCTCCTGGGTCATTGCCGCGTCGGCGCGGGCTTTGATGAGCGCAGAGGCCAGGGCAAATTCGTCTTCGAGCGCTTCATAAGCGGCCACATACTCAGAATCCTTCCGCCATTCCCGAAAGGCTTCTTCGACGGGAATGAACTTTTGGCTCATCGGACCTCCTTCGCCCGCCTGACGGCCATTTCAATCTCGCGACGAGGCGTCTTCTGCGTCTTTTTCGCGAAGACATGCACGACAACGACGCGGCGTCCCGATGCAGCGACATAGACGGCGCGCGCAACGCCATCTTGCCTTTCATCCGCATCTCCCAAAGCTCCCCCTCCAGGTGTTTCACGTAGGGTTCGCGAACCCGCTCCAATCCGTGCGCCTGAATCAGACCGACGATGCGCGCGAAACTCGCCCGGATATCGAGAGGCAGAGCAGAAGCGCCGCTTCGACCTTGCGATCCAGAAACTGAACCACCCACGTCACAAATCGATATACCAATTTTGCAATAATCGGCAAGAGCCGCCGAGCTGCCGGATGGCGGCCTCTCTGGAGGTTCGCGTGCATGTATGCCAAAGCACAAGAGTCAAAACCGTAAATCCATGCCGCAGCCGCCCTCTCAAAAGTCCGCCGACCTCCTCCGCCGCATTGCCGACGCGCTCGAACGGCTCGCGCCGCAGGCCCCGTCGAAGCCCGACTTCGATGCCGCCGAGGCCTTCGTCTGGCGAGCCGAGCGCGGCTCGCTGGCTCCCGTCGCCCGCGTCAACCGGGTCGAGCTGAAACTTCTGCGGGGCATCGACCGGGTGCGCGATCTTCTGGTCGAGAACACCGAGCGCTTCGCCCGCGGCCTGCCGGCCAACAACGCGCTGCTGTGGGGGGCGCGCGGCATGGGCAAGTCGTCGCTGGTCAAGGCGGCGCACGCGGCCATCAACCGGCAAGAAGGCGTCGTGGGCCGGCTGAAGCTGGTCGAAATCCATCGCGAGGACATCGAGGGCCTGCCGGCCTTGATGATCCTCCTGCGTGACGCGCCCTACCGCTTCATCGTCTTCTGCGACGACCTCTCCTTCGACGCCGGCGACGCCTCGTACAAATCGCTGAAGGCCGCGCTCGAGGGCGGCGTCGAAGGCCGCCCCGCCAACGTCCTCTTCTATGCGACCTCGAACCGACGCCACCTCCTGCCGCGCGACATGATGGAGAACGAGCGGGGAAGCGCCATCAATCCGGGCGAGGCGGTCGAGGAAAAAGTGTCGCTCTCCGACCGGTTCGGCCTCTGGCTCGGCTTCCACCATTGCAGCCAGGACGACTATCTCGCCATGGTCATGGGCTACGCCGAGTTTTACGGGCTCGACACTCCGGCCGAGGAGCTCGAGGCCGAGGCGCTCGAATGGGCGACGACGCGCGGCTCGCGGTCGGGCCGCACCGCCTGGCAGTTCACCCAGGATCTCGCCGGGAGGCTGGGGAAGCCGCTCGGGTGACATTCCTGCGCGGCGGAACACGAGGCTCCTTACACGAGGAAGGAGGCCGTCCGCGGTCAGACTTCCCCTACCGCAGGGCGGCAGGCGACCCCAATCGCCACATGACAGATCGCGGCGCACAAAATAAGAAAGACCGCAGACGCCTTACCGCGACCGTTTGAATGGCCTCCAGACGGACACATTGCATGAAAATCGCCCTTTGCGCGTTGGCGCTTGTTTCGCTCTCGCTCGCCGGTTGCGTCACGCCGCTGACCTCCGAAACTCTTTTGCGGTCCGCCGTGGCGGAAAACCCTCCGTCGAACGTGCTGGACGAACGCATCGCGTATTACGCTCGCGCCTACGAAGTGCCGGAAAAGCTGGTTCGCCGGGTCATTCAAAAGGAAAGCGGGTATAGCCTCGCGGCTCATCGCGGGCCATTTTGGGGATTGATGCAGCTTCGTCTCGAGACGGCAAGAGGGATGGGGTATAGAGGACCCGTTCGCGGCCTCCTTGATACTGACACCAACCTCAAATACGGGATCGCCTATCTGTCGAACGCGTATCTCGTTGCGGGCGGCGATGAAGATCGGGCGGTCGCGCTTTACACCAGCGGCTATTTCTACGAGGCTCGGCGCAAAGGGCTGTTGAACCGGCTGAGGATCGCCGAAAGCGCGTAATCGTCAGCGCGAGACTTGCAAGCGCTGTTCCTTCTCGTCACCCTTGCTTTTTGAGTTCCGGTACGGTGCTGCAGGTGGAAGACCCCGTGCAGCCGGTGCGAGGGCACGATCCAGTGCAGCATCACGCCCCCCGCGCAATGGAGGAGATGCTTGCCGCCCGGCCCTAATAGACGAAGGCGTAGACCGCGCCATTGGCGGCCACGTAAAAGCGGCCGTTGGCCCAAAGAAGGGTCTGGAATTTCTCGATCGGGGCGCCGCCGCCGGCGACGGCCGCCAGCAGCGTGCCGTTGGTCCCCCGGAACCCGTAGAGCTTGCCATCGCCTTGAGCGCCGGCGACCCAGACGATCGGATTGGCCTTGCCGTCGGTTGTGGTCACGATCGGCGCGCCGCTGCCTTTGAAGGAGGCGCACCAGGCGGTCGCGATGGCGCTCGCAGTGATCCTGAGCATGACGAGATTGCCCGACTGGCCGCTCGGGCAGGTCGCGCCCTGGCCTTGGAAGGCGACCTTGGCGGCGGTCGCGCCGGGATAGGTCGCCATCGCGGTGAGGATCTTGCCGGTCGACACCTGAGTCATCGCGATTTGACCGCCGATTCCGCCGAGATTCGTGCGATCCAGCAGGTAGGCGTGGCCATCCTTGCCCAACGCGAGCACGCGGGCGGCGCCTCCTGGGATGTCGATCGGAATTGCTGAAGTGCCACCCAGATCGAGATCCGCCTGGTCGAGGGCGGGCCAGTTCATGGGTGCGAAGAAGTCAGCGGTCTGGGTCGGGTAGCCGAGCGTCGGCATGAGGCGGATCACCGCTTCGTTGCCGCCCCAGGACGTCGCATCGCGGGCATTGCCGGTGGTCACGAACAGGGACGCGCCATCGAAGGCGACGCCGCTCTGTCCCCAACTGCCGCCGGACACGGCTCGGGTTTTCCAGGCGCCGTATACCGCAGGCGACGCCAGATCGAGGCCCACCACCATGCCGTGGTAGGAGCCGCAGTCGCCCGCGTGCCCGGCATAGGGGACGTAAAGCTTGCCGTTGACCAAAGTGAGCGCGCTGCGCTGCCCTTGGGGCGTCTCGTTGAAGCCTCGGTCGAGCGCGGCGAGCCCGTCCTTGACGTCGACTGGCCAGCCCGGCGTCGGCTCGCCGGTGGCGAGCGAAAGGCCGAATACCCGGTGGCGCGGCCCGGTCGTTGGCGTCTGGACATACGCTTCGAGATAAACGATCCCGGCTTGCGGATCGATCGTCGGCGTGCCGGTGACGCCCATCGGGTTGATATTGCCGCACGGCAGCATCGAGAGCGGAACCGGCGTCCCGAGGCTCCTTTCCCATATTTGCGCGCCGGTGCCGGCGTCGAGCGCATAGACCTTGTTGTTTTCGGTGGCGACGATGATCCGCGCCGCGCCGCCGCCAGGCGGGATCCAATAGAGGGGCTGGCCATAGACCGTTCCGTCGACCGTGGCGTTGAAGCCGGTGTCCAGCCGAACAGTCGCCGCCTTCGTCCAGGTCAGCGTCGGCGCCACATAAAGCCCGCTGCGGTCGACGGCGCGGTGATAGGTGATGACGTTCTCGGCTGCGGCCGCGCTTCCGACGCCGGCGGCCGCCGCCATCAGCAGCGTCAAGCTACGCCGAATGCGCTGGCGCCACCCCTTCGATTCGACCATCATCCCCTCCCGCGACGCGGCGGACGCGATTTATTTCCGGCTGCTGACGAACGTGCCACAATTGCATACGGACGCCAAGATGCAGCCGACATGGCCAAACGGTCCTATGGAGACACTATGGCGGCCGGGCTGGGCGACGAGCCGCCGCGGCCAATCGCCTCGCCCCTCACCCCAGCCCTCTCCCACTTGCAGGGCGATGAGGCGCTTCGCGCCCGTGTGCGTGCAAGTGAGACGCAATCGCCGCGTCTACGATCGCCGCCGCGGCCAGTTGACCAGCGCAACGCCCGCGACGACGAGCGCGATGGCGAGGGCGAACATGGGCGTGACCTGCTCGCCGAAGACGAGCCAGCCGGCGAACACGCCGACGATGGGGGTGATGAAGGTGAAGGCGGCAAGTTGCGGGGCCGGATAGGTCTTGAGCAGCCAGAACCATGCCACATAGCTCAAGCCGACCACGACGACGCCCTGCCAGACCACAAGGGCGAGCGCCGTCGGCGAGAGATGCGTCGGCGCCTTTTCGCCGAAGGCCATCGCGGCGAACGGAGCGGCGAGCGCCGCGACGGCGATCTGGTAGAGGAGGACCTTGGCCGCATCGACGCGCCTCAGGCCCGTCGCGGTGATCATCAGGGTCGTCGCGCCCCAGAACGCGGCGGCGACGATCGCGAGCGTGTCGCCGAACCATCCGCCGCCGGGCGTCGGCCTGGCGAGGCCGATCGCGACGCCGAGGAAGGCGAGCGCGAGACCGAGCCATTGGAAGGGCCGGAGACGCTCGGCCTTGAGGACGGCGAGCGCGCCGAGCGCGACGAAGAAGGGCGCAGCGTAGATGAAGACGGTGGCGCGCGCCGCCGTCGTGAAGCGTAGCGACTCGTAGAGAGCGATGAATTCGGCGGTGAACAGGAGGCCGGTGATGAGGCCCGCGGCCTCGGTCCCGTCGAGCACGAACACGCGGCGCTTGGTCGCGAACGCGTAGGCCGCGACGCAGACGCAGCCGATCGCCGCGCGCGCGCCGGTCTGCCAGATCGGGCCGATCTCCGGCAGCGCCGACTTCACGACGACCTGGTTGAAGCCCCAGAGGACGCAGAGCGCGAGCGTCAGCGCGGCGGCGAAGCGGTCGAGGGGACGGGTCATCCCTCCCCCTCCCCGTTCGCGGCGCAAAAATCAAGGGCGGCGATGCGCCCCGCCTCTCAGGCGCGAACGCGCGCCGCCTCCCAGGCGCCCGAAAACGTCTTGCCCGTGTTGTCCTCGCCTTCGGCGCGAAACGTCGCGGCGCCGTTGGGCTTGAAGGTGAAGCGGAAGTTCGGGTCCTCGGAGATGGAGATGCCGCCCTCCATCGAGAAGACGAGGTCGTTCCCCTGATAGACCGCGAGCTTGTCGACGTAGCGAGCCGGCGTGTAGAGCCGGGTCACCTGGTCCATCTGGAGGCCGGAGTTATTCGGGTGGCGGATCATGAGGAGCGCTTCGTTCGGCGCTTCGGACGTTGGCGGCAGAATGCGGAACTTCATCTGGCCGAGCGTCGCCATTGCCTCATCCATGCTCTTGACCATAGGAGCCGAGCAGCCGCCGGCCGCCTTGACAAAACGCGTCGCCATGTGAAGCGACCCGTCGCTGAGCTCCGCCACAACCCGCACATTCGTATAGGAATTGACCCGCACCCGGGTCGCGATGCGGATGCCGCCGGCCTTCTCGCCGAGCGTGAAAGCCGCCGCCAGCGGAACGGGATTCTGGTCGATGACGAGCGTCAGCTTGACGGCGCGGCGCGGATCGCCGTCCGGAAGCTTCGCCGAAAACGACATCGGAACCAGCGCCGCGTCCTCCGCGCGCGCCGGGGCGTCGAAAGACACGAGCGCGGGGTCCTCGACGATCGGCCTGTCGCCGAAGAACATGCGTTTCAGCTCAGGCCATGGATCGGGCTCCTCGACCGCCTGGGCGAGAGCGCCTCCGCTAAAAGCGCCGGCGAGCGCCAATCCGGCGAGCGCCTGTCGGCGGGTGATGTTTCGGGCCATCGGATCGGCTCCGTCCTCAAGAGTCTGTTTCAAAAGCCCACCACTCTCGTCCTGAGGCGCCCCGAAGGGGCCTCGAAGGACGATCCGGGGGCGCGGGCAGCGCCCCGACCGTCTTATGGAGCATCCTTCGAGGCCCTTTGCTTTCGCAAAGGGCGCCTCAGGATGAGGTCCTTGACCTTTTGAAACAAACACTAAGCCGCTCGTCCGTCTACTGGTCCCACTCGTATTCGGAATAGGCCGCCGTGACGTTGCGGGCGTTATAGTCGTCGAACAGGCGCCAGTCATCCCGGAGCGATTGTCCGGCCTCTTTCGCCGCCGCCTCGAGAGGCGCGCCCCGCGCGATGAAGGCCTTCACGTCCCTGGCGAGGCCGGAAAGATAGGCGCGCTCGTCGTCGAGCGCCTTGGGCCACGGCAGGCCGATCGGGCCATGGCCGGGAATGACGCGCTCGGCCGGAACCGCCTCGAGCCCCTCGAGGTCGGCGAGCCAGCCTTTCAGCGAGCCGTCGATGATCGGAAGATGGCCGACGAAGACGAGATCGCCGGCGAACAGCGTCCGCGTCTTCGTGTCAAACACGGTCAGGTCGCAATCGGTATGCGCCGGCGGCCACGCCCGCAATTCGAGCGTCCTGCCGCCGAGGTCGAGCGTCAAGCGATCCTCGACGGTCAAGGTCGGGGGAATGATCTTCACCTCGTCCATGAGCCTGTCGCCGATGATCCGGCGAAAGGCCTTGAGATAGAAGGCGCCGCGCATGGCGAGAGCGCGAGGCAGGTTGCGGTGGCCGACGAACGTCGCCCCGAGCCCGTCGAAGGCGCCGTTGCCGAACACATGGTCGGGATGCTCGTGGGTGTTGATGACGTAGAGGATCGGCTTGTCGGTGCGGGCGCGAACGGCGGCGAGCAACCGCCTGCCGACCTCCATGCTTCCGCCGGTGTCGACGACGGCGACGCCCTTGTCGCCGATCACAAAGCCGATATTGGCGATATCGCCCTCATTGCCTTCGCTCATCAGGGCGATCTCGCCGGCGTGGGCGAAGATCCCCGGCGCGACCTCCTGCAACGGGAAAGGCGGCGCGGCCGCCTCACCGGGCGAAGCCGATCGAGCAAAGAGCGCGAGGCTCACGATGAGAAGAGCGCGGAGCAGCGGCCGCAAGGCTTTGACCCTCTAGGGCGCGCTCGTTGAGCGCGCCTCCTTTACGCCGAGCATAGCGGCGGGGACGGGCGAGCGACAGCCGAACGGAGCCGAGGCTGCGCAGCGCGAGCGCGAGACACGCTGCCGGCCGAAGTTCGAGTCCAGATGAGCATGACGGAGACCGAGCCGTCCGGCTTCGGATCGCCCTCACTGTCGATGATGGATCCTTACTCGCCTCACATCGCGTTCCGCGCCAACTCGGTCCCCGCCGCCAGCGCCGCGAGCTTCGCGTAGGCGATCGGCGCGGCCATCGGCGCCATGCCGCAATTGGTGCAGGGGTAGAGTCGTTCGGCGGGCACGTAGGCGAGCGCTTCGCGAATGGTCGCGGCGACTTCCTCCGGCGTCTCGACGACATTGGCGGCGACGTCGATGCAGCCGACCAGCACGTCCTTGCCCTTCAAGAGGCCCATCAGCTCGATCGGGACACGCGAATTCCGGCATTCGAGGGAGACCTGGTCGATCCGGCTGGCCGCCAGCGCTGGAAAAGTCTCTTCGTACTGGCGCCAATGATCGCCGAGCGTCGCTTTCCAATCGGTGTTGGCCTTGATGCCGTAGCCGTAGCAGATATGCACCGCCGTCGTACACGTGAGCCCTTGCGCCGCGCGTTCGAGGGCCGCGACGCCCCATTCCTGCACGTCGCGCATGTAGACGTTGAAGGCGGGTTCGTCGAATTGCACGACGTCGACGCCGAGCGCGGCGAGTTCATGCGCCTCCTCGTTCAGCGCCGCCGCAAAGCCAAAAGCGATAAGCAATCTCGCGACGCAGGCGCTCGTTGACCACGCGTCCAAAACGGCGCCGGACGCTGTGGACTCGTGGTTGCATTCCGTCCGTCCCGGGACCAAAAGGCTCTGCGCCCGACCCGCCTCGTAGCTGGAGGAGCATGCCGAAACTTCCGCCCGCCGAGCGCCCAGTCGCGGCCGCGCCAAGGTCATTCGCGCCTCCGAGCGGCCAGCGGCTCGCCACGGCCGCCGCGGCCTTCGGCTTCGCCTTGGGCGGGCTTCTCGCCCATGCAAGAGCGGCCGAAGCCCCGCCGGAGCCGGCCTCCTACCGGCAGAGCGACTATCGCGCGCCCACTCCCGCCACTCTCAAAGGCGCCCGCGTCCTCACGACCGCTGAGGCGGCGGCGCTGTGGCGCTCGGGCGCGGCTGCGTTCATCGACGTTCTCCCTCAGGCGCCCCGTCCGGC
>DASRSL010000181.1:0-2174 GCA_035656495.1 Roseiarcus sp.
ACCGCGACGCGCCCTGAAAGCGAATCCGACACGTTTCCTCCCTCAGTACATCAACCAGCCGCCGCTCACGTTGATCGTCGCGCCCGTGATATAAGCGGCATGATCGGAGGCGAGAAACAGCACGGTTCCCGCCAGTTCCGAAGGCGCCGCCATGCGGCCGAGCGGAATGGCGGCGACGACGCCGGCGAGTTGCTGGTCGGTCATGCCGCTGCGCATCATCGCCGTGTCGGCCGCGCCGGGCGAGACCGCATTCACCGTAATCTTGTCCGGGCCGAATGAACGGGCGAGGCCGCGGCTCATCGAGACGATGCCGCCTTTGGACGCGGCATAGGCGACGGACCCGCCGAAGCCGCCGCTCCACCAGCCCTGCGAGGTGAAGTTGACGATGCGCCCGCCACGGCCTTGCGCCCGGAAGATGCGGGCCACGGCTTGGTTGAGGAAGAAGGTCGCTTTGAGATTGACGTCGTGCTGAAAATCCCAGTCGGCCTCGGTGACCTCGTCGACGCTATAGCGGCGAACCAGCACAGCGGCGGCGCAGACGAGCACGTCGACCCCCCCGAAGGCGCCGACGACGGCCGCGATGATTCCGGCGTGACCCGCGACCGGACGGAGATCCGCAGCCAGCGGCAAATGCGGGCCGCCCTGCATTTCGGCGACGACCGAACTCACCTTTTCCTGGTCGAGATCGAGCACCGCGACCCGAGAGCCCGCCGCGCCGAAGGCCAGCGCAACTTCGCGGCCGATGCCGCCGGCGCCTCCGGTCACCAGGACGCGCTTTCCCTCGAGGCCGGAAGCCGGATTCCAGGTCATGACGTCCCCGCGTCGGGCGGCTCGAATCCCGCCGGCTCCTCGACGTAGCAGGACTGCGATTCGCCGATGAATTGCTCGCGGTCCTCGAGCAGCATCGCGCGCCAAGGTTCCGTCGCGAACGCGCGGTCGGAATCCGGGATGCTGTTGAACCACGTCTCGCCGAGCCCGTCCCAGGCGGCGCTTTCCGGCGCGCAACGATCGACCCGGGTGAAGCGCAAGCCGCGCAAGCCCGGCAGCTGGCGGACGAGCTCCGCGTGACGCCCGAACCAGTGAGCGAGGAATTCCTGCTGGCTGAGCCCCGCCTTGCGGCTGATAAAACTGACGCGCCGGATCATGCTGGCTCCGCTCGGGCGGCTGGTGGACGCTGGAACACTTCCAGCGTCACGCCGTCGTGGATCCGAAGGTAAGCAGCGCGGGCGCCGACGTTGGGGCCAGCGTCGATATCCACCGGGCCTTGCCGGCGTACGGGCTGCGCGCCGCATTCGACAGCGCGCCGCCATGCGAAATCCGCGTCCTCGACTACGAGGCAGAGGTGGACATTGCCGGGGTTCTGCGTCGCCGCCGGGTTCGCGAGCTTGTCCGCCGTCTGATATTCGAGAAGCTCGAGGATGACGCCGCCGGGAAGATCGATGAATGCGCCGTCGATCTCAACCCCGGGGATGCCGATGATCTCACCGAGATAGGGCCGGTCCAACCTCGTTCGCCAGGTCGCCTTCCGTCCGAGGAAAGATTCCCAGAAGGCGAGCGCATCATCGCGACTGGCGACGCTCACGCCGATATGGTGGACTCCGGAAGCGACCGCGACGGCTTCTGAACCAGATGTTGCTTCGACCACTTTGCTCCCCTGCGACATCAAATCTCAGCGTCGGCAACTTGAAAGCTTCTCAGTCATTCCCGCGCAAGCGGGACTCCAGTGCCGCAGCACGTGCGGCCAAGTCTGTTCGCGGGCATGACAACGTCTAGATTCGAAACAGCCTCTCGGCGTTTCGCGAAAACATTTTCATCTGCTCGTCCTTCGTGAAGCCGCCGATGATCGCGGCGTAAGCATTGATCAGGTCCGGATAGGAGCTGAACATGCGATCGACCGGCCAGTTGGTCCCGAACACGACGCGATCCACGCCGAAAGCCTCGATGCTGCCGAGCACCCAGGGACGCAGCGAGTCGATCGTCCATCGCCGATCCATCATTCCGAGGCCGGAGATTTTCATGACGACGTTCTCCGCCCGCGCGAGCGCCCGCATCGCCGCCGACCAGCGCCGAAAATAGCCGTCGTCGCGCGCCTCGGGGACCGCGCAATGATCGACGCAGATCAGGATGTTGGGGAAAGTGGCGGCGAGGTCGAGCAGATCATCGAAGAACTGAAC
>DASRSL010000182.1:0-55121 GCA_035656495.1 Roseiarcus sp.
GCAGCGGAAAATGTGGATCCCCGCTTTCACGGAGATGACGCGTGGCGATATTTGAGTTCCGTCTCCCCGTCTCTGGGAATGGCAGCGCAAAGGATTTGATACGATTGGATCAGCGCCCGGAAATGCTATGGCCCCGAAGCCTTCAAGCCTAACATGTGATGCGTTGCGCCCCCTGGGCCTCGCCCGGCGCGCCGTTCTCGCCGCCAGTCCTCAGCAGCGGCGAAACACGGTCGCTAGCTGCCCCGGCGACGACGCGGTCCGAATCTGATTTTCTTGGAGTGCTTGCAACCCATTGAAAACTTCGGAATCGGCCGAACGAATCCAAGCGAATCCAAGACTGTTATCTTGGATCGGCTTGGTTCGGCCTGGTTGGGTTTGGAGAAAACTGGCCTGAAGCGTTCTGAGCACGGCGTCGGCCCCTCGGAGAGACTCCGTCCGGCGTTCGGCCTGAGGCAAGGTCGGCCCGGTAGGCCTTGGATGATCCGGCTTTCCAGGATCGAGGCGAGGTTGCCAATGGCCTGGGCATGCATCCTGCGGACGACTATGCGCGTGGCCGGGGTCGCGGCTCTGGCGGCCGCGCCGGCGGCCTTCGGCGGCTGCTACGACGCCGGCGACGTGACGGGCTCGATCACCGCCCCCCCTCAGGCCGCCGCCAGCGATGCACAACTTCGCGCCTATGCCGAGGCCAGCCAGCGCCGCTACCAGGCCAATCCCGGGGAAAAGTCGGCCTCGATCGAATACGCCCGCGTGCTTCGGGCGCTCACGCGATACCGGGAGGCCGTGGCGGTGATGCAGACGGCGGCGGTCAAGTCGCCCAAGGACGAGGACGTGCTCGGAGAATACGGCAAGGCGCTCGCCGACACCGGCGATCTTTCGCAAGCCAGGGACGTGCTGACGCGCGCCTATACGCCGGACAACCCCAAATGGGACGTCATGTCGGTGCAAGGCGCCGTGGCCGACCAGCTGGGCGATCATGCAGCCGCGATGCAGTTCTATCGCGACGCGCTCAAGATCGCGCCGGGGGAGCCGAGCGTTCTGACCAACATGGGCCTTTCCCTCGCGCTCGCCCAGCGATTGCCGGAAGCAGAAAGCGCGCTGCGCCAGGCCGTCAGGAGTCCGAAGGCCGACGCGCGGATGCGGGGCGACCTTGCGCTGGCGCTCGCGCTCGAAGGCAAGTTCGCCGAGGCCGAACAAGTTAGCCAGGCAGACCTGCCGCCCGAGGCGGCGCGTCGCAACGTCGAGGCGATCAGGCGGATGCTCGCCGGAGGCGATCGGCGGGCCTTCGGCCGGCCGGCGAGGACGGCGCCCGAGGCCAACGGAGCCGGCTGAGCTGTTCAATCGTCGCGGTCGCCGATCGACGAGGTCGGCTGCGGATCGACGCTGGGGCCCGCTCCCGGGGGAAGAATCGGAGGCGCCGGGTCCTTTTCGGCGAAGGGCGGCGGCAGCGCGCCGTTCGGACCCTCGCTCGCTCCAGTCAAAGACATCGGCGAGGGGGTGACCGCGCGGCGAGGGGGTGGAGCGCCGAGACGGGCGACGTCGAGCGGCTCCTCGATTTCCGGCGCCGGCGGCAGGCCGTCCGGCGCGACGGGCGGCGGCAAGAGGCTCGGCGCGGGCCTTGGCTTGCAGATGCGGCGGGGGCCGGTGTCCGTCGCGCCGTGGTTGGCGAGATCGAGATGGATGTGGTTGTAGTGGAAGACGTCCGCGCCAGGACCGAGCACCGTGGTGAAGTACTGGCAGGCGCCCGCATGGACCTCATGCAGGAACGCCGCCTCCTGCGTGCCGGCGCCCTTCCAGTCGCGCACGAATTCCAGCGAGCGGCCGTCCGCCAGCGTGAAACCGGCGACGTCGACTGCATTGCCGAAGGCGTGCTCGGAGAGCCGCGTGCCGGCCATGTTGTCGATCGAGCGGCAGCTATAGGCGCCAAACGCCTTCAGCATCGCGACCTTCTGGCCGAAGCGCGCCTCGGCGTCCGGCTGGACGACGTCCTTGAGCCAGGCCTCCAACGCCGGGATCATCGGACAATCGATGGTCAGCACCTTGTCAATGCCGACGGCGCCGTTGGCGAGGGCCGAAACTTTCAACGGGCGCGTCATGCCGCAGACGCCCGGACCGTCGATCTCGGGGGCGGCCGCAATATAGTCGGACAGCGCGATGAGCTTTCGGGCGAAGCAGGCGTTTTCCGCCTGGGTGCGCCAGACGGGGCGCTCGGGACGGCCGAAGAAGCCGCAGCCCGCGAGGGACAGAGCGGCGACCAAGGCCGGGACGAATGGCCGAACGCGACGCGCCATCGCGGCAACCTGCGACGATTGTTTTAAGATTCGCTGAACCCGGAGGGCGACGGGCCGCCATCGAGCCGCCGCACTTTGCCCTCAAGAGGCGCCGGGGTCGGCGCAGGAGAATCGGTTCGTTGAATCATCGGGCGGGCCATTGGCGGGCGAAGGCGGCCGGGCTTGCGCTCGGCCTCGCGGCGGCGGCGCCGGCAATCGCACATCCGCACGTCTGGGTGGCGGTGAAGAGCCAGATCGCATTCACCCGAGACGGCAAGGTCTCGGCGGTCGTGCACGACTGGGTGTTCGACGAGATGTATTCGTCCTTCGCAACGCAGGGGCTCGCCAAGCCGGGCGAGCTCGTCAAACGGGAGCAGTTCGCTCCGCTCGCGCGGGAGAATGCGGGGAGCCTCGCCGAGATAGGCTATTTCACCACGCTGAAGATCGGCGGCAAGCCGATCGACTTCGGCTCGGTGACCGACTACTGGATGGAGGAGCGGCCCGACCATCTGGTCGAGTTCCACGTCAAGATCCCGCTCAAGAACCCGACATCGCCGGCCAAGTTCATGACCTTGCGCGTCGCCGATCCGGAATATTTCATCGACTTCGAGTTTGACGACAAAGATCCCCTGACCCTCATCTCGCCGCCCCCCGGCTGTTCGGTCTCCGTCACCAGACCGAAGGCGCTCGATCCGGCCGACAAGGCCAAGCTAAGCGAATCATTCTTCACCAACCTCTCGCCAGGGACCAATTTCGGCTTCAAAATGGCGGGCGCCGCCATCGTCGCGTGCCCATGACCAAGGCCTTTGCAAGATACCGGTGTCTGGCTTCAGCTGCTGTTCTAGCCTGCGCCACGCAGGCGCCTGCGCAGGCGGCGCGACCCTTCGCCGTTGGCGGCGGCGAGGGGGGCGGGGGCGCCGAAGGCGGGATCACCGGCTGGCTGCTGGCGGAGCAGTCGCAACTGACCCATCTCATGGCCGCGAAGGTGCATGCGCTGCACAGCAACCCCGGCGCCGCCTGGGGACTGGTCGGCCTCGGCCTCGCCTATGGCGTCTTCCACGCCGCGGGGCCGGGGCACGGCAAGACGCTGATCGCCTCCTACATGCTCGCCAACGACCGCTCGCTGCGGCGCGGCGCACTCATGGCGCTTCTCGCGGCGCTCCTACAGGCGACGGTGGCCGTCGCGCTGGTCGGCGCGGCAGGGCTCATCCTCAACGCCACCGCGTCCGAGATGAACCGGGCCGCGGACGGACTGGCGCTCGCGAGCGCGGCAGGCGTCGCCGCGATCGGCCTTTTTCTCGTCTGGCGGAAGGGCGGGGCGCTGATCGTCGCGCTCAGACAGCGTTTCGAGCGCGCCCGGGCGCTGGCCTCGACGCCCGCCTTCGACGGCGTCTCCTGGCGGGCGCCTGCCAGGAGCCTATCCGCCGCCGCTTTCCGAGCCGGGCCGCCAGCGGCGATCTTATCGGCCGATGCATGCTGTGTTGCGCCCGACCCCGCGACGCTCGAAGGCCCCTTTTCCTGGCGGAACGCCGCAGGAACGGTGATCGCGGCGGGGGCGCGGCCCTGCTCGGGCGCAATTCTGGTGCTGGTGTTTGGCCTGGCCCAGGGCCTGTTTGCGGCCGGCGTCGCGGCGACATTCGCCATGGCGCTCGGCACGGCGGTCACGACCGGCGCGCTCGCCTGGATGGCGGTGTTCGCCAAATCGGCCGCGATGCGCTTCGCCGCGGGGGAGGATTCTCGGGCCGCGCTCATCGCGCGGGCACTCGAATTCGCCGCGGCGCTCGCGGTGTTCGCCTTTGGGATCCTGCTCATGTTCGGCGCACGCGGCGGGGCCTGAGCTCTATCGAGCCATTGGGCGCGGCGGACTGGCGTCGACCCTTGCTTCGCCGCCCCGTTATCCCCCCGGGCCGCCGCGCGGCGCGGCGGGGTCACCGCCCGTAGAGGCCGGTCAGGGTCGCCTTCGCCAGCGTATGCGCGTGCGCGTCGAAGCCGAACACAGCCGGCGAGGCTTCGGGACCGGCGTCGGGAAGCTTGTCGACGTCGAGCGCATAGACGGTGATCTGGTAGCGGTGCGGCTTGCCCGGCGGCGGGCACGGCCCCCCGTACCCGACTTGGCTGTAATCGTTCCGCGGCTGGAGCGCCCCCGCCGGCAAACCACTCCCCCCGCCAGCCCCCTTTGGCAATCCGGTCGTATCCGGAGGCAAATTGGCGACCCACCAGTGCCAGAATCCGCTGCCGGTGGGCGCATCGGGATCATACATACTGATTGCGAAACTCTTCGTCCCCTTGGGCGCACCCGACCATGAGAGCGCCGGCGACACGTTCTTGCCCGTGCAGCCCCAGCTATTGAACACCTGCTCATCGGCGATTTTGCTCCCCGGCTTGACGTCGGGACTCGTCAGAGTCATGGCGCTCGCCACGCTCGCGGCCGCGAGGCCGGCGACGGTCAGAATGCCGAAGGCTGTAAAGAGTCTCATGCTTGCGTGCTCCAAAGTGAACCGCCTCGTCCGGCCATCGCCGCCCGGCGCATGAAGAATATTCCGATGAGTTGAGCGCGCGCGCAAGCGCTTAGCGACATCGGTTTCGCCGCATGAATAGCCCACTGGGTAGGGTACAATAGTCATGACCCACCATAAAGGACAGCGGAAGCTGCTCGCGCATGCGCCGCTCCACGACCAAATCGAGGCGATTGAGCGGGCGCTCGACGAGCAGTCCGCTCCCAAAGGTCATGCACCTCGTTTCGGCCGTCCGCAGGGCGACGGGAAACCCATGACTGAGGTGGTCGACGAGACCCCCGGACTCATCTCGTCGATGCCCGCCGTCCGGATGCATTGAACGGCGAGGTCGCTGACAGGCTGATCGACGTCGTGCCCGCCAATCCCAGATAAGGCTCAGCCATGAGCGAAACCGAAAGCTCCGCCCATACCCCTTTCCACAACCACGTCTTCCTCGGTGAGGGACACGAAAGAAGCGAGCGCCGGACCTGGGCCGTCATCTGGCTCTGCGCCGCCATGATGCTGACCGAGATCGTCGGCGGCTGGCTGTTCGGCTCGATCGCATTGATCGCCGACGGCCTCCACATGAGCACGCACGCCGGGGCCCTGCTGTTGGCGGCGCTCGCCTACAGCTTCGCGCGCCGCTACGCCAATGACCCACGCTTCACCTTCGGCACCGGCAAGCTCAGCGATCTCGCCGGCTTCACCAGCGCGATTATCCTGGCGATGATCGCTCTCCTGATCGGCTACGAAGCGGTGAGCCGGCTGTTCACGCCCCTGCCGATCCGCTTGGCCGAGGCGATTCCGATCGCCTTCCTGGGGCTCGCCATTAACGTCGCCGGCGCATGGCTCTTGAGCGGCGGCCAGCATCCGGGCCGCCACGGCGGTGTCCATGGGCACAGCCATGGGCCGCAGGGCGGGGCCGAATCCACTCGTAACAGGGGCAAAAGCAGCGGATTTCGCGGAATGGGGCCGCTCGGGCCGGGATTTTTTCGTCACAACTCCCAAAGGTTCAGTGACGTGGCCAGGATCGGCTCAGCAACCGAAACAGCGGAGTTTTTCGTGACAACAGCGGATTCCCAAACGCGCGCGGACAGTGGCCATCACCACGACGGGTCGAAGCGGATCGCAACCCGAAACGGCGAGGTCGTCCTTGACTTGTTCGAGGACGGCGTTCCGGCGCGGTTCCGACTGACCCGCGAAAACGGTCCCGCCCTGTCCGCCTCGGCCGCGCATGTCGAAACGGTGCGGCCGGACGGCGCGCGGCAGGTCTTCTCCTTCGTCCACCGAGGCGGATTCCTGGAATCGATCGATGAAATTCCTGAGCCGCACGCGTTCGACGTTGAAGTCACGATCGATTGCGAGAGGCGCCGGGTCGTCTTCGAGGAACATGAACACGCGCGTGGCGCCGCGGCGCGCGACAACAACATGCGCGCCGCGGCCATTCATGTCCTGGCGGACGCCGCCGTATCGGTGATAGTCATCCTGGGACTGCTCCTGGCGCGGCTGTTCGGCTGGCTGTGGATGGATCCACTCGCCGGTATTATCGGCGCACTCGTTATCGCGAGCTGGTCGACCGTTCTCATCCGCGATACGAGCGCCGTCCTGCTCGACATGAACCCGGACCGCCGGATGGCCGACAATCTGCGCCGCGCCATTGAAGGCGAAGGCGACCGGATCGCCGACTTGCATTTATGGCGGCTCGGGCCCGGGCATCTCGGCGCGATCGTGTCGGTGGTCACCCCCAGCGACCGCTGCGAAGCCGATTATCGCGCAAGACTCGCCCGCTTCCGCTCGCTGTCCCATCTGACGATCGAGGTCCGCCGGGCGCGGCGTGAGGGCATCGCAAAGCGCCACGAGCCAAGCCACCAGCCAGCCAGATGACTCCGATCGGAAATAGGCTATTGTTGGTCGAAGTTCTGGCGTCGGAATCGGGCTGACAGAAGGCGAGGCGATGGAGACGAATTTTCCGCGCTATTGGATGTGGTCCGAGGCGTTCGAGATGCTGGCTCGCGCCGAGCGAATGCACCGTCAGTTTTTCCGGCCGGCCAGCTCGGCCGTCGCATGGGAGCCGCCAGTGGATGTTCTCGAGACAGAGCACGCGGTGCTCGTGCTCGTCGCGCTGCCCGGCGTCGACCTCGGCGAGGTCAAAGCGCTCATCGACAGTGGGCGACTGATCATTTCGGGGATTCGAACGTATCCGGCGGAGATGCAGACGGCGATCATTCACCGCCTGGAGCTTCCCCAGGGCCGCTTCGAACGGCGGATCGATCTTCCCCCAGGACGCTACAGCGCCATTCATCGATCGGCATCCAATGGTTGCCTACTGATCACGCTGCAGAAGTCGGAGGCCGCCAATGACTGATACTGCGGCCGAAACCGCATCGGCCGAGAACCAGCGAGCGCAGTCGCCGCCGCTGCCACCGGATTCGCTTATTATTGTGCCGGTCCGCGGCATGGTGCTTTTTCCGGGTACGGCGTTGCCGATCGCGCTCGGTCGTCCCCGCTCGGTGACGGCGGCGCAGCGAGCGGTCCGGGAACAGAAGCCGGTCGGCATCGTGATGCAGCGCAACGCCGAGGTCGAAGATCCTCTTCCCGTCGATCTCCACCGAATGGGCACGGTCGCCAATATCGTGCGCTACATTACGGCGCCCGATGGAACCCATCATCTCGTCTGCCAGGGAGAGCAACGCATCCGAATCGTAGAGTTTTTGCCCGGCTGGCCGTTCTTCGTCACACAGACGTTGAGGATTCCCGAGCCTGCCTCGTCGTCCAACGAGATCGAGGCGCGCTTCATCCATCTCAAACGCCAAGCGCTCGAGGCGGTGCAGCTGCTGCCGCAGGCGCCGAACGAACTGCTCATCACGATCCAGGGAATCGATACGCCCGGCGCGCTCGCCGATCTGGTGGCGGCCTTCATGGACGCGACGCCGGACGAGAAGGAGGAAATCCTCGAGACGGTCGAGGTTGGCGCCCGATTGGAGCGGGTCTCCCGACTCCTCGCGCACCGGATCGAGATCCTGCGGCTGTCGCAGGAGATCGGCCGCGAAACCAAGGCGTCGCTCGACGCCCGCAACCGCGAGGCTCTGCTGCGCGAACAGATGGCGGCCATCCAGCGTCAGCTCGGCGAGGCGGACGAGGGAAAAGCTGCCGAAATCGCGGAACTCGAAAAGGCGATCGGCGCCGCCAACATGCCGAAGGAGGTCGAGGACCAGGCCCGCAAGGAGCTGCGCCGCCTGCAACGGATGCCCGAGGCCGCCGGCGAATACGGGATGGTGCGGACCTATCTCGACTGGCTGGTCGACCTGCCCTGGAGCCTTCCCGAGGAGGCGCCAATCGACATCGCCGCGGCGCGCCGCATCCTCGACGCGGACCACTTCGGGCTCGAAAAGATCAAGCGCCGAATCATTGAATATCTGGCTGTCCGCAAGCTGGCCCCCGGCGGTAAAGCGCCGATCCTCTGCTTCGTCGGTCCTCCCGGCGTCGGCAAGACGTCGCTCGGTCAGTCGATCGCCCGGGCGATGAGCCGCAAGTTCGTCCGGGTGAGCCTCGGCGGCGTGCACGACGAGGCGGAGATTCGCGGACATCGGCGAACATACATCGGCGCCTTGCCCGGCAATATTATTCAGGCGATCCGCAAGGCCGGCGCGCGCAACTGCGTCATGATGCTGGACGAGATCGACAAGCTCGGCGCCGGCATTCAGGGCGATCCGGCCTCGGCCTTGCTGGAAGTGCTGGACCCTGAGCAGAACAACACGTTCCGCGATAATTACCTCGCTGTGCCGTTCGATCTAAGCCGCGTCGTGTTCATCACGACGGCGAACATGCTGGACACGATCCCCGGACCGCTTCGCGACCGGATGGAGATCATCTCGCTCGCCGGATATACGGCGAGCGAGAAGCTGCAGATCGCGCGCCGCTATCTCGTTCCGCGTCAGATGGAAGCCAATGGCCTGAAGGCAGGCCAGGTCGAGATCGCCGACGACGCGCTGCAGGCCGTCATCCAGCATTATACTCGAGAGGCCGGCGTTCGCAGCCTCGAACGCGAGATCGGAAGAGTGCTGCGCCAGGCAGCCATGCGCATCGCGGAAGGCGAGGGCGGACCGATCACGATCTCGGCCGCCGACCTTCAAGTCATCCTCGGCGCGCCGCCGTTCGAGAACGAGGTGGCGATGCGCACCAGCGTGCCGGGGGTCGCGACCGGCCTCGCCTGGACGCCAGTTGGCGGCGACATTCTGTTCATCGAGGCGACCGCCACTCCGGGAAGCGGCCGACTAATTCTAACGGGCCAACTCGGCGAAGTAATGCGCGAAAGCGCTCAGGCGGCCCTCAGCATCGTCAAGAATCGAGCGACGGCGTTCGGGATCGATCCCGTCCGCTTCGAGAAGACCGACATCCACATTCACGTGCCGGCGGGAGCCACGCCGAAGGACGGTCCGAGCGCGGGGGTCGCGATGTTCATGGCGCTGGTTTCGCTCATGACCGAGCGCACAGTGCGCAGCGACACGGCGATGACCGGCGAGATAAGCCTGCGCGGCTTGGTGCTTCCGGTCGGCGGCATCAAGGAAAAAGTCGTCGCGGCGCACAGAGCCGGGATCACGCGCGTCATGCTGCCGGGGCGGAACCGGAAAGACTTCGAAGACATCCCGGAAGAAGTGCGCCAGCAATTGACCTTCGTCTGGCTCGAACGGGTGGAGGAAGCGGTGTCGTCGGCGCTCGAGCTCGGTTCGTCGGCGAAAGCACCCGCTGAAGTCTCCGCTTCTTGAGTCGAAGCGGCTGCGAAATTTCCTGATTTTGCCGGGCGAACAATTGCGCTAGGAACCTGTGGAGGTTCGGCGATTCGAACCATCGAGGTTGAGAAGCCTGTTGACCCTTGAGGGTAAGCCCCGGTCAGCCAGTTGCAGTCCGGCGAGGAAAAGCGCATCGTCGGTTTACATGCGAGCCCTCGCCGGGCTCGTCCGCGCCCTGGGGACTGGGCGCTGAGCTGAGATGGACGGCGGGATTTTGGGCTTGTCCCCGGCCCAGCGCGAAAGCGCGTCCCGCCGTTCAGTCGGTGGTCGCTCATTCCCAGCCCGCGCGACCCCGACTAGGTGGCGGCAGGTCCTGAGAATCCCCCGAAGGACTTGCCGCCACTCCCCGGGCTCCCGACTCGGGATTGGCCGATCCTGCTTCACAGAGATACGCGTTCCTAGTGATTCGTGATTTTGTCGGCAGTTTGTCCTGCAGCCGATCCGTCAAACCTTGTTCGACCTGCACTGGCGTGCTACGCGACGCGCGTCAAAGCCTCGATTTCCGGAAACGATGGCGAATAAAGTGTCGGCGAGGCGAATGATGGGAGCACTCCATGTCGGCTGATCAGAGCGGCAACGGAGCCGTTGGAGCGGATGCAAATCCGAAATTTTCCGTCTTGGCCCAGTATACTAAGGATCTTTCGTTCGAGAATCCCAACGCTCCGCGGACATTGGGGCCCCAGCAAAATGCGCCGAATCTGTCCGTGCAGATCAACGTCAACGCACGCCAACTTGCAGCGAACGATTTCGAAGTCAGCCTGATGCTTGAAGGAGGCGCAAGCCAAGGCTCCGAAACCATGTTCAAGTTCGAGCTGAACTACGCAGGCGTGTTCCGCATCGAGAACTTTCCGGCGGACCAGGTGCAGCCCATGGTCATGATCGAAGGACCGCGTATGTTGTTTCCTTTCGCCCGGCAGATCATCGCCGACGCTGTGCGCGGGGGCTCATATCCGCCCCTCTACCTCGATCCGATCGACTTCCACGCGCTTTACCTGCAGCGGTTGGCCGCCGCTGGCGGACAACAGCAGCAACGAACCGCGTAACGGCCAATCCGAAATCTTCAAATCGGCGGAGACCCATAGCGCAGCCAGATCGCTCCTTCGCCGAGCATCTTGACATGCGTCAAATGCGCGAACGCCTCATCGGCGCCGACGAGTAGGCGACGTGGCGCGCGCGGTCCGGCCGACCTGGGACAGGCGATCATGATTGTCGGAGAGCTACCGGGCGTTTCGTCGAACGAAAGCGAACGCTGGCGTCCGCCCGTCAATTCACAATAGATCTCAACCAGGATTTCCGCGTCCAACAGCGCGCCGTGCTTCACTCGACGCGAACGGTCGATGCGATAGCGATCGCAGAGCGCGTCGAGATTGTTTAGCAGGCCAGGATGCTTCTTGCGGGCAAGCGCCAGCGTGTCGACGACACCTTCCATCTTGATTGGCTTTCGCCCAAGCCGCGCAAGCTCCGCGTTGACAAAGCGCACGTCGAATTCCGCGTTATGGATGACCAATGGCGACTCGCCGATAAAGGAAAGAAAGTCATCGACGATATCGGCGAATGTCGGTTTGTCCTTCAGCGCAGCCGTCGTGTGGCCATGCACCCGGACGGCGTCGTCGGGAACGTCGCGTTCTGGGTTGATGAGTTGATGGAAGACTCTTCCGGTTAGGACCTGATGCACGATCTCCAGCGCGCCGATTTCGAGCACCCGATGACCTTCGGTGGGATTTACGCCAGTGGTTTCGGTGTCCAGCACGATTTCACGCATGATGGTCTCTACGTCTTTCGAAGCCGGCCGCGCAGCGCAGGAATTGTCGCACTTGAGCGCGCGTCTCGTCGCGGCTCCCGTTCGTGTCGATAACGAAATGACTCCGCTGTCGCTTCTCGAAATCGCTCATCTGCCGCGAAAGAATGGAATCGAGTTTCTCGACGGACATGCCATTGCGGGCCAAAGCCCGTGCGCGTTGTGCCGACGCCGCCGCGCTGACGACGAGGATGACGTCTACGGCGGCCTGACCTCCTGTCTCGAGCAGCAATGGGACATCGACGACAATCAGCCGTCGGTCCTCGGACGCAGCCTGTTTCACAAATCGGGAACGAGCTGCCGCTACAGCGGGATGCACAAGGTTCTCAAGGCGCTTTAGCGCTCTCATGTCGTGGATGACGAGTCGTGAAAGCCGTTCGCGATCCACCCGGCCTTCGACAAGCGCTCCTGGAAAGATCTCTCCAATCGCTCTTGCTCCGTCGCCAGAGTAGTAATCGCGCACCGCGGTGTCGGCGTCAAAGACTGGGGCTCCGAATTGGGCGAACATGGCGGCGACAGTCGATTTCCCCATCGCGATCGAGCCTGTCAGGCCAACGACGATCATCGCCTCTCCTCGTCAGCCGCCAGTATATCCGCCTCGATCAGCGAACGCAGAGCTGGAGTGACCTCGGGCCGACGTCCAAACCACCGCTCGAACGCTGGCACGGCTTGGTGGAGCAACATTCCAAGCCCTTCAACTTCCTGTAAGCCGCGAGCGCGGGCGGATTTCACCATCGATGTTCGGAGGGGAACGTAGACGATGTCAGACACGACCGACCCGCGTCGCAGCGCGTCGACTTCGATTTCCAGCGGAGGCTGTCCGATCATCCCAAGAGAGCTTGCGTTGACAAGCAGATTGCCGCGGGGAAGTTCGGCTGAGAGCGTTTCCCACGGCGCAGCGACGGCAACATCACTGAATTCTCCCGCCAACGCGACGGCCTTCGCGTGCGTTCGGTTGACGATTGCGATGCGCCGAAATCCGCGCGACGCCAACGCGTAAACGACTGCCCTGGCGGCACCGCCGGCGCCGATCACGATCGCCGAGTCCGAACCTGACGACCAACCCGGCACGGTGGCGTCCATGTTTGCGAGAAAGCCTTCGACATCCGTATTATCGCCCCAAAGCAAGCCGTCTTTGCGCCAAAGGGTATTGACGGCCTTCAGCGCCGCGGCCACGGCCGTGTGCCGGTCGCAGGCGGCGAAGGCGCTCCCTTTGTGAGGCGCCGTGACGTTGACCCCAACGAGTCCATCATGGCCGATTAGGCGGGCAAACTTGTCGAATTCGCCGGGCCGGACCTCGAAGCGCTCATAAGCGCCAGCAATGCCGAGCGTTTTCAGCCAAAAGCCATGGATCACGGGCGAACGCGAATGCGCGATAGGCCATCCGGCCACGCCGGCTTTCGGAAACACAACCTGGGTCAACATATGGCAATCAGCCCCTGGCTGCGCAGCCGCGCTAGAAGCTTGAGTATCGGCAATCCAAGTATGGTCGCATAGTCGCCATCGATGCGATCGAACAAATGCACGCCAAGACCTTCGAACTGGTAGACGCCGATGCTGGAAAGAACAGCAGGACCAGTAAGATCAAGATAACGGGCAATTTCGCGCGCGTCGAGAGCGCGCATGTGAAGATCGGCCGTATCGCTTTCTGCAAAGAGTGGTTTTCCACCGCGGGCGAGACAGAAAGCGGAGGTTAGTCGATGCGTCCGGCCAGCCAGCGCGGCGAGCGAATGCGCAGCTTCGACGAGGTTAGGCGCCTTGTGCAGAAGCCGCCCCGCTATGGTGAGGGTTTGGTCCGCCCCGAGGCAAAAGGCTTCGCCACGCACTAGGCTGGCGCTGACCGCCTTGACCTGCGCCAGATGCAAGGCCACGCCTTCGATCGACCCTCCTTCGGCAAGGTAGCGCTCTTCAACCCGCCGCTCGTCGATGTCCGGTGAGACTATCTCCGCCTCAATGCCGGCTGCGCTCAACAAAGCGCGCCGGCTCGAACTCCTGGAAGCCAGGATAAGTGGGTCTTCTCCCGCCCAAACTGTCGGTGGCGCAGGCAAAAGCCGCATGGGAGCTAACCGTCTGCAATGAACTTCAGGCGATGAGCCCGGTAGAGGTCGAGGACGGCGGCAGCAGTTTCCTCGATCGAGCGGCGCGAAACGTCGATGGTAGGCCACCCGTGCTTGGCGAAGAGTCGACGTGAGGCGGCAATTTCCTCCGCGACCGCGGCACGATCCACGTAGTCGGTCTGAGCGTCGGTGTTGAGCGACAGCAAGCGATTCTGCCGAATCTGCACGATGCGGTCAGCTGATGCAACGAGGCCGACAACAAGCGGACGACGAAGATAGCTGAGCGCGTGGGGCAGCGGGACATTCGGCACGAGCGGAACGTTGGCGGCCTTGTAACCGCGATTGGCGAGATAAATGCTGGTCGGGGTCTTCGACGTCCGGCTCACGCCCACCAGCACGATGTCGGCATGCTCAAGATTCTCCGGCAGCTGACCGTCGTCGCTCATCATGCTGAAGTTGAGCGCGTCGATCCGCTTGAAGTAATCGGCGTTAAGCATGTGCTGCGCGCCGGCGCGCGGCGTCGAGTTTTGACCGAGGTAGGACTTGAACAAGGTCAAGATCGGTCCCAATACGGAGAGACACGGAGACCCCGAAGCAGCGCATCCTTCCTCCAGACGCCTGGACAGTTCCGAGTCGACCAGCGTGAATAGAACGATACCAGGAGCATTTTCAATTTCCGAGATGACACGGTCGATCTGAGCCGTCGTTCGCACCAACGGGTAGACGTGTTCGATCGAAGCCACTCCCTGGTATTGCGCCGAGGCGGCGCGCGAAGCCGCAATGAGGGTCTCGCCCGTCGAATCGGAAACAAGGTGCAGGTGAAAATAGCTGCGGCCCAATGCTGCGCCCTCGACCTGAGTCAGCGCGTTTATATCCGGACCAAAAGCCTGTGGACAGACATGGACAACCGCTTCCGTTTGAGGTCGTCGCGGCCGCTTGGAAATCATCGCTGGTCGGTCACCCACAAGGAACCTCCGTGGGAAAAGTCAAAGCGGCCGCCGACTCAAGAGTGAATTCTGGGGACAGCGATCGACTGCAACTCTTTTGCTCTTCCAAGGGCATAAGAACATTACGGAAATCATCGGCACCAATTAACCTTATGTCTACGAAAAACGGGACTCGAGGCTTGAAAGGGCCGGTTAACCTGAGATAAGTCTGCGTCGTTTCAATTCATGTTCAATAAGACAAAAAAGAAAAAGAAACAGTTTTATGTAATTTTTCGAACCAGGCCGAAAGCCGTCCTCGATATCACCCGATGGTTCCGTCCGGTAACGACCGTGACGCGTCTGTACAGGCTTTTCGCCCCGGCCTAGCGTGAGTTACGCGTCGGACCATGCCACGAAAAGGCTAGGGTTGGATCGCTTGCGGAGAACTGACTGCAGAGCGCTCCGTCAGTCCGTAAAAGCCCGTTGAAAATTGCAGCGAACGCGACTATGAGAGGGCTTCACCCGTCAACGCGCGTGTCTTCTGGCATCGGATCGCCTGATCCGGCTGACCGCAGCGTCTTGAAGTGGCCCGGTGCTGCCTTCCTGAGCGCAAGGCCTTTTCCACTAGGTTGATGACTCGAGGCTCTTCGAGCCGAAAGTCTGAGCTAAAGGTCCCCCCAAATGCGGGAAATGAAACTCAAAGTCTTGAAACAGAAGTCCCCGACAGAGCTTCTCGCTTTCGCTGAGGAAAACGATGTAGAGAACGCGTCAATCATGCGAAAGCAGGAATTAATGTTTGCTATTCTTAAGCAATTAGCCAGTGTAGAAGTTCAGATTATTGGAGAAGGAGTTGTCGAGATTCTGCAAGACGGATTTGCTTTTCTCCGTTCGGCAGACGCGAATTACCTACCTGGGCCTGACGATATCTATGTCTCGCCGTCGCAGATTCGGCGTCTTGGACTTCGAACCGGGGACACCGTCGAGGGCGTGATACGCAGCCCTAAGGAAGGCGAGCGTTATTTTGCACTATTGAAGTGCAATGCGATCAACTTCGAGGATCCGGAGAAGACGCGCCATAAGGTGCATTTCGACAACCTGACACCACTGTACCCGAACCAGCGTCTTCGGCTCGAGGTCGAGGACCCAACGCGAAAAGACCTGTCGTCCCGTGTCATCGACATCGTTGCGCCCATTGGCAAGGGCCAGCGGGCTCTCATCGTTGCGCCGCCACGGACGGGAAAGACGGTGCTTCTGCAGAATATCGCCCAGTCCGTCACCGCCAACCATCCAGAGTGCTATCTGATCGTCTTGCTGATTGACGAGCGGCCAGAAGAAGTAACCGACATGCAACGTTCGGTGAAAGGCGAAGTTGTCTCCTCGACTTTTGACGAACCAGCCGTTCGACACGTTCAAGTCGCGGAAATGGTCATCGAAAAGGCTAAGCGTTTGGTTGAACATGGACGTGACGTGCTCATTCTCCTGGACTCGATCACGCGATTAGGGCGTGCGTATAACACGGTTGTTCCGTCGTCGGGCAAAGTGCTGACCGGTGGCGTCGACGCCAACGCTCTGCAGCGGCCAAAGCGATTCTTCGGCGCTGCCCGCAATATCGAAGAGGGCGGTTCACTGACAATCATTGCGACAGCACTGATCGACACCGGATCTCGTATGGACGAAGTCATTTTTGAAGAGTTTAAAGGAACGGGTAATTCGGAGATCATCCTCGATCGGAAAGTTGCAGACAAGCGGACCTTCCCGGCGATGGACATCACACGTTCGGGAACGCGAAAAGAGGAACTGCTGGTGCCCACGGACATCCTCAAGAAGATGTACGTCTTACGCCGAATTCTCAATCCGATGGGAACCGTTGACGCGATCGAGTTTCTTCTTGGCAAGTTGCGTGAAACAAAGACGAACGGCAACTTCTTCGAGTCGATGAATACCTGAGTCGGGTTTTGCCGTCGGCGAAATCGCCCGATTCGGCCGCTGGAGAGCAAGGAAGAGGCGGGGTCTTCACGTGTCCGAGTCGCCGAAATCGCCCCTCGCTGCTTTGCGAACTCAGATCGACCAGATTGACAAAGCCATGCATGACTTGTTGATCGAGCGTGGAACCGTCATCGACCGCTTGATCGAAATCAAGTCGCGTCAGGGAGGCGGCGCGGCCTTCCGACCCGCGCGCGAGGCTTCGATGATGCGGGCGATCGCCGAGCGCCACCGCGGCCGACTCCCATTTGATGCGGTCGAGTCCATCTGGCGCATCATCATTTCGACTTTCACATACGTCCAGGCGCCCTACAGCGTGCATCTCGACATATCCCACGACGAGTCGGCAATGCGCGATTCGGCTCGGTTTCACTTCGGGTTCACCGTTCCGTGCGTGTTACACAAAAGCGCTGGCGAAGTGATCGAGGCGGTCGCCGGTTCCGCGGGCGATCTGGGGATGTTCAGTTTGGACGGCGATCCCACGGCCAGCTCATGGTGGACGGCGCTCACTAGGCCCGACGCGCCTAAAGTGATCGCTCGCCTGCCATTCGTGGAGCGGCCGGATCATCCTGCGGGCATACCGGTTTTTGTCGTGTCCAACCCGCTGGCCGACGGCGGCGCTCGCGACATTGTTCTGGAGTCTGTCATGCTCGATCGGTGGCGGGTCAGTTTTTCGGAAGTCTTACGGGCCATCAAGGCGGATGTGGTAGGTTCTGCCGCGGACGCGGTAGGCCTCGCCTTGCTGATCGCACGGCCGGGGACGATTCTCCCGGACGCGGTTACTGCGGCGTTGCGCTCGGCGGGAGGCTCGGACGTGCGGAGCGTGGAGGTTGGGGCTCATGCGAGGCGCTTCGACGCCGGCGTCGCGCGCACGTCTTTGGGCTAACGAGGAGAGGGCGTCATGCGCGGGCCTACTCTTCGAACTGATGATGGAGACAGCCGCCTGAAGGCGCCGTCCTTGGCGGTGCTTTCGGTGTTGGAAGACGAGGCTGCCATCATTGTCGGGCGAGAAAGAACCGGACCGCCAGAGCGGGCGCTTGGGTTGGTTTCCGCGATGCACTTTCTTGATTTGATTAATTCTGACGCTGTTTCATCCGTCGGACGCCGACGGATGAGGCGGCGTTCGGCCGGCGCTGGCGTTGGCGCTCCTCCCGCGGCATCGAGACTGTAGGCCCGCATGAGAGCGACGACCTTTCTCCGTCCCGAGCCTCGACCAGAGATTCTGACGATCGAGGCTTACACGCCGGGCAAGAGTTCGGTCACGGGCGTCGCCGAAGTGCACAAGCTGTCTTCGAACGAATCGCCGCTTGGCCCGTCGCCAAAAGCAATAGAGGCTTTCCGCGCGAGCGCAAACGAATTGGCGCTCTACCCGGACGGTTCTGCTGCCGCATTACGGGAGGCAATCGGGCGCCGGTTCGGACTTGATCCGTCGCGAATCATTTGCGGCAACGGATCGGATGAGTTGCTGGCGCTCTTGGCGCACGCCTATTTACGGCCGGGCGACGAGGGACTTTACAGCGAGTACGGATTTCTGGAGTATCCCATCTGTATCCGAGCAGCTGGCGGCTCTCCTGTCATCGCCGAGGAGACCCGCAAAACCGCCAACGTCAATGCTTTGCTGGCGAAAGTCAGCGATCGCACCAGGATCGTCTTTGTCGCCAATCCCAACAATCCGACTGGGACGTATCTCCCGTATTCCGAGGTCAAGCGGTTGCAAGCCGATTTGCCGGCGAACTGCCTGCTGGTGATCGACGCCGCATATGCAGAATACGTTAAGCGTAACGACTATGCAGCCGGAATCGACCTCGCCTCGAGCAGCGAAAATGTTGTCGTGACTCGCACGTTCTCGAAGATCCACGGTTTGGCGAACTTACGAATTGGCTGGGCTTACGGCCCACGCAATGTGGTGGACGCAATCAACCGCATACGAGGGCCGTTCAATCTCAATGGACCGGCGATCGCCGCAGGGGTTGCGAGTCTAGCGGACGCGGCGCATGTCGAGGCGGCCATCGAGCATAACGAACGGTGGCTGCCGTCGTTGACCGATTCGATTTCCGCCATCGGGATCGAGGTGACGCCCAGTGTCGCAAACTTTATTCTTCTGGAGTTCAACAACCAATCAACTGCGACAAGAGCCGACGCTTTCTTGAGCGCCCGGGGATTCATTCTCCGTGCGATGCAAGCCTACAAGCTGCCAAACTGCTTGCGTCTGACGGTCGGGAGTGAAGTGGCCAACCGGGGCGTCGTTGACGCGCTGGCCGAGTTCATGCGGGCCGAACGTGATTGAACGTCGCGGTCCGTCGCTCGACGAGCCGATATTCAAAGAGTTGGCGATCATCGGCATTGGGCTCATTGGCTCTTCCGTGGCGCGCGCCGCCCGGCGGCGTAACGCCGCCAGTCGGATTGTGGTTGCCGACCACTCGGAGGCCTCGTTGGCGCGCGCCCGCGCGCTCGAGCTCGGCGATGAATGGGCGGGCGATTTGGCGACCGCGGTCCGGAACGCCGATTGCGTGATTCTCTGCGCGCCGGTCGGAGCCAACGAATCCATAGGCCGCGCGATCGCGCCCGCACTGAGGCCCGGCGCGATCGTAACCGACGTCGGCTCGGTCAAAGGGGCAGTGATCTCGACGCTGACGCCAATCCTACCGCCCCATGCCCATTTCATTCCCGCTCACCCGGTGGCGGGAACGGAGCAGTCCGGTCCGGATGCGGGATTCGCCTCTCTTTTTTCCAATCGTTGGTGTATTTTGACGCCCCAAGCAGACGTTGATTCGGATGCATTGGCAAAGGTTCGCGCCTTCTGGGAAGCACTGGGTTCGAACGTCGAGGTCATGAGCGCCGGTCACCACGACCTAGTGCTAGCGATTACGAGCCACGTGCCGCATTTGATCGCATATAATATTGTGGGAACCGCCGCCGACTTGGAGGAAGTCACACGGTCGGAAGTTATCAAGTTTTCCGCCGGGGGCTTTCGCGACTTCACTCGGATCGCGGCATCCGATCCCACTATGTGGCGAGACGTGTTCCTTCACAACAAAGACGCCGTGCTGGAGATGCTTGGCCGCTTCAACGAAGACTTGACGGCGCTGCAGCGTATGATCCGCCGGGAAGACGGCGACGGATTGTTCACGTTGTTCACGCGAACCCGGTCCATCCGGCTCGGGATCGTCAGTCAGGGGCAGGAGACGGCGGCGCCCGATTTTGGCCGCCGCTTGAGCGAGGCGGATCAGTCGGATTTGTGACGCTCGTTGGCGGTTTCAGGTCCGGCGTCGACCCCGCAGCCTGACCATGTAACATCGCACCCATTCGGCCGACGGCGATCGACAGGTTGACGCCTTGGCGAATCTTGCTTTTGTAAGAGGCCCTAGCCCGCATTTCTCACCGATATCGTCTTCAAATATTGCTGGCGAGGGGCTTGCGGGCGGTTTGGGCTGAGGGCGCATGAGATCGTGGCGCGCTTTGCGCGTTGCTTTGCTTGAATGAGTTCGCTTCTCCTGTGGGCCTTGGGGTTTGAGCCGCGTTGATTGGCGCAAGCGGCGACGCCTGTCAGGCGGGAGAGCCGCGAGCCTGCGCAAGCTTGATCGCGGCGAGACGCCATTCCTCGGCGGAGGGGCAGGCCGAGGCCATGGCGAAGCGGATGCGGCGCACGCTGATGGTGACCAGCGCGCCGATCTTGAGCAGCTTCAGCCGGATCGTGCCGCAGGTCGCCGTGGCGAATTGGGTGTGAGCGAGGCCGATGCGGCGCAGGGCGCGGAGGAGAACATAGGCCATCGAGGCGAACCACAGCCGCAGCTGGTTGGCGCGCATCGTCGCCGTCGAGGTGCGATCGGCAAACAGATCGCCCTGGCATTCCTTGATCCGATTCTCCATGTCGCCGCGCGCGCAGTAGACCTTCTCGTAGAGAAAACGGCCGTTCGTCTCGGCCCGGCTCAGCGAGGTGACAATAAAGCGCGGATTGGCCTCGCCCTCCGTCCATTCCGCCTTGGCGACGACCCGGCGTTTGCGCGACCAGCTGTCGAGCGTCGAATAGCGGAAGTCCTTGAAGCGGCGCGCCGGCTTGCCGGTCGAGGAGGTCTCCGCCTCGGCCTGCAGGATCTCGACGGCGATCTCCTCGACGAGCCGCGGATTGCGGGCGAGACCGAACACGTAGTCCACCCGGTTCGCCTCGCACCAGGCCATCAGCGCCTCGCGGGCGAAGCCGGAATCGGCCCGCAGCAGAATGCGCGTTTTTGGCCAGCGCCTCCTGATCTGGGCGACGATGCGCGCCACCTCCTCGGCCGCCCCGGCGCTGCCGCCGATATTGGAGGGCCTGAGCTTGGCCGCCAAGAGACGCCGGCCGCAGAACACGTACAGGGGAAGATAGCAGTAGCAGTCGTAATAGCCGTGGAAGAACCGGCCTTCCTGATGGCCGTAGAGGGGATCATCGGTGGCGTCGAGGTCGACAACGATCTGCTTGGGCGGCCTCTCATGGGCCTCAAGGAAGAAGTCGACGAACAGCGCCTCGATCGCCGCCGGCTCGTGGCTGATCTTGTGATAGCGCGTGGCCACGGGGCGGGAGAGTTCGAGCCGGTTGAGCGTCGACTTGCCGGCCGCCGGCGCGCAATCTTTGCGTCGACTCTCGAGCTTGCCCGCGAGCGTCGCCATCAGCGAGTCGTGGCGAAGCTGAGCCTGTCGAAGCTTCATCATGGTCGTTGAGGTCTTCGTAGCCGAGCGCGATGCCGAACACGCGCTGCCCGATAAGCGTGCGCACGCTATGCTCGATCAGTTCCGGAACCCGTCGATCGACGAAGCAGGAAGCGAACCGATCGACGAGGCCCGATCACCCGATCGTCGCCCCCAAAAGCAAGCCGCCGGCGTCCGACGTGATCGCCCCGCCGTCGAAATCAGCCACCACCTGGCGCCCCTCGACCGGTCCAAAGAGATCGGAATCCGTGCTACAGTCTGTCGGCATCGGGGAGCCCCTCCTTCTCCGCGCAAGTTGCTCATGCAAAACAACTTTCGCTGATTCGGAGCCCCGATGCACCTATATTCGGTGAGATATCCGGGCTAGCTTCAAAACATTGGATTCGTCGCAGCTTCGAACTTAGACTCAAGAATCTGCTCTACCTTCCGTTCTGACCGCTGGCTCTGCGGGCATCGCCGTTAGAATGATTGATTCCGGCGTAGTCGACGTTCCGATAATCTTGCCGCATTCCCTGGCAAGCAATGTGGTGTAATATGGCTGGATGGAATGACCGTCGACGGTCTCGATTGCGCCAGCCAATAAGGACGCTGCAGCGGCATGCGGCAGTCGAGCGTTGGCCCCCGCCGCTTCTATTCTCATTGAAAGCGCTTCCCCATCGCCTTCAAACTCGACGTTAATGACGCCGCCGCGTGGAACCGCGCTGGCCGCGATGAGACACAGATTGAGCAATAGCTTTACGGCATTCTTTGGGAGCAGTCTGCGCTGCCCATTCCACCGCAGCGCAGTACGATCGGTCGCTATCAGGCCTCGCGCCACGTTCTCAGCGTCCCCTGTGTCGATCGCAGCGGTGAGAGATCCTGCCGCTCCGAAGGCAAGGCGGCAAAACTGGAGGCGGGCCGAGGCCGAGGCCGCGCTCTTCTTAATGAGGTCCATGGCGACGGCGCGCGCGTCCTCGTCCTGCTCGCTGTCCAGCATCTCGAGCCCGTTCATGATTGCGCCGACCGGGCTGATCACGTCGTGACAAATGCGCGAGCACAAGAGCGCGGCGAGGTCGAGGGGGGCGATGGTAACGATTGTCAAACGGCCGATCCTGTGGTCAATGCCCGCGGATTGTCGGTCCTGATCTCAAGACCTTTCGGCTGTGTATCCGATTCGTCGGTCGTGGGCGACATTTTCGAGAAGCTGCAGAATGTTGTTCGGTCCCTTCGCGATTCGCTCCCTGAGAAAAGGAATGTCCATTGCGCCAACTTCATCCGGATGGTCATGAGTTTGATTTTGATTCGGCTAGCGCAGATGAGATTGCGGTCTTTCTTGCCGATGGCGCCGTCGCCGCCGGACCGGCAGTGATGGACGTTTATGAACAGGGTGGAGACGTTTGGTCAAAAAGCGACGGCAGCCCGGTTACCGTTGCCGACCAGCGAGCGGAAGCGATCGTCTGCGAGAAGTTGTCTCAAGCTTTTCCACCCACTCCGATCATCGCCGAGGAGTCGATGTCTCTGGGGAAGCCAGCGGCGGTCGCCGACCGGTTTCTGCTTGTCGACCCGCTCGACGGAACGAAAGAATTTCTCGCCCGCAATGGAGAGTTCACAATCAACATTGCGCTGATACGGAAAGGGTTGCCGGTCGCGGGCGCTGTCTATGCGCCTGCCCTCGGCCGACTCTGGTTCGGCGGAGAACACGCTTTCGTTTGTGAGGCGCCCGTCGGCGGCGGTTTGCCCAATCGAGATGCGTGGCGGCCGATCACAGTGCGCCAAGCTCCGGAGGCGTTGGTCGTTCTGGCGAGCCGCTCGCACGGCGATTCTCAGACTGAAGCTTTTTTGAGCCGGCTCCCGATCGCCGAGCGGCGATCCAGAGGGTCCTCCCTCAAATTCTGTGTCATCGCCGAAGGCCTGGCCGACGTCTACCCGCGATTCGGTCCGACGATGGAATGGGACACGGCGGCGGGCGACGCCGTGCTGCGCGCCGCCGGCGGCGTTGTTCTCGATCCGTCGGACGCATCGCTCGTCTATGGGAAGACGGCCGACGGTCTCCGCAATGGGCCTTTCGTCGCCTGGGGCGACGCCGAGACGGCGCGAAGGTTCGCTGTTAGGGAAGGACTATGAGCAACGATTCCCGCGAATGCGCTGGCGCTCCCGAGCTGTTTTCGTGGCGAGGAACTGAGCCGCGACCTCGATGACCCGCGTTCTACCTGCCGCCGGCGAATTCGGCCGGGCGGGTTCGGCGGGCGAGCGCGTCGAGGACCGCGTTGATCATCCCGCATTCCTCGGGGCCGTAGAAAGCCGCGGCGATGTCGACATATTCCGTCACCGCCACCCGCGCCGGAACGTCCGGGCGGCTGCGCAGCTCGTAATAGGCGGCGCGCAGGATCGCCCGCATGAGCGCCTCGATCCGGCGCAGCGGCCAGCCCTTGGCCAGCGTCTCGTCGATGCCCCGATCGATCGGCGTCTGCTCGCGCAGGACGCCCGACACGACGTCGCGGAAGAAGTCGAGCTCGGCCGGATTGTAGGAGTCGCCCTCGATCTCCCGGCCGATCCAGTGCGCCTCGAATTCCGCCAGAATGTCGTTAAGCCCCTTCTCGGCGACCTCCATCTGGTAGAGCGCCTGAGAGGCGGCGAGCCGCGCGGCGGAGCGAAGGTCGGATTTCTTCATCGCGGGCGAAGCCTGCGCTTGATCAGCGCAAGCCCGATGGCGGCGCGCGCGGCGTCCCCGCCCTTGTCGCCGCGCTCGGGGTCGGCGCGCTCTTTCGCCTGCGCGATCGTTTCCGTTGTCAGGACGCCGTTTCCGAGCGCAAGCTTCCGCTGAACCGACATGTCCATCAGCGCACGCGCCGATTCCCCCGCCACGATTTCGAAGTGGAACGTCTCGCCGCGCACGACGCAGCCGAGCGCGATTGCGCCGTCGTAGGGGCGACCCGCTGCCTCCGCCGCCTCGAGCGCCATCGCCATGCCGGCGGGAATCTCGAGCGCGCCATCGACGGTCACGACGTCGCATTCCGCGCCGGCGGCCTCGAGTGCCCGGCTTGCGCCGGCGAGCAGATCTTCGGCGATCGCGTCGTAGAAGCGCGCCTCGACGATCAGGAAGCGCCCGCCCTCGATGTGGAGCGCGAGTCTGGCGGCGCGAAGCGGCTCGGCCATGCTGAAATCTTTCCCGGCTCAGTCGGAATGCCGGGTGTCCTTAAAGGCAGGGGCGGAGGGAGGCAAGCCGCGTTCAGTCGCAGCGGTATCGCCAGCGCCCGTAGCGCCACGGCCGCGCCCAACTTGCTCCTTCGGGGAGCGTCTCCGGCACAGGATCGAAGCCCGATCCGCCCAAAGGGCGGCAACGACAAAAGCGCGCAGTCCCCATCCAGGCGCCCGCCCAAAAGCCATGACGCTGGATGGCCTCGTCGGCGTATGCCGAGCAGGTGGGCAGGTAACGGCACTGCCGGCCGAGCACGCTCGACAGGGTCAGCTGGTAGAAACGGATCAGGACGTGCGTCGCTCGGCGCGGCGCGAGGACATGTCCGGTCATTGCGCGACGGCGTTCTCGGCGCCGGATCGGCGCTCGATCTGCTCGAGCGCGTCGGCGACCGCATCGAAGGTGAGTAGCGTCGAGGCGTGGCGGGCCTTGTAGGAGCGCACCGGCTCGAGCACCGCGAAATCAGCCCATTTGCCCTCAGGCGGCGGACCATTGGCCTTGAGCATATTGGTCATTGTCTCGCGCAGCGCGAGGAGCTCGTCGGCGGTGGCGCCGATTACGTGCCTCGCCATCAGCGAGGACGACGCCTGGCCCAGCGCGCAGGCCCGGACCTCGTGAGCGAAGTCGACGACGCGTCGATTCCTTACCGCGATGTCGACGGTGACGGTCGAGCCGCAGAGCCGCGATAGCGCCTTGGCGGTGGCGTCCGGCGAAGGCAACCGCCCGAGCCGCGGAATGTCCGCCGCCAACTCCAGCACGCGCCGATTGTAGATTTCGTCAAGCATCAAGACAGCCGAAAAACTGGCGCGATCCGCCGCCTTTCCTATATAGGAGCGGGGCAAGCCGAAATCGAGCTTTGAAAAGTGGAGCCGCGAGACGACAGGCTTGCGGCCGAAAAGGGACGTTTATGGACGAAATCGTGAAACTGCGGCCGAACGTGGCGGCCGTCCCGGCCCCCAAGCCGCGCCGGCCGAGCCGCGCCGAAGCCGAGGCCGCTGTGCGCACCCTCATCGCCTGGGCGGGCGACGATCCCGACCGCGAGGGCCTGGCCGACACGCCGCGCCGCGTCGCGAGCGCCTACGAGGAGCTGTTCGCCGGCTATCGGGAAGATCCCGGCAAGTGGCTCGAGCGCGTGTTCCGCGAGGTGTCGGGCTATCAGGACCTCGTCCTGGTCCGCGACATCGCGTTCGTCTCGCATTGCGAGCATCATATCGCGCCCTTCTTCGGCAAGGCGCACATCGGGTACTATCCGCGGGGCGGTGTGGTCGGCCTGTCGAAGCTGGCGCGCATCGTCGACACGTTCGCCCGCCGCCTGCAGACGCAGGAGGCGCTGTCGGCGCAGATCATCGGGGCGATCGAGGAATCGCTGGACACGCGCGGGGTCGCCGTGATGCTCGAGGCCGAACATACCTGCATGGCGATGCGAGGCGTGCGCAAGCAGGGCGCCTCCACCGTCACCACCCAGTTCAGCGGCGTCTTCCGCGACGATCCCAACGAGCAGAGCCGCTTCTTCAATCTCCTGCGCGGCGCCCGCTGACGTGGCCGACGCTGCCGACCGCGAAGAGGGCACTGCGTTCCAACCGAAATTCGGCGCGGACGGGCTCGTGACCTGCGTTGCGGTCGGCGCGAGACGCGGCGACGTGCTGATGGTCGCGCACATGAACGAGGAGGCGCTCGAAGCCACCCTCAGGAGCGGCGTCGTTCACTATTGGTCTCGCTCGCGCGGCGCGCTTTGGCGTAAAGGCGACACCTCCGGCCAGACCCAGCGGCTCGTCGAGATGCGGGTCGATTGCGACCAGGACGCCTTTCTCGCTTTCGTCGACGTCGCGGGCGACGGCGGCGCCTGCCACACCGGTCGCCGCTCGTGCTTCTACCGCAAGGTCGAGGCCGCCGCGGCGGGAACGCGTCTCACGTTCGTCGAACCGGAGGATCCGGAGCGCTGACCAAACGGAATTCGGCTCTTTGCCATTCGGCCGCCTCGAGGAGCGGCGTGCGGGGCCAAATGGGTTCGCAGGCGGGCTGAAAAGCGGTTTCGTGCGTTAATTGTCTGGCGAACTTTCGAGCACAGATTTAGCTTTAAGTTTCGAAGGGGAACGCCGACGGGAGACCGTCAAAAGGCAGCGCGATGTTCTGGGCTCCGTACTGGAAAAGCGATTCTGAGTCTGGGCCGGGCGGGATGCGCGGCCGGCCGGCGCGGGTTGGCGTCGTGCTCGGCGCGGGAGCGGCGCGCGGATGGGCGCATATCGGCGCGCTGCAGGAGCTCGATGCGCAGGGCATCAGGCCGGACGTGGTGGTCGGCTCGTCGATCGGCTCGCTGGTGGGAGGCTGCTACGCTGCCGGCAAGCTCGACATGCTCGAAGTCTTCGCCCGTTCGCTCACCCGGCGGCGAATGTTCGGCCTCATCGATTTTTCCTTTGGCGGCGGCGGACTGATCGGCGGCGAACGGCTGCGCGCCAGACTCGAGACCGAGCTGGGCGGCGTGCTGATCGAGGATCTGCCGATCCGCTTCGCCGGAGTCGCGACCGAGATCGGCGGCGGACACGAGATCTGGCTGCGGCGTGGGCTGCTGAGCGACGCGATCCGCGCCTCCTACGCCTTGCCCGGCGTGTTCGAGCCCGTCCGGATCGAAGGCCGGTGGCTGTTCGACGGCGCGATCGTCAATCCGGTGCCTGTCAGCGTCGCCCGGGCGCTCGGCGCTGAACGCGTCGTCGCGATCAACGTCACCGGCGAGAGTGTCGGCCGCGGCACAGCGATTCAGGATCCGTTCGGGCGCCTCGACCCTCCGCCCGTCGTCGTCGAGCCGGCCAACAACGCGGGCGGAGTCATCGCGCGGTGGTGGCGGGGCGGCGCTCTGCGCGCTCCTGCCGACCCCGAGGCAGCGCCCCCCGGCCTGATGAGCGTCATGGTCAACGCCTTCGATATCCTCCAGGACCGCATCATGCGCTCCCGGCTCGCCGGCGACCCTCCGGACGCGCTCGTGCAGCTCAAGGTCGGCAAGATTGGAATGTTCGAATTTCACCGAGCGGATGAGCTGATCGCGATTGGACGCGAGACTGTGCGTCGGGCCGCCGCGGAAATCGCGGAGCACATCGAGGGGCCGAAACTCGAACCTGCCGTCGAGTGACCCTCGGCGCGATCAGGCTGCGGCGATGTATTCGCGCAAAGCCTGCCGTTCGCCGTCGAGAGCGCCGACATGGCGCTTGACCACGTCTCCGATCGACACGAGGCCGATGAGCCGACCGTCCTCGACGACCGGCAGATGTCGGAAGCGCCCTTCCGTCATCGTCTGCATGACGCGATCGATCGTCTCCTCGCGGGTGACGGTCGTCACCTTCGCCGTCATGTAGCGGGACACCTGATCGTCGAGCGCGCCCGCCCCGTGCTGGGCGAGCACGCGAACCACGTCGCGCTCGGACAGGATGCCCAGGACACTCATCGAGGCGTCGGCGACGACGACCGCTCCGACGCCCCTCGCGGCGAGCAGATCGATGACTTCCTTGAGGGTGCGATGAGGATGGGTAGTGTAGACCTCGCGCCCCTTCTCGGCCAGAATGCGCGCTACTGTCATTCCGTTTCTCCCTCGTCCGGCGGCCTTGTCCCCGGCGGCGCAGACCCAACAGGATGCGCCGGTCCGCCGCCCCGATCAAGAATTAAACGCGCTTTAATTAACTATCCGCTGCAGCAAATTGGCGTTTGTCGCGATTGCAATCCGTGGCCAGTGTAACATGGGGGTCATCCCGTCGGGGCGCCCAAGCCAAGCGAAAGCGGCGCCAACGCCAAATTGGCGCCAACTCATGGCAAGAGGCGCCCATTGACATTTTGAGCTTTTTCAACAGCTTACGCGACGACAGCGAGAGTTTTTCCGCCTAGAGCGGCAACGCGGCGACCATCGGTGCGACAAAACGGCCTCGTTTTGAATCCATGTATGTTATATCAGTAAACTTCTGAAAAGTCAAGGTTCTGCGGCCCCTCGCGACGCAGTCAGAAAGCCGAATCGCCGCTGCATATCATTGCCGCAGACGGCGTAAGGAACGCCGAGAAGAGGGTCGCGCCGAAAGTATGCAAGAAATGCAGAGGGTAGCGTTGGGGCTAAAGAACAGGAGCGATTCGCGACCCGAACAGGGAAAATCTCAAGCGCAAAAGGGAGAGATCGCGCAAAAAAATCCTTCTTCGCCCTCCCAGCGGGAGAGCCCGCTATTCCGCGCCAGACGCTTGCCGACTCGGCCCGATCGCGACGCTCTCAGCCAAAGGCTCCCGCGAAAGGAGGCAAGACCCGGCGCAGCAGCCCGCTAGCGCAGTCCGCCGTCGATGAGAAAGCACTGCTTGGTGATCATCTCGCTGTCCTGGGCGGAGAGGAAGAGCGCGAGGCGAGCCACGTCCTCGGCCATCAGGCTTCGGTTGATGCACTGGCGCTCGCGGAAGGCGGCGATGTCCGCCTCGCTCATCCACAGGCGCCGCTGGCGCTCGGTGATCACCGCGCCCGGCGCGATTGCGTTGACGCGGATGTTGTCGGGCCCGAACTCACGCGCCAGGCTCTTGGTCAGCCCGACGACCGCTGCCTTGGCAGCCGAATAGACCGACAAGCGGGCGATGCCGATCATCCAGGCCGTCGACGAGAAATTGACGATCGATCCGCCGCCGAGCTCCCGCATCGACCGTCGCGCGATCTGGGCGGCGAAGAACTGGTGCTTGAGGTTGAGGGCGATCGCCCGGTCCCAGTCCTCCTCGCTGACCTCGTCCACGTCCTCGCGCTGGTCGTTCGCCGCGTTGTTGATCAAGACCGCGATCGGCCCGAGCCGCTGCCGCACCTCCTCCATCGACGCCTCGAGCGCCGTCAGGTCGGTGATGTCGCAGTGCTCGAACAAGGGCGCGGGGCCGGAGGCGCCGAGCCTGGCGGCTAGAGCCTTGGACGGCTCGGCCTGGATGTCGACGAAAGCGACGTTCGCCTTCTGGGCGACGAAGGCCTCGACCATAGCCGCGCCGATTCCCGATCCGCCGCCGGTAATGAAGACGACCTTGTCGATCAGCGAAGGATAGCGGGCGTAGGACATGACGGCCTCGTGGATACAGTCGCTTCAGACTAGCAGCAGCGCCGAGGCAAGGAAATGCGGCTAGCGCGCCCCTCCCATTCATCAGCGCCAGCAACCCAGCAGCCCGACGAGCGCGACCGCCAGCATGACGGTCGCAGTCGCCAGCGACCCGCCGTAGGCCAGAGATCGTGAGAAGGGGTCGAGCGCCGCAAATGCGCCAGCGACGGCGAACGCGAGCAGCACCGTTACGCCCGATAGATTTAGAGTAAGTCCCCCGCGCGCATCCCGGCCCGCTCAAGGTCCGCGAGACCATTCCCCTGTTCACCAGCCCTCTGAAGCTATGTCGAATCGATCTGAGTTTTCGAACGGTGAGATATCCCCCTCGTCAAGCGACGCTCTTCAGGACCGCCAGCAGCTGGCGGTGCATGACCTCGTTGCCGCAGCAGATCGAACCGGTTTCGAAAAAATTTGCCTCTCCGTCGGCGCCGGTGACGAAGCCGCCGGCCTCGCGAACCAGCAGCGAGCCGGCTGCGATATCCCAGGAGTTCAAGCCCCGCTCCCAGAAGGCGTCGAACCGGCCGGCCGCGACATAAGCCAGATCGAGCGAAGCGCAGCCCAGCCGTCTCACGTTGACCACGCGCGCCATCACCGCCGCAAGCTCGGCCTTGAAGCGGGGATGTTGCGGGGCCTTCCCGAGATGGGGAATGCCGCAGCCGAACAGCGCCTGCGACAATTCGACCCGGGCCGCGACGCGCAAGCGACGATTGCCGCCGAAGGCTCCCTGGCCTTTCTCCGTCACGTACATGTCGTCGTCGGCCGGGTTGTAGATCACGCCTGCGACGATCTGCCCTTCGCGCTCGAGCGCGATCGAGATGGCGAAGATCGGAATGGCGTGCAGGAAGTTGGTGGTCGCGTCGAGGGGATCGATGTGCCAGGTGTGGCTCTTGTCGGTTCCGTCGATCCGCCCGGCTTCTTCCAAAACGAACCCATACCCCGGGCGGGCTTTGGAAAGCTCCTCGTAGAGGGTCTTTTCCGAGCGCTTGTCGGCGAGACTGACGAAATCCCCGGTGCCCTTCATCGACACCTGCAGTTGTTCGATCTCGCCGAAGTCGCGTTTCAGCGCGCGCCCCGCCTTGATCGCGGCGTTCGTCATCACGGTCATGAGGGCTGAGCGGATCATGGAAGAGTTCCGTGGGCTCGGCGGAGCGAGCGGACGTTTAGGGGATGCGCCCAGCCGAAGCAACCTTCGACGCAGCAGGCATTGGGCGTCGGCCCGCCGCAAACGCCGGCATCGTGGACGCTCCATCGACACGGTCGGCTCGAACTTGCAAATCCCGGCGGATCGGCCGATCACTGCGCGCTCTCCATCGGAGGTGAGGCGAACGAGCGCAAATGCTTTCCGACATCGAAATCGCGCGCGCCGCGCCTCTGCGGCCGATCGCGGAAATCGCCGCCCGGATCGGAGTCCGCGAGGACGCGCTTTATCCTTACGGCCGTCACATGGCCAAGCTCGAGACCGCCTTTCTTTCCGGCCTCGCGGAACGGCCCGACGGAAAGCTGATCCTCGTCACGGCGATCAGCCCGACGCCGGCCGGTGAAGGCAAGACAACGACGACTGTCGGCCTCGGCGACGCGCTGAACCGCATCGGCAGAAGGACGGTGATCTGCCTGCGGGAGCCCTCGCTCGGCCCCTGCTTCGGCATGAAGGGCGGAGCCGCCGGCGGCGGCTACGCGCAGGTCGCGCCGATGGAGGCGATCAATCTTCACTTCACCGGTGACTTCCACGCCATCACGACCGCCAACAATCTCCTGGCGTCGATGGTTGACAACCACATGTACTGGGGCAACCCGCTGGGGCTCGATCAGCGCCGCGTCGTCTGGCGCCGGGCGCTCGACCTGAACGACCGCGCGCTGCGCGAGACGGTCGTCGGCCTCGGCGCCGGCAACGGGTTTCCACGTGAGGAGGGGTTCGACATCACGGTCGCGTCGGAGACGATGGCGGCGTTCTGCCTCGCGGCCGACCTCGCCGATCTCGAGGCGCGGCTCGGCCGCATGATCGTGGGCTACACGCGCGACAGACGGCCGATCACCGCAGCCGACCTCAAAGCTGAAGGGGCGATGACCGCCCTGCTCAGGGACGCGCTCCGTCCCAATCTCGTGCAGACGCTGGAAGGGTCGCCGGCGCTCGTGCACGGCGGCCCGTTCGCCAACATCGCTCACGGCTGCAACTCCGTGGTCGCGACCCGCGCCGCGCTCAAGCTCGGCGACTACGTGGTGACCGAAGCCGGATTCGGCGCCGATCTCGGCGCGGAGAAATTCTTTGACATCAAGTGCCGCGCGGCCGGACTGAAGCCAGCCGCCGCAGTCATCGTCGCCACAGTGCGCGCGCTTAAGATGCATGGCGGAGTCGCCAAGGAGTCGCTCGGCGCGGAAGCGCTCCCCGCGCTGAAGGCGGGATTCGCCAATCTCGCGCGTCACATCGCCAACGTACGCAAGTTCGGCGTGCCGGTCGTCGTCGCGGTCAACCGCTTCGCCAGCGACACCGACGCCGAGCTCGATTTCGTGAGGGGCGAGGCGGCGGGCGGATCCGGCGTCAAGGCCGTCGTGTGCGACCATTGGGCGCGCGGCGGCGCCGGCTGCGAAGACCTGGCGCACGCGGCGGGCGCACTCGCCGATAGCGCGAGCGCCGACTTCCGGCCGCTCTATCCGGCCGCGATGAGCCTGTGGGAGAAGACGCGCACGATCGCTCGCGAAATCTACGGCGCCGACGACATCGCAGCCGCCGATTCCGTGCGCGCGCAGTTTGACGACCTCGAAACCGCGGGCTGGGGGAGGCTGCCAGTCTGCGTCGCCAAGACGCAATATTCCTTCTCCGACAATCCGGCGCTGCTCGGCGCGCCGAGCGGACATACGCCGACGATCCGCGAGCTGCGCTTGCGCGCCGGCGCGGGTTTCGTCGTCGTTCTGATGGGCGACATCCGCACCATGCCGGGCCTGCCTCGACGCCCCGGGGCGGAGCGGATTCGCGTGATTGACGGCGAAATCCTCGGCCTGTTCTAAGGCCCCGCTTCAGCGCGGCGTGGGCGCGTCCGCGCGGATCAGCTTCTCCTCCTTGAGCGCCCGCCAGAGCGCGGGCGGGATTTTCGCGCTCATCATTGCCGCGTTGCGTTTGGCTTCGCTCGCGCGTTGCGCGCCGGGGATGACGCTGACGACCGACGGATGGCCGAGCGGAAAGCGAAGCGCCGCTTCCGCCAGCTTGACCTTGAACGCCTTGCAGATCTGCTGGATCCGGCGCACGCGCTCCTTGATCCCAACCGGCGGCGGCCCGTACTCGTAATGAGCGTCGGCCTTGACGCCAGTTGCGAGGATCCCGGAGTTGAACGGGCCGCCGACCACAACGCCGATGCCCCGCTCCGCGCACATCGGCAGAAGGCTCGTCACAGCGTCCTGGTCGAGCAGCGTGTAGCGCCCGGCGACCAGGAAAATGTCGAACTCGCCCAGACGCGCCAATTGCGCGGCCGCCTCCCAGACTTTGACGCCCGCTCCGATCGCCTTGATCGCTCCGCTGGCCCGCAGTCTCTCGAGCGCGCGGTATCCGCCTTTCATGAGTTCGACCAGGGGTCCGTTGCGCCGCTCCGCGCCGCCGTCGCCACCCATGCCGACGCCATGGACGAACGCGATGTCGACAGTGTCGAGGCCGAGGCGCTCGAGCGAGAAGTCGAGCGAACGCATCACCCCGTCGTAGGAATAATCGAAGCGTTCGCGGCGCGATGGCGTTTCGAAGAAAGCGCTCCGCAGAGAGCGCTCCTCCGGCTGGCAGAGCTCGAGCAGCCGGCCGACCTCGGTCGAGATCAGATAGGAATCGCGCGGCTTCGGGCGCAGGAAGCCGTTGAGCCGCGTTTCCGAGAGCCCGAGCCCGTACAGCGGCGCAGTGTCGAAGTAGCGACAGCCGCCGGCCCATGTCGTCTCGAGCGTCAGGCGCGCCTCTTTCTCGGTCATCGGCCGATAAAGGTTGCCGAGCGGCCCGCCCCCGAACCCGAGCTCGGTGAAGCACAACTCCGCCCCGCGGCGAGTCACGAGCCTCCGGACGCGCGCGCTTCGCCCATTCGCGATCGGCATCGAGAAGGCCCCTCCCGATCAACTGTGCAATAGGACCGGCGGTCGAGCGGCCGCACCGCAGGCCACCAGCTTACGCGCTTCAAGCCGCCGCTCGCCGAAAACGCAAACGCGGCGGACGCGCAGACCCGTTGCTTGGCGAATGAAAGAAATTGTTCTGCAGTCGCGGTAGCGTGTCAAGGGAGTCGCGCAAAGAGTCTTGATCGGCTCGTACGCAAACCGCCGTTCGCCGCTCGGAATATGCGAGTTCTCCGAGAGCCCCGCGCGCATCAGCGGCATCTGGTCTCGCCGTCGCGGAGATTCCTTTCGTCCTCGCGCAGCGCGATGAATTGGCGTAGTCGCCCGACGCCCGGGTGGCCGAGCGATCGCGCCTCGAGGTCGGCGAGGATTCTTTCGAGCGCCGCCCGCGACGCCGGCCAGTCATAAGAGCCGTCGTCCAGCATGGTCTGCGCGTGGACAATCACCCGATCTACAATTTCGCCGATGGCGTTCGTCATGGCGCGCCTCACGTCTGCTCGCCCGCGCGAGTCCCACGCAGGCGGCCGCAAACGCGGCGCCGTTGACGTCAGGCGAATCCGTTCCGATTCGGGTCAGGTCCCGTTACGTCCGCCCGCGCGACGGCAAGGACGGGCGCGCCACTCCGGGACATCGCCGTTTGGCGCCCCGGTCAACCCTGTGCGCGCTGGCTGTAGCCGAGCCGCTCGTTGAGCCGTTCGATCAGGCTTTGAGCGGCTTCCGCGATCATCGTCCCAGGCGGGAAGATCATGTCGACCCCGGCTTCGCGAAGCGGCGCGAAATCCTGCTCCGGAATGACGCCGCCGACCACGATCATCGCCTCGCTGAGACCGACCTTGCCGAGCGCGCTCTTCAGCGCCGGCGCCAGCGCGAGATGCCCCGCCGCGAGCGATGAGACCCCGACGATATGGGCCTTGCGCTCCGCCGCGAGCGCAGCCACCTCCTCGGGCGTCGCGAACAACGGCCCGATCCTGACGTCGAAGCCGAGGTCGGCGAACGCCGAAGCGATGATTTTCTGGCCGCGGTCGTGGCCGTCCTGTCCGATCTTGGCGACGAGGATACGCGGGGGGCTTCCCTCGTTCTCGGCGAAGGCGCGGGTCATCGCGATGACGCGCTCGTTCGCTTCGGCCGCCGGCCCCGCCTCGGCGAGATAGACGCCGGAGATGGCGCGGATTTCCGCGACGTGGCGGCCGAACGCCTTCTCCATCGCGAGCGAGATTTCACCGACCGTCGCCTTGGCGCGCGCCGCCTCGACCGACAGCGCCAGAAGATTGGCCTTGCCGCGCGCGCCGTTGGTCAGCGCCGCGAGGGCCGCCTGCATTCTCGCCTCGTCGCGCTCGGCGCGCAGACGCCTGAGCTTTTCGATCTGCATCCCGCGCACGCTGGCCGAGTCGACCTTGAGCACATTGAGCTCGCGTTCGACGTTCGGCGGAAACGCGTTGACGCCGATTACGGTCTGCCGTCCCGAGTCGATGCGCGCCTGGGTGCGCGCCGCCGCCTTTTCGATGCGGCGCTTCGGTAGCCCCAATTCGATCGCCTTGGCCATGCCGCCGAGTTTCTCGATCTCGTCGATATGGCCCTGCGCCTTGGCCGCGAGCTCGGCGGTCAGGCGCTCGACGTAAAAGGAGCCGCCCCAGGGGTCGATGATGCGCCTCGTGCCGCTCTCCTCGATGAGGAAGAGCTGGGTGTTGCGCGCGATGCGGGCGGAAAACGGGGTGGGCAGCGCCAGCGCCTCGTCGAGCGCGTTGGTGTGCAGCGACTGCGTATGTCCCTGGGTCGCCGCCATCGCCTCGATCTGGGTGCGGATGACGTTGTTGAAGGGGTCCTGCGCGGTCAGCGACCAACCCGACGTCTGGCAATGGGCGCGCAAGGGCAGCGACTTGTCCGACCGCGCGCCGAAGCCCTTGACCAGTCCGGCCCACAGCTTGCGCGCCGCGCGCAGCTTGGCGACCTCCATGAAGAAGTTCATGCCGATCGCCCAGAAGAACGACAGGCGCGGCGCGAACTGATCGACGCTCATTCCGGCGGCGACCCCGGCGCGCAGATATTCGAGACCGTCGGCGAGCGTGTAGGCGAGCTCGAGGTCCTGGGTCGCGCCCGCCTCCTGCATGTGATAGCCGGAGATCGAGATCGAGTTGAACTTCGGCATGTTCGCCGCGGTGAAGGCGAAGATGTCGGCGACGATGCGCATCGAGGCGGCGGGCGGATAGATATAGGTGTTGCGGACCATGAACTCCTTTAGAATGTCGTTCTGAATGGTCCCCGATAGCGCGGCCATCGGAACGCCCTGCTCTTCCGCCGCCACGATAAACAGCGCCATGACCGGCAGCACCGCGCCGTTCATCGTCATCGACACGCTCATCGAGTCGAGCGGGATGCCAGAAAAAAGCGTGCGCATGTCATAGATCGAATCGATCGCGACGCCGGCCATGCCGACGTCGCCGGCCACCCGCGGATGATCGGAATCGTAGCCGCGGTGGGTCGCCAGATCGAACGCGACGGACAGCCCCTTCTGGCCGGCCGCGAGATTGGCGCGATAGAAGGCGTTCGACTTCTCGGCAGTCGAAAAGCCGGCGTACTGGCGCACCGTCCAGGGCTGGTTGACGTACATGGTCGGATAGGGCCCGCGCAGATAGGGCGGAAGGCCCGGCCAGTCGTGCGAAAAATCGAGTCCGGCGCGATCGGCCGGGCCATAAAGCGATTTGACGTCGACGCCTTCGGGCGTCGTCCACACGCGCGTCTCGCCGGAGCGCGGCGAAGCCGAGGAAACGGCGAAGGGCGTTCTGGAGAAATCGGCAATCCTGCTCATCGTTCTCTTCCCGCACGCCTTCAGGCGCCGATGCGCCGATAAAGCTCCCCGAGCGACGCGATCACATCGCAGCCGGCGAAGATGAAGTCATCGACCCCGGCCGCGCGCAGCTTGGCCTCCGCGTCCCCCGGACGCCCGGCGAGGCACAGGCCCTTGATCCCCGCCATCACGGCCGCCCTCGCGCAGGCATCCGCCTCGGCGGCGTAAGCCGCGTCGTCTCCGCAGAGGCAGGCGATCGACGCGCCGCTCGCGGTCATCCGGCGCACGGCGTCTTCGAGCGAGGCCGCTGCGCCGTCATAGACCGGCTCGATCCCGCCCGCTTCGAACCATTCGCGCACGAAAGCGACGCGGCGGCGGTGCGCGGGTTCCGGACCGAGCGCCAGGAGATAGGCCTTCGGCCGCGCGCCGGTCTTTCGCACGTGGGCGTCCGACCGGTCCCGCAGGCGTTCGAACGGCTCGGACAGCCGCATCGGCGCGAGCGCGCCCGCGGATCGGGCGGTCGGTTCGCGCGGCGGGGCGCCCGGCGCGAGCTCGGCGAGCGTCTCGGCCAGGTCGGCGTGAGCGCTGACGCCGGTGATCGGCGTTTCGAGCCGCGCCACGCAGCGCCTCAGCGCCTCGGCGGCCTCGGCGACCTGCCGCTGCACGGCGGCGCTTGCGAGCGCGGCCGGCAAGCCGCCGAGCGCCTCGATCTCCTGAAAACGCGCCCAGCCCTTCTCGCAGAGCGCGCCGGTCAACGCCTCGAACCCGCCGGCTCCCGCGGCCGGATCCGCGACGAAGCCGAGATTGGACTCGCGCAACAGGATCAGCTGGCCGTTACGAGCGAGACGTCTGGCGAGGCTGTCGGGCAGACCGACGGCGAGCGTGTGCGGCAGAATGCAGACGCTGTCGGCGCCGCCGAGGCCGGCCGCAAAAGCGGCGACCGCCCCGCGCATGACATTCACGTAAGGATCCCGCGCGGTCATCATCCGCCAGGCGCTCTGCGCCTCCACGCGGGCCTTTTTCGGCTCGAGCCCGCAAGCCTCCTCGACCCTCGCCCAGGCGAGCCGAAGCGCGCGGAATTTCGACAGAGTGACGAACTCGTCCGCGTCGGCCGCGAGGCGGAAGGCGATCATGCGGCGCGCCTCGTCGAGGGGAACCTCGACGGCTTCGAGCGCGCGCAGGAGGCTCACGCCGGCGGCGAGCGCGAAGGCAAGCTCCTGGCTCGGCGCCCCGCCCGCCGCATGAACGCTTCTCGCGTCCGCTGCGACGAACGGGCCGGCGTAGCCCCTCGCGCGGAGAGAAAGCGCCGCGTCGGCGTAAGGCTTGACGTGCGCTGCCCAGTCGCCTGGAAACGGGCTGCGGGCCGCGGCGCCGAAAGGATCGAGCCCGAAGGACACGGCGCAGTCTGGGGGGCGCGCGCCCGTTCGCTCGACCAGCGCGGCGAAACTCAACGCCTCGTGGGCGCCGTCCGGCCCGAGGTCGAGTTCGAAGCGCGGCCCGGCGTCGAAGCGCACGGTCTCGAAGGCCGCATGCAAAGTCGCGGAGTCGCACGTCCTCAGGCCGAAGCCGTGTGCGCCGACCGCGCCGGCGAAAACGATGGCGAGGCCATCGGCGCCGCCGCCGAGATCGTCGAGCGCCTGAGCGTTGGCTTCGCGCGGGTCGGGATGATCGAGCCGCGCAACCACCCGCCACGCCGCTGACGGGCCTAACGGTCGGGGGCCGTCCTCCGGCCGATAGATCGGCTCGATGGGGATTCCCTCGGCGGTCGCCGACGCCAGGCTCTCCAGGCTCCCGCCCTTCAGGGCCGCCTCGGCGGCCTTGCGCCAGTCGGCTTCGCTCCAGGCCGGAAAGACTGCGGCGTCCAACGCCGGCACTCCCCTAGACGAACTGCGAGATGCCCGGAATCGAGGCGGCGATCTCGCCGACAATCTGATCGCCCGCGACCTCGCGCGCATAGGCGAAAACTTCTTTGCCGGCCGTCTGAATCTGATCCATGTTGAGCCCGAGGCCCATGAGTTCGCCGCCAAGCGCCATCAGTCCGCCGCCGCCCATCGCGCCGGCCGCGATGCCCATCAGCCCCTTGAGCGAGAACCCCATGCCCTCGCCGCCGGTCGGCGCGCCCGAGGCGATGATCGCCTGAAGCTCCGGGGCTTTCTCGAGCAGGTCCTTGACCGCGTCCCCAGAGGCCTCGCGCTGGATGAAATCAGCGATCAGGGCGACGGCTTTTCGCGCGACCTCCGGCGACAGGTTGGTCGCGGTGGCGACGCGGGCGATTAGGTTGTCCATCCTGGGGGTCCTCCGGGGCGCGAGGCTGTGTCGCCGCTCGCGCGGCCAAAATCAAGGCGCGGCACATTGTAATTCGGAGGCGCGCAGAACGGAACGACCAAAGCGGCGCGATCATCGACGCTGTCCGAGTTATGAGCAGTTCACATATCTACAGCGGTTGGAACAATTATCCAGCGGACCCGATCTGCCCGATCGGCCGGACACGGCCGTTCAAAGCCGCCGAAAGCGCGAGGAAATGAACATTTGGCTAACACAGTTATGCAAATGTTGCATCCCTGGCTCCTGCCTGGATGGCTACCTCCGGCGCCCGCCGCAATCTATGTTGCGTCGCAGCAAAAAGCTGAAGGAGACTGTCATGACAACCCTCAAGAGCATTTCCGAGAAGCTCGCCGCTTGGCGCCGCTACCGCGACGCTGTCCGCGAGCTCAGCCAGCTGAGCGACCGGGAGCTCACCGACATTGGCATCGGCCGGGGCGACATCGAGCACGTCGTTCGGGAATCGGTGATGAAGACGGCCTGATCCGGAGTCGGCATAAGGCCGCTAGCGCTAGCGGCTTCACGAAGGCGGCCCCTGCGGGGCCGCTTTTCTTTTTCGCGGGTCGGAGGGACTGGGCGAGGACCGACTCTCCGCGGAATACGAGCTGTGAACGTCCTTTGCTGCCTCAAGATCGGCCCTGCGAACTGCGGGAAGGCGCGAGAAGGCGGGCTTGGATTGAACGTGCAGATTGCACAGTTGCGGGCGCTCAGTGGCGGTCGTGGTCGCCATGCAGGCGTTGAACTGAAAGAAAATAAACATAATCTATAAACCTTGTAGACAAATGGCCCGCCGCATGGCATCCTTCGGCGGCGGCAGGAGGCGCTTAGCGCGCTCACCGTGCGGGCCGCCGCTGCTGCCGATTTGAGAAACACTGGAGCTTCGCGAATGATCCGAACGTTGAAAATCCAGCGCACTGAGAGCCATAGGTACGTTGTTGAAATAGAGGCAGAGACGTCTGCTGCAAGATCGATCATCGACATCGCGGTTGACGATCACGGCACAATGGCCCTTGTAGAGCACGCCGCATATGAAGAGTTCCTGAAGCACCTAGACGAAGCGAAGTCGCTTGCTCACCGGGTCTTGCGGAAGGAGTGGATGCAGTGGGACGATGGCGGTTCGCCGTTTGCGGCTCGAATAAGCTCCCACCTCGCCGGGCTCGAATAAGCTCCCACCTCTCCATTGAAGCCAGCGCTATCGGACGGCCACAGCCCGAGCCGTCATTTTTCTGACATTGGCTCCTTTTGTCCGCAGCCCCGGTTTGAACGACCAGGTTGTTTTGTCCATCAGCGCGTTGGCGATGTCGGAATGACCCATCAGTGTGGCGAACCGCGCTCAGTTCGCGGCTCGCATTGTCGAGGCTCGCCTTCCTGCTGCTCGGATCGGTGACCCTTCGCACCCCGGTTATCGCAATAGATCCACTGTCCGAGCGCTCTCCCCGATGTTCCGCGTGGTGTGATCGGCGTCCTCGCCCTCACCCGAAATTCAAAGTCGGATGCTACCTTTTCGCGGATTAGCTTGACGCGGCAGCCGGGCTTTGTGAAGAAGCCGCGCCATGCGTCCCATCCACGTCATCGGCGGCGGCCTCGCCGGCTCGGAGGCGGCGTGGCAGGCGGCGGAAGACGGCGTCCCAGTCGTGCTCCACGAAATGCGCCCCCTGCTGACGACGCCGGCCCATCGCACTGGCCGCCTCGCCGAACTCGTCTGCTCGAATTCGTTCCGCTCCGACGACGCCGCGGCGAACGCGGTCGGCGTGCTGCATCGCGAGATGCGGGCCCTTGGCTCGATCGTTCTGCAGAGCGCCGACGCCCATCAGGTGCCGGCCGGCGGCGCGCTCGCCGTCGACCGCGACGGTTTCGCCGCCGCGGTCGAGGCGGCCGTCCTCTCCCACCCGCTGGTCACGCTCGAGCGTGGCGAGATATCCGGCCTGCCGCCCGAGGACTGGGACAGCGTCATTGTCGCCACCGGCCCCTTGACCTCCGCCGCGCTGGCGGAGGCGATCGGCGCGCTGACCGGCGAGGGCGCGCTCGCCTTCTTCGACGCCATCGCGCCGATCGTGCAGCGCGACTCGATCGACATGGATGTCGCCTGGATGCAGTCCCGCTACGACAAGGAGGGTCCGGGTGGCGAGGCCGCCGCCTACGTCAATTGCCCGATGAGCCGCGACGCCTACGAGTCCTTCGTCGACGCCCTGATCGCCGCGGAAAAGACCGAGTTTCGAGACTTCGAGGGCACGCCCTATTTCGACGGCTGCCTGCCGATCGAGGTGATGGCCGAGCGTGGCCGCGAGACCCTGCGCCACGGCCCGATGAAGCCTTTCGGCCTCACAAACGCGCATGCGCCCGGCGTCAAGCCCTACGCGGTCGTGCAGCTCAGGCAGGACAACGCGCTCGGCACCCTGTTCAACATGGTCGGCTTCCAGACCAAGCTCAAATATGGCGAGCAGACCCGCATCTTCCGCATGATCCCCGGCCTCGAGCGCGCCGAGTTCGCGCGGCTCGGCGGCATCCACCGCAACACCTATCTCAATTCGCCGAAACAGCTCGACGGGCTGCTTCGGCTAAAAGCCGCGCCACGCATGCGCTTCGCCGGGCAGATCACCGGCTGCGAAGGTTATGTCGAGAGCGCCGCGGTCGGGCTCGTCGCCGGGCGCCTGGCCGCCGCCGAGCGGCTCGGGCGGGCGCTTTCGCCGCCGCCGGCCACTACGGCGATCGGCGCGCTCCTCAACCACATCACAGGCGGCCACATCGAACGCGTCGATGCCGGACCACGCTCGTTCCAGCCGATGAACGTCAATTTCGGCCTCTTCCCCCCGATCGCCGAGACGGAAATCGACGCGAAGAGCGCACGCCCACGCGGGCCCGAGCGAGGCGTCGCGCGGAAGCGCGCGCTATCGGCCCGGGCGGAGAAGGATCTGGCCGGGTGGATCGGCGCGGCTCCGTAGCCGGGTCGAGGTCTTTGGCCGATGCCTGGACAGCCTTCGGCGAATGCCCTTGACGGGCGAGAAGCAGAAAAGGACACCCCGCCGTTGCAGACAGCGGCGTCATATGCAAAATTCGCAGTGGCAATGCAATATGGTTTCGCTCGCCGGGCAGCGGGAGTGGCGCCATATTTTGACGCCCGTTAAGAACCACGGTACAAGTGTCGCCTGGAAGAAGTAGGGAGGTTCGGCTTCAGGGGGGGAAAATGGTCCTGCGTATCCCGCGAATCTGGCCGTTAATCCGGAGTCCATTCCTGTGGAGCAATTCGACCGAAGGCCGAATTGCCGCAGGGGAGCCCCGCCGGGCGCGTCCGATGATAAAGTCGACATCCATCGGTTTGAGGCGGGCGTCGTCCGATGCGCCGGTCGTCGGGCTCGGGCCGATCGGGGGGAGAGTGTGGGCGGGGAGGCGCGCTCACAAGGGCCTTGCTGTCGCTGCCGCGATCGCAGGCTCGTTCCTGATCTCGTCGACCGCCCCCGCGCTGCTCGAACGCGCGGAAGACGGGGCGGCGGGCATCCACGGCGGCGTAAAACCGGCCGCGGACGGCTATGGAAGGCTGTTTATCGGCGACCGGTATGCCTATGTCTTCGCCTCCGCCAACGCCGCATCCTCCCTGCCGATCGAAGCCGATCCGGCGCCGGATGGGGACGTCTGCGCCCCTTCGTCGGCAATCGACACGACGACGCGGTGGACCGCCTATGCCGCTCCGCGGCTCTCGACCGCCCGCGAAGGAATCTGTTTCGGTCTGCATGATGCGATCGAATATTACGAGTCGCCTCGGGACGCCGAGAGCCGCCTGATCGGCCCTGATGACGTCGATGTCCCTTGGGCGGTTCGAAGTCAATTTGTCGATAGCCGGCTTTTCACGGATCGATTGCCGGCCTCTCGAGAATCGCCTGCAAAACCATCCCGGCCTACGAACGTGTCAGCGCCGGCCAAAGCGGCGCGGCCGTTGGCTTGGCGGGTACCCGAGTCATCCGCTTCGAGTCCGACCGGCTGCTCCCGCTGCGGCAGACAGATCGCCCGTTCATCGCCTGGGCGAGCCAAGTCGTTCGCCTTTGTATTCCCGTTGGACTTTCTCCGGAAAGCGCGTTCCGTTCGCCGGGAGCGCCTGCCGAGCGGAGTCGCGCGACAGAGAGAAGCCGCCCAAGTGGCGGCCTGGGATATTCGACGGAACTGGTGGAGCGCTTCGTTGCGCCGCTCAAAGCAGGACAACAGTTGAAGGCCGGCAAGACCGTGCGGGTTCCGGAGGATCGTTATCGAAGCCGGCCCGACTCTCCCTTCAGCCGGTAAAGCCGAGATGGCGTGCCGCAACGCGGCAATCGTCGTGTTCGATCGCTCCTGGCAAGGCGCTTGCTGGTCGAGCGCATGGAGGGGTTCGTACGCCCGCCGAATGGAAGAGGGCTGACGAGAACGACGGGTTGAGGCGGGTGCCTATCGCCGACGAGGCGCGACTGGAGAAGTTCTTCCTGCACATCGCGCGGGATGAGCATAATAGGCTTGTTTCGAACCGGCTCACCGGCACGCTGAAGCGCTAGCGCGTCAGGCTGGATGATTCGAAGTCCCCGCCTCTCTGCGGCAGCCTGCCGGATTGCCGAACTCTTGTCCCGGCGCTAACTGGCTTAACTGACGAGAGGCGGGTGAGCGAATGAGAAACGGACATATCGGGAGCAGGTGAGATTACCCGCAAGTCACGCAAGCGGAAAGCCAAACCCGCCGTTCGTGTCCAGTATGGCGCGCTCCCCTACCGCTTCACGCCGGAAGCGGCGATGGAGATCCTCCTCGTCACCACGCGCCAGTCCAGGCGGTGGATCATCCCCAAGGGCTGGCCGATCAGGGGACTGAAGCCGCCCAAATCGGCGGCCCGCGAGGCCTTCGAGGAGGCTGGCGTCCGGGGGGATATCGGAGCGAAGTCGATCGGGCTCTTCACTTACGACAAGCTGATCGACGAGACGGGCATGCGGGTGAGCTGCGAGGTCAAGGTCTATCCGCTACTGGTCAAGCGGCAAAGCGAGGTCTGGCCAGAGTTCGCGCAGCGCGTGGTCCAGTGGGCCGACCCGATCAGAGCAGTTTCGCTGATCAGGGAGCCGGACCTCAAGGCGCTGGTGGCGGCCTTCGCCAAGCGCTTTCCGTCGCGGCGAGCAAGTGAAGGCGCGACCGGAGCCGCAAGAGTCTCTCGCGGCCAGAATTCCGAGCGAAAAGATGCTCGAAATGGGTAGAGGTACGAATTGATTTTCATTTCAGATCAACAGCAAAGTTGCCCTACATTACTTGAGCGTTAGCAAGTAGTTGGCGCTGATCGGCCTTGGCTGACTTTGATCGGTCGCGGGCGATAGGGACCGCTTTGGTCTGACGGCCGAGCTTCCAGTTTGGTTTCGTCCAAACAACATTGCCAGCCGTTCAATGCTCGTGCGTCCGCTCTTAGCTTGGGCGAAGGCGGAATTACTCTGGGGAACTCGCCATGACCACTTACACCAGCACGATCGTCTCTGGATACGGTTTTTACGTGTCGGGCGCGAATTCCGCCTACTACACGACGGCTTACGCTGGCGGCTACCAGTTCGTTGAATCAGGTGGTTTCGCTTATGACACCTGCTCGGCAGCTACGCGACCAGCGACTTCGCCCTGTCGAACGACAATCACGGCGGCACGTTCGTCAAATACGTCTAAAGCGAAATGTATACACATAATCAACTTTGTAATGGCGACGCTAAGCCGGGCGAAGGCGGAGGGCCAGGATTCGGAACGCGGAGCCAGACTGGACCTCTGTTCCTCATTGCCGCCTCGCCCAGCGCCAGATCGCCCATTGCCGGCGCAGGGGCGAGGCTTCGGCGGTCGGGTCGAAGGGTCTGGCGCCGCCGCGTTCGAGCTGCTCGAGGTCGAGGCCGACGGCCCCGAGCGGGACGAAGGCGGGCAGGATCGCCGGTGGCGAAGCCTCAAGTCGCCGCTCGGCCTCCTCGGCGGCGTCGCGGGCGAGCGCGCGCGCCTCGGCGCAGGCGGTGACGACCGGCTCGTTCTCCAGGCGCGCTTCGAGATCCCGCGTGGTCGCGCCGTGACGCAGGGCGACGTCGACGGGAAAAAGGGTCGGCGCGGAACCCGCCTTCGCCGGCAGCGCCAAGAGCATGCGGGTCAGCGCCAGCGCCAGGCCGGCCGGAGCAGCGGCGTCCGCCGCGTCGGGGTCCCTCCCCCCGCCGCAGATGCGGGCGGCGAGTCTGAGCCGGGCGCCGTCGCTCCCCGCGGCGAAGGCTGTGAAGGCGGCGAGATCGAAGCCCTCCGAAGGAACCAGCTCCTCGAGCCGCGCGTCGAGCATCGCCTCGAGCCCGGCGCGCGGCAGCGAGAAGGCCTCGACGGCGGACATGAGGGCGAGCGCGGTCGGATTGCCGGCGGCCTCGCTGTCCCGCTCGCCCTGGACGACGCCGCGCCACCAGGCCAGCCGCAGCGCCGCCAGATTGGGGTCGCGTGTGCGCAACTGCGGCAGACGGATCTCCGAATCGAACGCGGCGAGCGCGAGCAGAGCGTCGCGGCGTTCGGGCGGGGCGTAGAGCGCGCCGAGCCATTGATCGCGGGCGTTCTCGCGGACGAAGGCCGCGCAATGCGTCCGGGCCTCCGCCAGCGCCGCGACGCCGAGCGGACCCGCGGGCGTCACGGCGCCGCGATCAGCGCCGCCGCGACTCGGCGGTCTTCCGACTGCATCACATTGTAGACGCGCAGCGCCGGGCCGGTCGCCATCGCCTCGAAGCGCAGACCCGCCCGCCGCAGCGCGGCCCGCAGCGTTTCGGGGAGGGGCGCCGTTCGCGCTCCCGAGCCGATCACGAGAAACTCGACCGATCCGGGCGCCTCGGCCAGTTCGGCGAACAGCAGCGCGAGGGCGCGCTCGTCGAGCTCAGCGAGACTCGTCGCCTCGATGCCGCGGACGCCCTTCGGCGTCGCCAGGATCGAACCATTGTGGGACATGCCGGCGAAGGCGAAGGCGCCTCCCCCGTGCGCCACGATCGGATGGCTGCCCGGTACGAACGGCGCCGCCGCGACGTCGGCCATCACGCCTTGACCTTGCGCTGAGAAGGAGTCGGGTCGACGTCCTGGTCCTTCGGCTTGTCGAAAACGTCAGCGCGCACGCCCATGTAGATCAGCATCGGCGAGCAGATGAAGATCGACGAATAAGTGGCGACGAAGATGCCCCAGATCATCGCCGCCGAGAACGAGCGGATGACATGCCCGCCCAGGAAGAACAGCGCAAGCAGGGCGAGGAACACCGTCGTCGCGGTCATGATGGTGCGCGGCAGAACGGCGTTGATCGACATGTCGATGATCTCCGCCGTCGACAGGCGCTTGTATTTTCGCATCACCTCGCGAATGCGGTCGAGCACCACCACGGTCTCGTTGAGCGAATAGCCGACGATAGTCAGGATCGCCGCGATCGACGTCTGGTTGAACTCGAGCTGGGTCACGCAGAAGAAGCCGACGGTCAAGAGAAGGTCATGCATCGTGCCGATGATCGCTCCGACCGCGAACTGCCACTCGAATCGGAACCAGAGGTAGGCCAACACCGCGATGATGGCGACGACGACGCCGAGCGTGCCGCTTTGCACGAGCTCGGCGGAAATCGTCGGCCCGACCGAGTCGACGCTGCGGAATTCGTAGTCGTTGGAAAATGCGTCGCGCAGCTTGGCGATCGCCGATTGCTCGCCGGCGTCGCCGCCGGACTGCACGTTGATCCGCAGCAGGACGTCCGACTCGGCGCCGAGCCGCTGCACCTCGACTGCGCCGAGGCCGAGGCTGTCCGCTTTCGAGCGGATCTCGGCCAGATGCGCTTCCCCGCTCTTCGCGCGCATGTCGATTTGCGTGCCGCCGGCGAAGTCGATGCCGTAATTCATCCCGACGAACAGGAACATCACGACTGCGATGATCGATAGCGTCGCCGACAGCGGATAGCTCACGCGGCGGAACCGCATGAAGCCGAACTTGGTGTTCTCGGGCGCGAGGCGGAGGAGTTTCATCGAGCTTTGTCCATGGGGCTCGCCGTCGCGCTCATATGGGGATCTTGCGCGGGCGCCCGCGGTGATACCAGAGCGCGATCATCATCCGCGTCATCGTCACCGCGGTGACGATCGAGGTCATGATGCCGAGGCCGAGAGAGACGGCGAAGCCGCGCACCGCCCCGGAGCCGAAGAGATAGAGAATGAGGGCGGCGACGAACATCGTCACATTCGAGTCGACGATGGTGGCGAAGGCGCGCTTGAATCCGGCGTCGAGCGAGGAGACCACGGAGCGGCCGAGATGGGCCTCTTCGCGGATGCGCTCGTAAATCAGCACGTTCGAATCGACCGCCATTCCGATGGTGAACACGATGCCGGCGATGCCGGGCAGGGTGAGCGTCGCCCCGAGCAGGATCATCGACGCGAAGATCAGGAGAATGTGCACGGCGAGCGCGAGATCGGCGAAAACTCCGAAAATGCCGTAGGTCGTGATCATGTAGACGACGACCAGAAGGCCGCCGACAAGGGCGGCGCGCTTGCCGGCGTCGATCGAATCCTGCCCGAGGCCGGGGCCGACCGTTCGCTCCTCGATCACGGTGAGCTTGGCCGGCAAGGCGCCCGACCGCAGAAGGATCGCCAGATTGCTCGCTTCCTCCATGGTGAAGTTGCCGGTGATCTGGCCGGTTCCTCCGGTGATCGGCGAACGGATGACCGGGGCCGAAATGACCTTGCCGTCGAGCACGATGGCGAACGGCCGGCCGACGTTTTCCGACGTGACCCGGCCGAACTTCTGTGCGCCGATCAGGTTGAAGCGGAAGGTCACGTCGGGCTCGCCGGTCTGCTGGTCGAAGCTCTGCTGAGCGTCGACCAGATCCGCGCCGTCGACCATGACGCGCTTTTGCACCGTGATCGTCCCTCCGCCCTTGTCCATCGGCAGCGTCTCCACTTCGCTCGGCGGATCGCCCGGGTCGGCGACGAGCTGGAAGTCGAGCTTGGCGGTCTTGCCGATGATCTCCTTGAGCTTGGTCGTATCCTGAAGCCCCGGCACCTCGATCAGCACGCGGTCGGCGCCCTGCCGTTCGACGATGGTCTCCTTCGTGCCCATGGCGTTGATGCGCCGGTTCAACACCTCGATCGACTGCGTCACCGCATGGCGCACCTTGTCGGCGATCGCGGCGTCGGTCAGCGTCAGCTGCACGCCGGCGCCGGTTTTGCTCACCTGGAGGTTCCGCCCGTTGCCGCCCGCCAGAGGGCCGCCGATCGGCTGGCTCAGCGTCTGGAGAAGATCATAGGCCTTGTCCCGCTCGGCCGAATCCGTGATGCGGACGACGACGCCGCGGGGCTCTGTGCCGATGCCGCCGGAGAGCCCGATTCTGCCCTCGCGCATCTTCTGGCGGACATCCTCGCGCAGGGCCTCGATCTGGGACTTGATCACCGAATTCTCGTCGACCTGCATCAGCATGTAGGCGCCGCCCTGGAGATCGAGGCCGAGCACGATCTGGCGCATGGGGATGAATCCGGGCAGCCTTGCGGCGAGCGAGTCGACCGCGCCGGTCGGCATGAAGCTCGGCACGATGAGCAGGATCGCCGCCGCCACGAGCGCGAGAACGGAAACCAATTTCCAAGGGGCGAAACGGAGCATCAGGCTCTCTGTCTAACAACAAGCCAAGGCCGCAAGAGGGCGTTTCTCAGACGTTCGAGGCATCCTTCTTGGCCGGCGGCTTGGCGGGCGGCGTCGCGTCCTTGACCGGTTCGCCCCGGGCGCGGACCTCCGCAATGCCGCTGCGGGCCAGACGGACCCTGACGTTGGGGGCGATCTCGAGCTCGACCTCGCTGTCATCCACCGACTTCGACACCTTGCCGATGATCCCCCCCGTCGTGACCACGATGTCGCCGCGCCTCGCCGCCTGGACCATCTGGCGCTGCTCCTTGGCGCGGCGCTGCTGGGGACGCCACAGCACGAAATAGACGATCGCGATCATCGCCACGATCGGCATGAGCTGGATGAACGTGTCGGTCCCCATCGGCGCTGCGCTGGCGGTCTGGGCGAAGGCTTCGGTGATCAGCACGGGTGAGACGACTCCGGCGACGCGCAGGCCGCGCCGTTCATCAGGGGGTCACAGGAAAGGCGTCGCATATATAGCCCGGCGCCTGCGAAAGCAACGTCGCACGCGTGGATGAAGGCTCCCCGCGTTAGCTATGAATGCGCCGGGCCGCGGTCAAGCGGACCTAAGAGGGAAACGCAATGAACAAGCAACTGTCGGAATTCATCGGAACTTTCGCCCTCGTCCTCTTCGGAGGCGGAGCGGCGGCGATTGGCGGCATGGGAACCGGCCCGACGGTGGTCAACCCGCTCGGCATCGCGAGCGCCTTCGGCTTCGCCATCGTGGCGATGGCCTACGGCATCGGGCCGATCTCCGGATGCCACGTCAATCCGGCCGTCAGCTTCGGCGTCTTTGTCGCCGGCCGAATGAGCGCCGCCGAGATGGTCCGCTACTGGATCGCCCAGGTGCTCGGCGGCTCATCGGCGCGCTGGTCCTCTATCTCATCCTGTCGGGCAAGGCGCAGGGGTGGAACGGCGGGCTCGGCCAGAACGGCTGGGGCGCCGGCTATCTCGGCGAATACAACATGGAGTCGGCCTTCCTCTTCGAAGTGGTGGCGACGTTCCTGTTCCTCGTCTGCATTCTCGGCGTGACCCACCCCTTTGCGCCGGTCGGCTTCGCCGGCCTCGCGATCGGCCTCACGCTGGTCGTCATCCATCTGGTCGGCATCAACATCACCGGCACGTCGGTCAATCCGGCCCGCTCGATCGGCCCGGCGATCGTCGGCATGAGGTCGAACCTGCACGCCGTCGCCCAGCTCTGGCTCTTCATCATCGCCCCGATCATCGGCGCGGGCCTTGCGAGCTTTCTCTATCGCGAGGGCGCCCTGCTCGACGCCAAATCGAAGTAGTCCGTCCTTGCAACCCAAAGCATGGCGGGCCAAAAGCCCGCCATGCTTCATATCAACAGCCTGACATATCGCCTCGGCGAGCGGTTGCTTATCGACAGCGCGACCGCCGCGCTGCCGAGCGGGGCGCGGGTCGGCCTGGTCGGCCGCAACGGGGCGGGCAAGACCACCCTCTTCCGCCTGATCCGCGGCGAGCTCTCGCCGGAGCGCGGCTCGATCACGACGCCCAAGGGCGCCCGGCTCGGCAGCGTCGAGCAGGAGGCGCCGGGGGGCGAGGAGACGCTGATCGACTTCGTGCTCTTAGCCGACGCGGAGCGGACGGTGCTGATCGCCGAAGCCGAAAGCGCGAGCGACCCCGAGCGCATCGCCGACATCCAGACCCGGCTCGTCGACATCGACGCCCACGCCGCGCCGGCCCGCGCCGCGCGCATCCTGAGCGGCCTCGGTTTCGACGAGGAGGCGCAGAACCGCGCGCTCGCCGCCTTCTCCGGCGGGTGGCGCATGCGGGTGGCGCTCGCCGCCGTCCTCTTCTCCGAGCCGGACATCCTGCTTCTCGACGAGCCGACCAACTATCTCGACCTCGAAGGCGTGCTGTGGCTCAGCGACTACCTGGAGAGCTGCCCCTCGACAATCCTCGTCATCAGCCACGACCGCGACCTTCTGGACGACGTCGCCGACCATATCCTGCACCTCGACCGGGGCAGGCTCAGCTTATGGAGCGGCGGCTACACCAGCTTCGAGCGCCAGCGGCGGGAGCAGCAGGCCCTTCAGGGCAAGGCGTTGAAGAAGCAGGAGGAGCGGCGCGCCCATCTGCAGGCCTTCGTCGACCGCTTCCGCGCCAAGGCGAGCAAGGCCGTGCAGGCCCAGTCTCGCCTAAAAATGCTGGCCAAGATGGAACCGATCGCCGCGGTGGTCGACGAGGCGGTCCTGCCGTTCAAGTGGCCGCCGGTCTTAAGGCCGCTGAGCCCCCCGATCGTGACGATGGAGAAAGTCAGCGCCGGCTACGATGGAAGGGCGGTGCTCACGCGCATCGACCTCACGCTCTCCAACGACGACCGCATTGGCCTCCTCGGAGCCAACGGCAACGGCAAGTCGACTTTCGCCAAACTCGTCGGCGGACGGCTCGCGCCGATGAGCGGGCGGATGGTGCGGGCGAACAGGCTCGAGGCCGGCTTCTTCGCCCAGCACCAGATCGACGAGCTCGCGCCTAACGGCACGCCCTACACGCATGTCGCCGAGCGGATGCGGGCTGAGCCCGAGTCGAAGATCCGCGGCCGCGCGGCGATGATCGGCTTCTCCGGCGCCCGCGCCGACACCAGGGTCGAGGCGCTGTCAGGCGGCGAGAAGGCGAGGCTCCTCATGGGGCTCGCCACTTTCGACGGGCCGCAGCTCCTGATCCTCGACGAGCCAACGAACCATCTCGACATCGACAGCCGCGGCGAGCTGATCGAGGCGATCAACGACTACGAGGGCGCCTGCATCATCGTCTCGCATGACCGACGGCTGCTCGAAGCCTGCGTCGACCAGCTGTGGCTTGTCGCCAACGGCACGGTGAAGCCCTTCGACGGCGACCTTGCCGACTACGGCCGCACTGTGCTGGGCCAGGCCGCGCCCGCGCCGCAAACGAAACGCGAGCCGGCGCCGAAGACTGCGCCGGCGCCCATCCGCGTCCGCAGCCAGGGGACGCTCAAGCGCGAGCTCGCCGCGCTCGAGGACCGGATGAGCCGCTTCCACGATCTGCTGCGCCGGGTCGACGAGGCGCTCATGGAGGCGAGCTTAGCCGGCGGCGACGCCCTCGAGATGGCCGACCTCGCGCATCGCCGCGGCGAGCTCGAGCGCGCGCTGACCTCGGCCGAGGAGGCCTGGCTCGAACTGTCGGAGGAGGCCGATAGCTCGTGACGCCCGTTTGCCGCGAGGCGTTTCACCGACCCCGGCCGGCGGGGAAATCGATTCGCGTCCGCGGGCGGCATCGGGGGCGCTGGAGCGAAACGCAGTCCTCCGAAGGTCGCTCGGCGAGAATCGGACGATGCAGCAGTTTTGCAGCACGTCAAACGCGCGCTAGCGCATGTCGCGATCAGGTCGATGCGATTTTCGTCCCTTCTCCCCGCTGGCGGGGAGAAGGACAGGATGAGAGGCCGGGCGAGTAGCCGCGCGGCCAATCGCCTCGCCCCTCACCCCAACCCTCTCCCAGCAAGCGGGGCGAGGGGGAACTCCGCCTCGCGATTGCCAACGCCGAGCGGTTTCCTCATTCCGCGCAACTCCCAATTCAGGCGGCTTTGCCTTTCCGGCTCGACTGCAGAAGCTTCATCACGCCCTCGGGATCGAACTCGACATCATCATTTTTCCGCGCGCGATCCCGCGCAGGAAGCTCAAGCCGCAGGACATTCTTCTCATCGTCGAGATCGCCGATTCTTTGCTGCGGTACGACATGAATCAAGGATCCCTGTGTGCGCCCTGTAGGCGCGTTTCTCCAGTGGAGGAAGATTCCTGAATTCCGCGCCAAAGAAAATGGAGTCCCCCGTTGGTCCTGAAGTATCAGGGAGATAGTCTGAGTTTGCGAATCGGGGACGATCACCAACGGGGTGCGGGATGCTGCCACAGGGTGTGCTGGACTTCCAGTACGAAGCCGAACGTTCAAGCACCGGGGTAACCTCGCTGGCAGGATTGCCGCTGTATCTCGACCTGGTTCACGCAAGCGGGCTGGCGGCGGCGATCCGCCAGCAGGTCCGGGTCGCCGGCCGGCAAGGGTGGCTGGACCTCCAGATGGTGCTGGCGGTGGTTTTCCTGAACCTGGCCGGTGGCGACTGCGTCGATGATCTGGAGCGGCTGGAGGGGGACAGTGGCTTTGCCGCGGTGCTGCAAGCCATCGAGCGGAGCTTGCTGTCGCGCGGCGAGCGGCGGTCGCTGGTGTCACGTTGGCGGCGTAAGCGCCAGCGTACGGCGCCGTCGCCGTCGGCGCTGTCGGCCTGGCTGGAGCGTTTCCATGACCCGGCGTCGCCGAAGGCGGTTGCCGGCGCGGCGTTCATTCCGGCAGTGACGGAGGCGTTGCAGGGGATATGGCGGGTCAACCGGGCGCTGCTGGACTTTATCCAGACGCATCAGCGGGTGACGACGGCGACGCTGGACATGGATGCCACGCTGATTGAAACCCACAAGCACGATGCTTTGCATTGCTACAAGGGTTTCAAAGCCTATCAGCCGCTCAACTGCTGGTGGGCGGAACAGGGGGTCATGCTGTACTCGGAGTTCCGTGACGGGAATGTCCCGGCCGGGCACGAGCAATTGCGAGTGCTGCAGGACAGCCTGCGGCGCCTGCCGGCGGACGTGACCGAGGTGTCACTGCGCTCGGACACGGCGGGCTACCAGGAAGAGCTGCTGCTGTATTGCGGCGAGGGGAAGGACCCACGCTACGGGGTCATCGAGTTTGCCATCGGCGCCGACGTGACCGAGGCGTTCCGCGCGGCGGTGCTGGCGACAGCGCAAACCGAATGGAAGCCGCTGGTTCGGATGGTGGACGGCAAGCCGCAGCAGACTGATCAGGAATGGGCCGAGGTCTGCTTCGTGCCGAACTGGGCGGGGCACAGCCGCAAGCGGGCGGACTACCGGTTCCTGGCGATCCGCGAGCCGCTGCGCCAGCTCGCGCTGGGTGATGCGGCGCAACTGCCGTTCCCGACACAGGAGTTTGCAGCCAAGGGCGCCTACAAGCTGTTCGGCATAGTGACCAACCGCAAAGACGCCGGCGACCGGGTGATCTGGTGGCTACGCGAGCGCTGCGGCAAGAGCGAAGAAGTCCATTCGGTGATGAAGAGCGACCTCGCCGGCGGGCAACTTCCCTCTGGGCTGTTTGGGGCCAACGCCGCATGGTGGGCCTTGATGATCCTGGCCCACAACCTGAACGCCGCGATGAAGCGGCTGGTGCTGGGCAAGGAATGGGCAAGGAAGCGGATGAAGGCGCTGCGCTTCCACCTGATCGGCTTGCCAGGTCGCGTGGTGCGTCACGCCCGCAAGCTGATCATTCGCCTGGGCGCCGGCGCTGAAGCGCTGGCGACCCTTGTCACCGCGCGCCAGACGATCCGGGCGCTGGCATGCGGGCCGGCCGGATGAACCGCCGCAGCCGACCACGCGGCATCCCGGGCTCCCCCATCAGCCACCATATCGGGAGGCACTGCCCCTCCTTGTCCCGAGCTGAGGCTTTGGACTCGCGGCGGTTGCACGGCCCCACACCCGGACTCGCCCAGCGTGCAGCCCGGCCGGAAAGAAGGGGTCTCGTGATGCAGAACTGACCTCAAGCCGCCATCTTGCCCGCGAATCCGCCGCTCCGCCGCCGCGTCTGATGGTTTGTTCGGGAATCCTGGTAGCGCCGCGCCCTTGTCGGACCTCCGGCAGCGCCGTATATAGGCCGATGCAGACGGTCCTTTTGACGCCGACATTCGAACGCCAAGCGAAGGCGGCGAGGTTAAGCGAAAACGACATCGCCGCCAGCGTCTCGGCGCTGGCGGCGGACCCTCTGGCGGGGGACTTGATCGCGGGAACCCCATGGCGCGCGCAAGGTCCGGTTCGCCAGCGGCGGCTCCGGCAAGAGCTGCGGCTATAGGACGGTCCATTATTTCGGGGGTGACGACGTTCCGATTTTCTTGCTCGCTTTGATCGACAAGCGCGAGCGGGCGAATTTGAGCGAGGCGGAGCGTAACGAGCTGGCGGCGATCCTGCCCAAGATCGCCGCGGCCTGTCGGGAAGGGCGAAGGAAAGGAGCAAGTTGGGAAAGGCGTTGATCGGAAGCGCGAAGGAAGCCTTGGCGATTGCGCAGGGCGAGACGAAGCCCGCGCGCGCTTTTTCGCCCGCCATGCCGGACGTGGCGGCGATCCGTAAACGGCTTGGGCTGTCGCAAGACCGGTTCGCCAGAAAATTCGGTCTTTCGCCCGCGACCGTGCGCGATTGGGAGCAAGGACGCCGGCAACCCGACGCGCCGGCCCGCAATTTTCTGCGCGTCATCGACTACGCGCCCGAGACTGTCGAACGGGCGATCGCGCGAGCCGAAGCGCAGTAAGGTCTTGGCGTTCAAGCAGCCGGCCTGACAGGCCGCAGCGCGCATCCGGCTTTTAGGGCCGGCAAGGCCGCACGAGCCGCCTGAGGCCCAGCAACGGGCGAACAAGGCCTGACAACCCTTCTCGCGGAACGGTCGCATCTGCCAAGAGGATGAGCGGGCGCGGAGTTGCACCGGGGGAAACTATCCTGGATGGCGGAGACGCAGGGATTCGAACCCTGGATAGAGCTTTACAACCCTATAACGGTTTAGCAAACCGCCGCCTTCAGCCTCTCGGCCACGTCTCCGGCTCGCCTGGAAAAGCGGAAACGACATATGCCCGACGGATGCGGCCATTGCAAGCGATCCGCTCGCCGCGCCTAAAGCGGAGTCGCACTTCCCGCCCCCCGGCCATCGCGGAGCGGCGGCGTCTCGCCGCTCTAGGTGCGCTGGACGCGCACCCTCGTGCGTCCGTAGAGGACGCTTTGTCAGCAGGGTGAGAGTCCCTGCGATGCGGTGGTCACGCCGCATGAAGCTGAAGGAAACCGCGTCGTCGCGAGGCGGGGTGGGAAGCAACTGGAGGCGAACGAGCAGCCTGTAGGATGACGAACCCGTTTCGGCGGGGTGCGCCGGCGAGCCCGCGAGGGATCGGCGAAGCTGAAGGGCCGTTGGGTCCTGACCGGATGCGCTGAGGTGACTGAGAAAGCGACGTTCGGGGTGCGCCACGTGGTTGGGGTCTTGGATGTTCG
>DASRSL010000183.1:0-15515 GCA_035656495.1 Roseiarcus sp.
CCGCGAGCCCGACGGCGGGCGCGTGTTCGACAACAGTCCCGAGCACATCCGCGCGAGCCTGGATTGGTCGCTGAGAAGGCTCGGAGTCGACGCCGTCGACCTCTATTACGTCCACCGCGTCGACCGGCGCATCCCGATCGAGGACACGGTCGGCGAGCTCGCATGTCATGTCGAGGCCGGGACGATCCGCGCGATCGGCCTGAGCGAGGTCGCGCCCGACACCCTCCGTCGCGCAACCGCCGTGCACCGAATCGCGGCGGTGCAGTCGGAATATTCGTTGTGGACGCGCAATCCCGAGCTCGGGCTCATTCAGGCCTGCGCCGAAGTCGGAGCGATCATGGTCGCTTTCTCGCCGGTCGGCCGAGGCGCCTTCAGCGGCCTCCTGCAGGAGGTCGAGACCTTCGACGAGAGGGATTTCCGGCATGCCAATCCGCGTTTTCAAGGGCCGAACTGGCGTCGGAACCGCGATCGCCTGCAGCCCTATTTGGCGCTGGCTCGGTGATGGGGCGTAAAACCTGCGACGCTCGCCGTCGCCTGGACGCTGGCGAAAGCGCCGCATGTCGTGCCGATCCCGGGCACGCGCAACGCAGACCACCTGGAGGAATGCGCCGCCGCGGCCGATTTTTCGCTCGACGCGGGCCGACTTGCCGAACTCGAACGCGTCCTGCCGGTCGGCTTCGCGGCCGGCGAGCGCTACTCCGACCAGCAATGCGTCGGCATCCAGAAGTACCGAGTCTCAGCGTGGTTGGAACGGCGCGTTTTCAGGCTGCGGCTTGAACAGCGAGCGAAGGCCGTCCAGGAGACCGCGCCCCGGCGGGCCCTCGACCAGCATGGAGAGATAGTTTTTCGCCCATCTCTGGATGTCGTTCTTGAGGAGATGGGCGACCATGGGCGCGTAGCGCTCGCGGCGCTCCTCGAGCGGCATCGTCAAGGCTCGTTTCAGCGCAGCTGCGACGGCGTCAGTCTCGTGGGGATTGACGACCAGGGCGCGGTCGAGCTCCTTCGCTGCGCCGGCGAATTGGGACAGCATCAGCACGCCAGGGTCTTCGGGATCCTGCGCGGCGACGTACTCTTTGGCGACGAGGTTCATGCCGTCGCGCAATGGCGTCACCATGGCGGCGTTGGCGGCGCGGTACATTCCGGCGAGCACCGTGCGCGAATACGAACGATTGACGTAGCGGATCGGCGTCCAGGCCGCGTCGCCGAATCGTCCGTTGACCTTGCCGATGAGGCCCGTCACCTCGGCTTCGATGTCGCCGTACTGCTTGATGTCGGAACGGCTCTTCGGCGTCAGTTGCAACAGCGTCACCTTGCCGTGCCACTCGGGATTGAGCTCCAGGAAGCGCTCGAACCCTTTGATTCGGTCTGGAATGCCCTTCGAATAGTCGAGCCGGTCGACGCCGAGCACGAGCTTGTTGCCGCCGAGGCTCTCGCGCACCAGCTGAATCATGGCCGACCGTCCGGCGTTGCGCGCCAGGCGCATGTAGGCTTTGGTTTCGATGCTGACCGGGAAAGCGCCGAGCCGAACGAACCTGCCGTCGAATTCAACGCCGCCGCGCGTCTGGGTTCCGCCCTGGGTCGACAGGTAATGGGCGAAATTATCGCGATCGTTCTCGGTCTGGAAGCCGACGAGGTCGCAATAGGTCAGGCCGCCGAGAATCTCCCGGTGGTGCGGCAGGGTCTGCAGGATGTCCGGCGGCGCGCAGGGCGTATGCAGGAAGAAGCCGATCCTGTTGCGGTGGCCGCGCGAACGCAATTCGCGGGCCAGCATCATCAGGTGGTAGTCGTGAATCCACACGACGTCGCTCTCACCCAATAGGGCGTTCAGGCGGTCGGCGAACATACGATTGACCCGCATGTAGCCGCTCGCGTCGGCGCGCGAATATTCCTGCAGGTCGACCCGATAGTGGAGGATCGGCCAGAGAACGCTGTTGGCGAGCCCGTTGTAATATTCCTGGATGTCGGTCTTCGAGAGGTCGATGAGGACATAGGTGACCTGGTTGACTTCGACGATGCGCGGCTCGCCGGTCGGTTCGTCGGTCACGGCGCCGCTCCACCCGAACCACATGCCGGCGCGATTCTTGAGGGCGGCCTTCACGGCCACCGCCATGCCTCCGGCGAGGGGCGCGCCAGGCGGGTCGGGGACCGCCACCCGGTTCGAAACTATGATGAGGCGAGGGCCCATGCGTCCTCCCAACTCGACGACAAACGCGTCGCGGTGTTGATGATGCCCGCCATGGAATAGGTCTGCGGCAGGTTGCCCCAGAGCTCGCCTGTCTCGGGATGGATGTCCTCCGACAAAAGCCCGTAGGCGTTCCGGCTCGCGAGAACCGATTCGAACAGACTGCGCGCCTCTTCCTTCCGCCCGATCCTGTGGAGCGCGTCGATGTACCAGAAGTTGCACGCCAGAAACGCGGTCTCCGGCGCGCCGAAATCGTCGGGCGCGATGTAGCGCATGATCCGCCCCTTGCGCATGAGGTCGCGGCCGATCGCCTCACAGGTCTTGACGAAACGAATGTCGTCGGACGAAAGGAGGCCGAGCTCGGAAACGAGGAGGACGCTCGAGTCGAGTTCCGGCGCGCCGAACGCGCCGGTCAGCGCTTCCTGCTTCTCGTCCCAGGCTTCGCTGAGAATGCGTTCGCGCAGGCCGGACGCGTGGACCCGCCAATACTTGGCGCGATCGGCGATGCCGAGGCGCAGCGCGATCCGGCCGAGCCGGTCGCAGGCCGCCCAGCACAAGGTCGCCGAATAGGTGTGAGCGCGCGCGCGCCCGCGATATTCCCAAAGCCCGGCGTCGGGCTCGAACGCGATCGACAGCGCCCGCTCGCCCAGTCTTTCCAGCAAGCGGAAGAGCGACTCGTCGCCCATGATCGGCAGGCGCTCATCGACGAACATTTGCGTGGCCGCAAGCACGACGCTGCCGTAGACGTCGTTCTGGGTTTGCAGCGCGGCCTGGTTGCCTACACGCACCGGACCATGGCCGAGGAATCCCTTGAGGTCCGGAGCCACGCTCTCCTCGAGGGAGGAGAACGGCACGACGCCGTGCACCGGCTGCATATGGCTCGGATCGGTGGCGATCGTCATGATGTAGTTGATGTAGGATTCCATGATCTGGGTCGCGCCGAGCCGGTTCAGCGCGTCGACGACGAAATAGGCGTCCCTCAGCCAGCAGAACCGGTAATCCCAGTTGCGCGTCGACATCGGAGCCTCGGGTATCGAGGTCGTGTGAGCGGCGATGATCGCGCCGGTCTCGATGAAGCTGGTCATCTTGAGGGTAATCGCGGCGCGAATGACCGCAGATTGCCATTCGAACGGAGCATTGAGGTTGCGCGACCACTCGAACCAGTGTTGGCGCGTCCGCTCGAGGAAGTCCATGCTGGTCGCGTCGATGCTGGTCAGGAACGGTTCGTCCTGGCCGAAGATCAGCGTGAGCGAGTGCATCAGCGGAAAGGTGATCTCGTTGACGATGTAGGAGAGCGGCGCATTGGTCGTCAGCCGCATCACCTCGTCGCCGCCGACGTAACGGATGTGATTGGAGCCGACGACCACGTTTGTCGTCGGACGGCCGTAGGCGTGGGTCGGCCGGACCCGGATGGAGAGGCGGGGGAGACCGGCGACCGGCTCGATGCGGCGGATGATCTGCGGCGGCCGGTAGGCGCGCTCGAACCGGTCGAAGCGCGGCGCGAAATCGGTCACGCGGACCTTGGCGCCCTTCTGGTCGGTGGCGATCGTCTCGACGATCGCCGTGTTGCGCACATAGCTCGACTCGGTCTCCGCGAGCCCGGCGAGCGCGATGTCGCAGAATCCTTTTTCCTCGTCGCCGGCCAGGAGGCGCGAAAAAACAGGATCGGAATCGAAGTGAGGAAAGCACCACCAGACGATCCGGGCGTTGCGGTCGATCAGGGCCGCGGCGCAGCTGTTGCCGATCAGCGCAAGATCGAGGTTCTGCTTGCGCGTCTGCCGCTCCGCCGCGGTCACTCGACCCTCCCTGCCGCGAATTCCGCGAGCCACGCGCGTACGTCGGCCGGGCGAGCGAACATTGCCCTCGCCCCGGGACGAAGCCGGCCGACCGAATAGGCGAAGCCTCCACGCGCGGAGACGGCGGCGAAGGCCGCTTCGTCGGTCTTGTCGTCACCGATGTAGATCGGCATGCGGCCGCGGAAGCAGGGGGCGGAGAGAAACGCATCGATCGCTCGCCCCTTGTCATAGCCGGGCGCCTTCAATTCGATGGCGCGACGCGCATTCATCACCTCGACGGCGATCTCAGGCTCGTTCTTGACGAGCCGCCTGACCGCCTCGCGCACGGAGGACTCCCCTCCGGGCGCAAGCCGATAATGAACCGTGAAGCTGTAACGTTTGTTCTCGGCGAACGTTCCGGGGAACCCGCTGAGAGCGTCTGTCAGCTTCATCCACAACGAGACTGGCAGCTCCCTCGTCCCGGGCGACGGGACCGGCGCCGCATGCGGATCAAGACGCAGCTCCGCGCCGTGGACCGCGGCGGCGCGAAGCTTCAAAGGGCGGAACAGTCGGTCGAGCTCGTCGAGTTCGCGCCCGCTGACCAGCGCGAGCGCGCCATCGAGCTTGCGTTCCGCCTCGGCCAGCGCCTCGACGAGGCCTGCGGGCACCGCAACCCGATCCGGCCGGTCCGCAATATCCAAGAGCGTGCCGTCGACGTCGAAAAACAGCGCGACCGGGCGATCGGACGCAGCCTGAATTTCATCCGCGCTCGCCGGAACCGCGAGGCTCAAATGGATCACCGCGCAACTCCGTGCGCCCCCGAGGCCCCGCCTATTGGAGCTTTGAGGCGATTGCGTGATCCCGTTCTCATCAAGCGTCCCCTTTCTCGTTATCCCCAAGGAACGCGGCGTTCCGGGGCAGAAAATGGACTTCGACTCCCATTTGTTCCCTATAAATTCAGCAATCTGGACGCGAGCAGACGCCATTCCCATATGGCGCTCATACTGGTTTCTGGTCCCGCAGGCCTCTGCCCGCGCCGCAGGAGGGCGCTTTTGTACACCGGCGTACTGATAACCGTTCTCGATGTTCTGCTCATCGTCCATGCCGCCAGGACCGGACGCTTCATGCCCTGGGGCTTCGTCATCCTGCTTCTGCCGGGAGTGGGCGCGCTTGTCTATCTCGCGTTCGAGCTCGCGCCGGCGTGGTTCGGCTCCTACGCCGCGCAGCGCGCGCGCCGGTCGGTCGCCGCCGCGCTCGACCCGGCCGGCCGGTATCGTGCGCTGAGAGACGAGCTCGAGCTCGTCGACACCGTGGCCAACCGGAGCGCTCTCGCCGAGGAATGCCTGAAGCTCGGCCGGCCGGAGGAGGCGCTCGAGCACCATGATGCGATCCTCGCGCGCCCGCTCGGCGACGAGCCGGTCTTTCTGCTCGGCAGGGCGCATGCGCTCGTCGAGCTTGGCCGGGCCGGCGAGGCGGTTGCGACGCTCGACGAGGTGAGGCGCCGCGAGCCGGACCTCCATTCGCCGGATGGGCTTCTCCTGTACGCGCGGGCGCTCGAGGCGACCGGTCGGCCCGACGAGGCGCTGGACGCCTATGCCCATGCTTCACGCAGATTTCCCGGCCCGGAACCGCGGGTTCGCGAAGCGCGGCTTCTTGAACGGCTCGGGCGCCGCGAGCAGGCCCGCTCGATCGCCGAAGAGGTCGTACGCTCGCTCTCGCGCGCGCCACGCCACGTGCAGGCGAACGAGCGGCAATGGTTCGCCCTCGCCAAGCAACTCGCCCGCTGACCCATCCGCGCTCTTGCGGCCGGCGCCTCGCTGAGAGAAAAAGACGGCGCCCACGTGCGCTCCCGACATCCCCGACCTGCCATGAGCCGAAAGATCGTCGTCTCCGCAAGCTCCGCCGGCGAACTGACCTTCGACGTCGTCGTGCGGGAGTCGCGCGGCGAAAGCCGCCACCGGGTGACGGTGTCTCCCGGCGACGCGGCGCGGTTCGCGAAGCTCGGGGCCGATCCGGCGCGCGCCGTCGAGGCGGCGATGGCGTTCCTGCTCGACCGCGAGCCGAAGGAGTCGATCCTCGGCGCGTTCGACATCGACGTCATTCGGCGCTACTTTCCTGAATTCGACAAAGCGCTTCCCGCCTATCTTGCGCGCTCCGGCGGCGACGCGGGAAATCGCGCTTGAGCGGACCCGCGAGGCCGCGAGAGGATGCTTGCATGAATGTTGCGCTCGCCCGGTCGGAGACCGCCCTCGAGGACCGCTGGTCCGTCCCCGAGGGGTGGTTCTATATGACGGGGATGCAGGCGCTCGTGCGCCTGCCGATCCAGCAGCGCCTTCGCGACGCGGCCGCCGGCCTCAACACCGGCGGCTATATCTCCGGTTACCGCGGCTCCCCGATGGGCCGGTACGACATCGAGTTGTGGCGCGCGGGCGCAATCCTCGCGCAGCACAACATCGTCTTCCGTCCGGGTCTCAATGAGGATCTCGCCGCGACCGCCATTTGGGGTGCGCAGCACGTCGCGAGCTTTCCCGGCGCGACGGTCGACGGCGTGTTCGGCGTCTGGTACGGCAAGGGCCCCGGCGTCGACCGCTCGGGCGACGCGCTGCGCCACGCCAACTTCACCGGGACGGCGCCCAAGGGCGGGGCGATCGCGCTTGCGGGAGACGACCACGGCGCGAAATCGTCGACCGCGGTGAATTTCTCCGACACGTCGTTCGTCGCGGTCGGCATGCCGGTCCTTTATCCGTCGAACACCCAGGAGCTGATCGACTTCGGCCTGCACGGCATCGCGATGTCGCGTTTCTCCGGCTGCTGGGTCGGAATGAAGGTCGTCACCGACGTGGCCGAGGGCGGCGGCACCGTCCATGTCGGTCCGGACTCGCCCGCGATCATCACCCCCGAACGGCCGAGCAAACCGCCCGGCGGCGTCGGCGCTCGCACGATCGACATGCCGCTCATGCAGGAGGAGCGGCTCTACGATCACAAGCTTCCCGCCGCGCTCGCCTACGCCCGCGTCAACGGGCTGAACCGGGTGGTCGGCGACAGTCCGAGCGCCCGAGTCGGGCTCGTCGCAGCCGGAAAGGCGTGGCAGGATCTGCTGCAGGCCCTCGGCAACCTTGGCCTCGCCGACAACGGCTCGGCGCTCGGCCTGCGCCTCTTCAAGGTCGGCATGGTCTGGCCGCTCGACCCGGTCGCCGTGCGCGATTTCGCTCACGGGCTCGATCTCGTGGTCGTGATCGAGGAGAAGCGTCCGCTGCTCGAGGATCAGATCCGCTCGATCCTCTATGGAACGACAAACGCGCCGCGCATCGTCGGCAAATATTTCGACGGGCCGACCTTCGATCCGACCCATGGCGCGTCCGCCATTCCAAACTTCGGCGAGACGACGCCGGAACTGATCGCGCAGGTGCTCGCGAAGGCGCTGAGCCAGCGCGACCCCGATTGCCGCCTCAGCGCGCCCCCCGAGGCGCGGCCGAAAGCCCTCGCCAATAGCATCGCGCCCGTGCGAAGCCCCGGCTTCTGCGCCGGCTGTCCGCACAATCGCTCGACCCGCGTCCCGGAAGGCAGCCGCGCGCTCGCCGGCATCGGCTGCCACACCATGGCGATGTTCGTGAACCCGATGCAGACGACCACCGTCTCGCACATGGGCGGCGAGGGGGCGATGTGGCTCGGCCAGCAGCCGTTCACCCGCCAGAGCCATGTCTTCGCGAATATCGGCGACGGCACCTACGCCCATTCCGGCATGCTCGCGGTGCGCCAGGCGGTGGCCGCGGGCGTGCCGATCACCTACAAGATTCTCTACAACGGCTTCGTCTCGATGACGGGAGGACAGCCGATCGAGGGCGGCATGACGCCTGCCCAGATCCTGGCCGAGCTCGCCGCCGAGGGCGTCAAGAAGATGGCTCTCGTGGTCGACGAGCCCGACCGCTATCTCGGCGTTTCGCTGCCCTCCGGCGTCGTTCTCCGCCACCGGGACGCGATGGACGAGGTTCAGCGCGAGTTCCGCGAGTTCAAGGGCGTCTCGGTCATTCTCTACGACCAGCCTTGCGCGACCGAGCGCCGCCGGCTGCGCAAGCGCGGCAAGTGGAGCGACCCGGCGATCCGCACCTTCATTCACCCAGAAGTCTGCGAAGGCTGCGGCGATTGCGGGCGGGTCTCCAATTGCATGGCGATCGAGCCGCTCGAAACCGAATGGGGCCGCAAGCGGCGCATCAACCAGTCGAGCTGCAACAAGGATTTCTCCTGCGTCGAAGGCTTCTGCCCGAGCTTCGTCACCGTCCACGGCGGTCGTCCGAAAAGGCCCGACGCCGTCGCGCCGCGCGCTCTGCCGCCGGTTCCCGAGCCGGTCCTGCCCGAGATGGGCGAGCAATGGAGCGTGCTCGTCGCGGGCATCGGCGGCTCGGGCGTCGTCACCGTCAGCCAGACGCTGGCCGTCGCCGCCTATCTCGACGGACTCTTTAGCAGCAATCTCGACCTCACGGGCCTCAGCCAGAAATACGGCGCGGTCACCTCGCATGTGCGGCTGGCGCGCCGGCCCGAGGCGCTGCACGCGACGCGCATCGCATCGGGAGAGGCCGACGCGCTGATCGGCTGTGACCTCATCGTCGCGGCGGGCGACGAATGTCTGTCGAAGCTCAAGCCGGACACGCGCGCCGTCATCGACACGGACCTCATCCCGACGTCCGAGTTCGCGCGCAATCCGAACTGGAGCGTCGACAAGGAGGGGCTGATCGAGCGGCTCACATCACTGCTTGGCGACGCCGCTTTCGTCGTCGACGGCCAGCGTCTCGCCAAGGCGCTTCTCGGCGACGCGATCGTCTCGAACATGTTCATGCTCGGCGGCGCGTGGCAAAGGGGACTCTTGCCGGTGAGACGCGAATCGATCGAGCGCGCGCTCGAGCTTAACGGCGTCGCGATCGAGGCCAACAGACAGGCGTTCGAATGGGGCCGGCGCGCGGCGCACGACCTCACCGGGGTCGAGACGCTCGTCGGCAGGCCCGAGCCCGCGCTTAAGGACGCGCCGCCGCTCGACGCGCTGATCGAGAAGCGCGCGGCCCAACTCGTCGTCTCTCACGGCGAGGCGGCGGCGAAGCGCTACCGCGCGCTCGTGGAGAAGGTGCGCTCCGCCGAAACGAAGGCCGGCCTCGGCGAGGCGCTGACGGCGGCCGCGGCCCGCTCCTACCACCGGCTTCTCTCCGTCAAGGATGAATGGGAGGTTGCGCGTCTGTTCGCCTCGCCCGGGTTCGCGCAAGCGCTCGCCGAGGAGTTCGACGGACCTTTCAAGCTCCATTTCCACATCGGCGCCTGGCCGTTCGCCCGCCGCGACCCGCGCACCGGCGTCATGGGCAAGGGCGAAGCGGGGCCGTGGGCGATGACCGCCTTCCGCCTGATGGCGCGGCTCGCCTTCCTGCGCGGCACGCTCCTCGATCCGTTCCGCAACAGCGACGAGCGCAAGCTCGAACGCAGGCTCATCGGCGAATTCGAGGCTGACATCGATGAGCTCGTGGCGCGGCTCGCGCCGGGAAACCATGCGATCGCCGTCCGCATGGCGAGCCTGCCCGAGGCGATCAAAGGCTACGGGCGGGTGAAGGAGGCGAGCGCCGCGGAAGCCGCGAAAGCCCGGGCGAGCGCGCTTGAGCAGTTACGCGCCACGAAAGCGCCGATGGAGCTCGCCGCGTGAGCTTGGAGGGCAAGACGATCGTCGTGACCGGCGCCTTCGGGGCGCTCGGGGCGGCCGTCGCCGAGACCGCCGCCGGGCGCGGCGCGTCGGTCGCCGCCCTCGACTTTGCGGCGACCGCGCCCGCCGCCTTCGCCGGGCGGCTCGGACCGAATGCGCTCATTCTCGGCGGCGTCGACCTCTCCCTGCCGCAGGCGGCCGAGCGGGCGATGGCCGAAGCGGCGGCGAGGTTCGGGCGGATCGACGCTCTTCTCAACATCGCCGGCGGCTTCCGCTGGGAGAAGATCGCCGGCGCGGCCGGCGCCGAGGCCTGGGACCGGCTCTTCGCGATCAATCTGAAGACGGCGCTGAACGCCTCGCGCGCGGCTCTCCCCAAACTTCTCGAGAGCGGAGGGGGCCGCATCGTCAATGTCGGCGCTGAGGCGGCCGTTCGCGCGTCCGAAGGCATGGGCGCTTATGCCGCGAGCAAGGCCGCCGTCCACCGCCTGACCGAAAGCCTCGCCGACGAACTGAAGCTCAAGGGCGTGACCGTGAATGCGGTGCTGCCGTCGACCATCGATACGCCGGCCAACCGCGCCGACATGCCGGGCGGCGACTTCAGCCGCTGGGTTTCGCCGAAGGACCTCGCCGCCGTCATCCTGTTCCTGGCCTCCGACGAGGCGAGGGCCGTGACGGGGGCGCTGATCCCGGTCATGGGGCGGGTCTGATTCAGACCGAAGCCGGCGCCTCGGCTCGGCGACGGCGCAGGCGCTCGAGCCGCGCTAAAAAGACGGGCTCACAAAGGCGTTCGGTAGCGTCTCGGTTTGGAATTCCTATTTTGACCCTGAGCTCGCGTTCCGGTCGATCCCGGTCTGGGCGGAGAGCGCCAGAAAGCGGGCGTAGGCGCTACGGATAGAATGCGCCAGGAGCGACCGTTCCCTGCTCTCTCTGCGCTGCGCGTGAGCTCAGCCGCCGCAACGCTATTCAAATACTTGACCGAAGTATGGAATGCGTAACGGACGATAGAAACCGAAGAGACGCGATCGCCTCACGCTGCCGCCGTTCTCCACACTCAGGCAAACGCGCTTGCGGACGCGGGGTGAATCGCTGCACCCCGCGCCGCTCACAGGCGCCGTAGTTCTATTTGTAATCACGCGACCAGAGGTTCGGCATGTCCTTAATCGTGGCGGGCGTTACGACTCTGCCTTTGGCGAGACAACCATCGGGCCCGCACTTGGGATCTTCGTGCTTGGCGATGGCGATGATCACGCGAACCGCCTCCTTCGCCTGGGAATAGGCGTCCCAAGTCGTCGAGACGTCGATGTACCCGCCCTCCATGGGCTTGACGGCCGCGGGGAGCAGGTCACAAGTCGCAAGCCACATATGATTGGGCTGTCCGGTTGGCGCCCAACGACCGGCCTTCTCCAGCGCGGCCTGAATGGAAGGAAAAGCGAAGTCGCTCGCCGCGAACACGCAATTTGCCTCAGGCTTGGCGTTAAGAGCGTTCGTCAGACCGGAGAGGAATAGTTCAGGGTTCCAATTGGTCGGCACTTGAACGATTGTCTCGTACTGACCCGTCGCCTTGCCTACCTCATTCCAGGCCTTGGTGCGGTTGACCGCGTTGATGTCGGTGAGCATTCCCTGCAACTCGATGCACTTGCCGTGAACGCTCGCCTTCTTCAGTATCTCGGCGAAGGCTTCACCCGTCGTCTTGGCCTGATCATAACTGTCTCCCCCGACGTGGGCCGTCGGTTTTCCGCTTGTCGAGCCGCGGTCGAAGGTGATGAACGGAATCCCGGCCTCCTTGGCGGCCTTGATCGAGGTCCCGATTGCGCCGGAATCGAAGGCCCTGGCGATGATGACGTCGACGCCGCGCGTGATGAGGTCATCGATGTTGGCGGCCTGACGCGTGGGATCTGCGTTGGCGACATTGATCGTCCACTCGAAGTTGAAGCCGGCAACTTTGCCCTGACGCTCGCCCTCCGATTTCAGATAATCCACCCAGGCTGTCTCAAGCGAGGACTCCTTCGTGTCTAACGAGAAGCCGACCTTCAAAGGCTTCAAATCATCGGCCTTGGCAGTCGCGACGCCGGCCAGACAAATCGCGGCGACGGGTATGATGTAACGTTTCATGGACGCTTCCTCTCTTCACCTATAAATCGGCTTGTCGGGCGTTCGACGCCAGCGGCTCTTTAGGATTGCGGTCTTAAGGCGTATCGTCCGCTTTTCAGCGCATCCGCGTACATTGCTGCGAAGATCACGGCGCCGCCGACAAGCCGATACGAATAGGGATCGGCGCCGAGATTGGTGAGCCCGTTGCGGATCATCTCGAAGATGAACGCGCCGGGAATTATGCCGAAGAAAATCGAGCCACGGCCGCCGAGCAAGCTTACTCCGCCGACCACAACGACGGCGAGCGCGGTAAACTCAAGGCCGTCACCGAGGAACGGGCTGACCGCTCCGTTCTCGATGGTCGTGAGGACACCGCCGGCCGCGGCGAGCGCGCCTGAAAGGACGAAGCTGAGGAAACCCGTACGATCAACGGGCAGCCCGATTTTCCGCGCGACAGTCACGTCGTTGCCGATGGCCATTATCTGGCGTCCGAAGGAAGTTTTCGTCTGTAGAAGATGGACGAGAATTAGCACGATCAGCATAATCGGAATGTTGATGGGGACTGGCCCCAGCTTAGCGTTGCCTAAGAAGCGAATCGGCGCCGGCAGTTCCACAAGCAAGGCGTCAGTAAGCGCGAGGGCCATGCCGCGGTAGGCGATCATCGTGCTCAGCGTCGCGATCAACGAGTTGACGCGAAGCACGACGACGATAAAGCCGTTGATCGCCCCGAGTAAGGCGCCGCAACCAACGACAAGGAGCATGCCGAGAACTGGATTAAGACCGTGATCCCTGATCAGCAACGCCCCGATCGAACAGGACAAAAAGGCCGTCGAGCCAACGGAAATGTCGAGCCGGCCGGTCATCACCACGAGCGCCAGCCCGGACGCGGTAATCGCGAGCGGGTCCATCGCGCTAAAAATGTTCAGAATGTTGTCGGCTTGAAAGAAATGGGCCGTTGCTACCGAAAAAAAGATGAATATGATCGCGAACACCACTGCAAAGCCGCGCTGTAGCAGGAAATCGGCGGCACGCTTGCGAATACTCACGGCGCCGCCTCATATTCATTCTTGATTGTCGCGATTGACCGCATTAGCGCGTCGACGTCGGCAGAACCCGGCAAGGCGCCGACGAGGCGACCGCGGCTGATGATCAGATAGCGGTCGCAGACGCGCATGAGGTCTTCGAGCTCGGAAGAGACCAACAGGACACTGCATCCCTGACCGGCGAGTTCGACGACAAGCTTCAAGATTTCGGTTTTGGCGTTGACGTCGAGACCGCGAGTTGGCTCGTCCAGGAGGAACAATCGCGGGCTCGTCGCTAGCCATCTGGCAAAAACGACCTTTTGCTGATTGCCCCCGCTCAGCGTGCTGACCACCTGTTCTCGATCTGCCGCCTTAATCCTCAGCCGCTCGATCATCGCGTCGGCGAGCGCGTTCTGCCGTACCCGGTCGACGAGCCGCCACGCGTTCAGCAGGGACATGAGATTGGGCAGAGCAACGTTATCCGAGACAGAAAGGGGCAGGAGGACGCCTTCTCCACGCCGGTCCTCAGTGACGAGACCGACGCGAGCGCGAAGCCGCTCGGGCGTGATCTCCTTGGGCCCGTCGCCGCCGTTCCATTCTATCGTCCCACCGTCAATCGGGCCGAGGCCGACCAGCGCATGCAGGAGCTCAGTTCGCCCCGAGCCAAGCAATCCCCATAGGCCGACGATCTCGCCGCGGCGGATCTCGAAATCAATCTCATTCAAGACACCCTCTCGGCACAACCGTCTCACCGAGAGCACTGGCTGCTCGCCGATTGCTTCGATTGGAGTCCGTATGCGCCCTTCGTTCTCGGATACCCCAAGCATAAGTTGGACGACCCTTGTCGGCCCGACATCGGATATCAACGATGACCATACGGTTTCGCCATTTCGCATCACCGTGACGCGCTCGCAAACCGTAAAGATCTCGTCCAAGAAATGCGTGATGTAGATGACGACGGCGCCTTCGGCCTTCAACCCGCTGATGACATTGAATAGCTTCTGCCGTTCAGGCTTGGTAAGGGACGACGTTGGTTCGTCAAAAATGATGACCCTTGCGTTGCGTCGGAGCGCCCGCGCAATCTCGATCAATTGGCGATCGCCAACACCGAGCTGTTCGACCGGCGTCTTGGCTGAGATTGCGCAGCCGAGGCGAGCGAGCAGACGCTCCGCGCCATGCGCCATCTCCACCGATCGGATAAATGGCCCTCGCCGCGGCAGATCGTCGATGAAAATATTCTCCGCCACTGTGAGAGTCGGAAGCATCGTCAGCTCTTGATGGACAAAAGCGATGCCCTGCTGGGCCGCCTGTCTCGGCGAGCGGATAGCAATCTCTTCGCCATCGAGCGTAATCCGGCCGCTGTCGGCCGCGACCACTCCGCCGAGAATATTCATTAGCGTTGACTTGCCCGCGCCGTTTGCGCCCATCACCGCGACGGCCTCGCCGCCGCGCGCCTCGAGGGTCGCGTGATTGAGCGCAAGGACTCCCGCGTAAGCTTTGCAGACACCGTCCATGCGAAGCAGTGTCTGCGCTGTCCTCACTGCCGACCCTCCCTGCGCCCTTCAATGGCGACAAAGGCGACAATGACCACGCCCTTCATAATGAGGCTCAGATAGTACGAAACACCTATGAGGTTCATTGCGTTCGAGAGAACGGTAATCAGCAGCGCGCCGAACAGCGCGCCAGGAACCCGCCCTGAGCCGCCATAGATGCTGACGCCGCCCACGACGCAAGCTGACACGATGTCGAGCACCACTCCGTCATTGCCCATATTCGCTGAAGCCGAGCCCAGGCGGGCGGTGAGGAGGACTGCGCTCAATCCGGCCATGAGCCCCGAAAAGAGATAGCTCGCGAGAATGACTCGATTGATCGGGATACGGGCGACGCGCGCGGCGCGTTCGTTAATTCCTACCGCATACGCCCATCGGCCTGCTACGGTCGAGCGCATCAGAATTGCGATAAAACCGCCCAAGACTAGGACTATGAGCACCGCGACAGGAACGCCGAACACAGGTCGAGCGTCGAAGAGGTCCACAAACGTATCCGGCAGTTGCGAGATGCTGAGGGAATTCGTGAGCCATACTGTAGCGCCGGAGACCACCGTCATCATCGCCAGCGTCACAACAAACGGGATCATCTTGAGTCTGGCGACGGCAAAGCCGTTGATGAGCCCGACCGACAGACACGTCGAGATCATGACCGCGACGCCGACCGCCCAATGGGCGCCGGCTTTCATCGACAACGCCCCAAGCACCGCCCCCAGCGCCATATTCGCTGGCAGCGACAGATCGATCCCGCCGACGATCATCACGATCGTCATCCCGATCGCGAGAAGGCTAAGCAGCGAGGCTTGAAGGAGCACGTTGATGATGTTGTGGTAACGAAAAAAGTTGGGCGCGTAGAATTCGATCGCGATCAACGCCGTGGCCAACAGCATCACCGACGCCGCACGCTGCCGCGATGGCCAGACGAAGGGCGGCTGCCGGCGCGACATATCTCTAGCCGCTATCACGGCCACGCGCGCCTCCTACTTTGTCGAGCATTTGACCGCTCGATCATTCAGCCTCTCCTCCTGACCCTGCAACGCGATTCCTATGAAACGTTATAACCGCAGCACCGGCAAAGCTTCATCGCGGTCGTCTGTAATCAGTCCGGCAGCACCACGCCAAGCCGGGCCATCAGGCCGCCGTCCACTTTGAATTCAGCTCCAGTGCAGAAACTAGCCCGATCGCTGGCGAGGAACGCGACGACTTCCGCCACTTCTTCCG
>DASRSL010000184.1:0-6326 GCA_035656495.1 Roseiarcus sp.
GGCCTGACGCCGAGGGCGGTCATCGAAAAGCTCGGGGCAATCCAGATGATCGACGTCGAACTGCCGACGACCGACGGGCGCACTATCGTGCTCTCGCGCCACACCGAACCGGAAGACGATCACCGCCTCTTGCTGCAGCGCCTCAAACTCGATCTTCCCGCCCAGCCGCCGCCCAAAAGTCATGGCTTCTCTCCAAGCCTGACCCGCGCGAGACCTCACGCCCCTGTAGTGCCGACTTTCAGCCTCCATCCCAAGCCATTTCAACGCTGACCGGGCGCAAAAGTCGCCAGTTGGTGAAGTCGGGCTAATTGTGGAACCAGGGGGTGGCAGCCTAGGGAGCGACCTGGTCGTCTTTGACTTCGATGGAATTCACACTGCTGACGAAGTGCTGAACAAATTACGCTCGCTTCAAAAGGAGTATCTGATCGATCTTGAGATGCCTGCGTGGTCGAGCGCGAAAAAGACGGCAAGGTTCATATAAAGCAAGCCGTCAACCTCACGGCGATGGGGGCTGCGCGGGGCGGCATGTCGGGAGCTTTGTGGGGCGCGCTGGTAGGATTTCTTTTCTTGAACCCGCTTGCTGGAATGGCGATCGGCGGGCTTGTCGGCGCCGGGGCGGGAGCGCTGTCGGGCTCGCTTGTCGATTATGGCATCGATGATGATTTTGTGAGGCGGCTTAGCCAGACGATTCCGCCTGGATCCTCGGCCCTCTTCGTGCTGGTCAAAAGCGTAACCTTTGACAAAGATAATGCCGGAGATCGAGCCTTACAAACCCAGGGTGCTGAGAACCTCGCTGTCCAACGAAGCTGAAGCCAAGCTGAAAGCCGCGCTGGCCAAGGCGTCGTGAGGCGACAAATGGACCTTCCCGGATTCGCAAGTGAAGAGCTGCCCGGCGAGCCGTCAGCAAGACATATCGGGCGCTTGACGCCTAAAGGAGATCAAAGCGTCAGAGTGAGGACACTAGCCCCGATCGAGGCTAGCCTCTAAAAGTCGCGTCCCCGGGGAAGGAGGGGGACTCTCTGAACGCTCCGCTCGCTGCTCGCGAAAAAGCCCGACCCGTCTTCCTCGAAGGGTCGCTGATGCGCCATGTCGCCGTGATGACCTCGACCGGGGCGATCGGGCTGATGGCGGTGTTCGTCGTCGATCTCCTCTCCCTCTTTTGGGTGTCACGGCTCGGCGATCACGCTTTCAAGGCGGCGGTCGGCTACGTGGGTCTGACGACCTTCTTCGTCATGTCGATCAACATCGGCCTCACCATCGGCGCCTCCGCCACCGTGTCGCGCGCGCTCGGCGCCGGCGACCGGGCGCGGGCGCGCCGCCTCGCCTCCTCCACGCTCCTCATCACCGGGATCCTCTCGGCGGCGGTGGCGGCGGCGATGTTCGTCTTTCGCGACCGGGGCCTCGCGGCGCTCTTGCACGCGCACGGGGAATCGGCGCTTGTGGCCTCGAAATTCATCGCGATCAGCATGCCCGCCAACGTGCCGCTCGCGCTCGGCATGACGCTCTCCGGCGTGTTGCGCGCGGTCGGCGACGCGCGGCGGGCGATGTACGTGACGCTGTCGGCAGGCATCGCGACCGCCCTCCTCGATCCGCTGCTCATCTTCGGCCTCGGCCTCGGAGTCTACGGGGCCGCCTGGGTGACGGTGCTCTCGCGCCTGATCCTGTTCGCCGTGGGGTTGCACGGCGCCGTTCTCGTACATGACCTCGTCGCGCGGCCAAGCCTTGAGGCCGCGCGCCGCGATTTCGCGCCGATCATGGCGATCGGCCTTCCCGCCATCGTCGCCAATATGGCCACCCCGGTCGGCTCGGCCTATGCGGTGCGGATCTTCTCCGACCTCGGCGAGTCGGCGATTGCGGCGACCGCAATCATCGACCGCGTGTCGCCGGTCGCCTTCGGCGTCATTTTCGCGCTCACCGGCTCGATCGGCCCAATCATCGGACAGAATTACGGCGCGAGACGGCTCGGCCGAGTCCGCCGGGCGCTGACCGATTCCTTCATCCTCTCGGTCGGCTACGTTCTCGTCGCCTGGGGCGCTCTCGCGCTCGCCGCGCCGGCGCTCGTCTCGGCCTTCGACGCCAACCCCGAGAGCGCCGATTACGTGACGTTCTTCTGCCGGTTCGGCGTCTCGATGTGGTTGTTCCTGGCGTGCCTCTTCGTCGCCAACACGGCCTTCAACAACCTGGGCTTTCCGCTCATGGCGACGGCGTTCAACTGGGGAGGGCGACGCTCGGCACGATTCCGTTCGTCACCCTGGGCGTGCGCTTCGGCGGCGTGAAGGGCGGCATGATGGGCGTCGCCTTCGGCTGCGCCGTGTTCGGCGTCGGCGCGGTCGCCGTGGCCTAGGCGACCACGGCGCGTCTCGCAAAGTCGCCGTTTTCCGGCGGCGGGAAGCGGGCGTGAGGCCCTCCGCATGAGCCCGCCGGTGGGTTTAAGCCCTCATTTGCATTGTCGCGGCCGCCCGCCTATCTAGCCGCCAATCGCCGGCTCGCCCGGCCGCAGGGACGCCAGGCTTCATGGCTCGCGACGTCGTCGAGGGTGCAGTTATCGAATCGCGCGACGCGCTGGCCGCCTGGTTCGAAAAGGGGTGCAAGCCGGTCGGCCCCTTCCGGGTTGGCACGGAGCACGAAAAGATCCTGTTTTACCGCGCCGGTCTGTCGCCCGTCCCTCACGGGGGCGACAGGGGAGTCGGCGCGCTCATCGAAAAGATGAACGGCCGGCTCGGATGGGAGCGCATCGAGAACGCCGGCCAACTTATCGGCCTCTACGACGGCGAGAGCGGCGCAGGCATTTCACTCGAGCCGGGGGGACAGTTCGAGCTGTCGGGCTCTCCGCTCGACACCGCCCACGAGACCGCCGCCGAGCTCGAGCGCCATATCGAGCTCTGCAAATCGGCCGCCGAGCCGTTCGGCATCTCTGCCCTCACGCTCGGGATGAGCCCGAAATGGACGCGGGCCGAGACCCCGGTCATGCCGAAAAGCCGTTACGACATCATGAAGCGCTACATGCCGAAGGTCGGGACGCTCGGCCTCGACATGATGTTCCGCACCTCGACCGTTCAGGCCAACCTCGACTACCGCGACGAGAAGGACATGGTGGCCAAGCTCCGGGTGGGGCTTGCGCTGCAGCCGGCGATCACCGCGCTATTCGCCAATTCACCCTTCACCGAAGGCAAGCTGAACGGCTTTCTTTCCATGCGCTCGGAGATCTGGCGCCACACCGATCCGGACCGCACTGGCATGCTGCCCTTCGCCTTCGAGCCGGGCATGGGGTTCGAGCGCTATGTCGACTATGCCCTCGACGTGCCGCTTTATTTCCTCAAACGCGGCTCGACCTACATCGACGTCGCCGGCGCGAGCTTTCGCGATCTGCTCGCCGGCAAGCTCGCGGCGCTCCCGGGCGAGCGCGCGACGATGGCCGACTGGGAGAACCATCTGTCGACGATCTTTCCCGAGGTGCGGCTCAAGCGCTACCTCGAGATGCGCGGCGCCGACGTCGGGCCGCCCGAGAGGATCGTGGCGATGGCGGCCCTGATGATCGGCCTTTTCTACGATCCGGACGCGCTCTCGGCTGCCCTGGAACTCGTCAGCGGCTGGCGCGCCGAGGACCGGCAAAACCTGCGCGACGTGGTCCCCCGCATCGGCCTCGCCGCCAAAATCGGCGGCCGCGACTTGCGTTCGGTCGCGCTCGACACATTGGCGATCGCCCACGGCGGGCTCAAGCGGCGCGCGCGGCGGAACGAAAAAGGCGAGGACGAGACCGTCTGGCTGCGCCCGCTCGAGGCGATCGCAGAAAGCGGCCGTTCGCCTGCGCATGAGTGGATCGATCGCTACAAAGGCCCATGGGGCCGGTCGGTCGATCCGGCCTTTTCGGAAGCGGTTTTCTAGCGGAGCCGCTGCTGGGCGGCTATTTGCCCATCTGCGCCTTCATCTTCTGGAGCGCCTTTGCGCAGCCGACGCTCATCTCCATCTTGTGCTCCTTGAGGCAACCGATGATGCGGCCGCCGCCCGGCTGAAGGCCAGGACACAGCCTCGCCACGTCGGACTTGCAGTAGGTCAGCGCATCGGCCGCCGCCAAGGCGTCCGAACCCACAGCGGCCAGCGCGCCGACGGTGAAGAGGCCGGCGACGGCGACGCGTCGAGCAATCATTGCGTTCCCCCAGTTTGGCGCCCCGCGAGGTCGGGGTCGGTTGCGAAAGCTAGTGCTTTCGGCGCGTCTCGGCAACGGGCGCCGCCGGCGCTAATCCCACTCTAACGCGCTGTCTCCTCGTGGCTCGTCTGGAGAAAGAAGAGGCTGCGGCGGAGGGCGTCGGCGGCCTGGCCGCCGACGTCAAAGGGCGGCAGCCCGAAGGCCGCCTGGCGACCGCCGATCGTCTTGACGCCGGCCAATTCCGACGCCGCAGGAATGTGCCCGCGGATCCGCGCGCAACCCTGCTCCGCGTCGCCACATGGCGCGGTCGGCGGGGATGTCGCTCCCTCCGGCGAAGGCGTGAGATCCTCCGCCTTCGTCGGTCCGATCAGTGAGACCGTCAGAAGAACCGCCAGCGGCGCAACCGCCGACCGTTCGAACTTTCGCCGCATCGCGAGTCGCCCCGTCTCAAGCAGGGCCGGGATGGAACCATATCGTGGCGGCAACATGGCGGCGCGAAGCCGCGACACGCTCTATCCATCGTTCTCAACTTGCTTCGTCCAATCGCCGAGCGTGGCCTGGACGAGCGCGAGCGCGGCCACCGCCGCTGTGTCGGCGCGCAGGACGCGCGGCCCGAGACAGAGGCGTACAATGCGCGGAAGGGCGAGGATCGCCGCCCGCTCACGCTCTTCGAAGCCGCCCTCCGGCCCGATCAGGAGGCCAATGCCGGCGTGCGCCTTTGCCTCGCCGAGCGCGGCAAGCGGGCTCGCCTGCGGCGCCTCCTCGTCGCAGAAGACGAGCAGGCGCTCCGCCGGCCAGCGCGCGAGCGCCTCGTCCAGCGGCTCGAGCGGCGAAACCACGGGCGCCCAGGTGACGCCGCACTGCTCGCAGGCCTCGATCGCGTTGGCCTCGAGGCGCTGGAGATTGAGCCGCGCGACCTGGGTGCGGCGCGTGACGACCGGCCTCAGACGTCGCGCTCCCATCTCGACCGCCTTCTGCGCCAGATAGTCGAGCCTCGCGTGCTTCAGCGGCGCGAACAGGAAATCGACGTCGGGCGGACGCTCCTGGCGCCGGCGGCGTCCGCCGACGGCGAGCGTGACGCTTTTGCGCGCGATCGCGGCGAGCGAAGCGAAAAACTCGCCGTCGCGCCCGTTGAACAGGAGCAGGCGCGCGCCTTTGGCCAGACGCAGGACGTTGACGAGATAGTTCGCCTGCTCGGGCGACAGCGCGAGCTCGGCGCCCTCGGCGAGCGCCGCGGACACGAAGAGTCGGGGAACGTGGAGTTCTGAGCGAGCCATGCGCTTTCGTGAAGACGCAAAGGCGATCGTCCGCCTTCTCCGATCGCCGCGGGGGAGACGAGTGGCCTATCGCATAGCGCGCGGAAAAGCACGCGAGCGTAACATCGGCCCGTCGAGAGCGAAGATCGCCGCGAGGGCGCATGCGGCGCCGCTTTCGGAGACGAAGCGATGATTCTATGGGCGAAACTCGGCGCCGTTGGCGCCGGTCTGGCGGTTCTGGCGGCCACGCCGTCCGGCGGCCTCGCCGCCGATGCGGCGCATCCGACCGTGGTGGAGCTGTTCCAGAGCCAGGGCTGCTCGTCCTGTCCGCCCGCCGCCGCCAACGTGGCGGCGATCAGCGACCGGGCGGACGTGCTGGCGCTCTCCTTCTCTGTCGATTATTGGGACCGGCTCGGCTGGAAGGACACGTTCTCGAAACCCGCCTGGACGGCGCGCCAATATGCCTACGCCCACGCAATGGGGCGCGACGGCGTCTATACGCCTCAGGTCGTGATCAACGGCCGGGTGGAGGGCGACGGGCTCGATCCGGCCGGGCTCGCCGGGCTCATGAGCCGCGGCGATCGGGGCGCGGGCGGCCCGGACGTTCATTTCGCCGCCGGCGCGGTTTCAGTCGCGGCCGGAGCCGCGCCCGCCGGCGGCGCCGACGTCTGGCTTGCCCGCTACGATCCCCGCGTCGTCGAGGTCGCCGTAAGGCGCGGCGAGAACGCCGGTCGGATGCTGCCGCACAAGGACGTCGTGCATGAGATGGTCCTGCTCGGCCGCTGGCGCGGCCAGGCGGAGACCTTCGCGCTGCCCGTGGGAGGCAAGCCGGAGCTCGCGGAGGCGGTCCTCGTCCAGGCCGCCGGCGCGGGGCCGGTGCTGGCGGCGGCCAAGAGGTGAGGCGCTATCCTTTGCCCGCAAGC